>NZ_RCBY01000381.1 GCF_003838195.1 Okeania hirsuta
TCAGCAAACCCTAATTATATTTCCTCTCTAGCATAAAATATTGGTAAAGCCACAAATAAGCAACCTAAAAGCAACCCAAAAATATCAGAAATCCATAATTTACCCCCTAACAAACCCAAGATTAAAAATACTGTTGCCACAGTAGTAAATAAATTATTAGTTGCCAATTTATTCTGTTTTATAACCAGATGTTTAACTGTAATAAAAACTGATGCAATTATAACAGCCATTATCGGATGCCAAATAATTATCCGATAGCCAAAAATAAACCAAGCAAAAGCAAACATCAAAGCATCTAACCAAAATTCTTTTTCCTTAAATCTAGCCCACCAAAAATTCTGAGTTCCTAACTGCAAAATCTTTATAAAATGCTCATTTTTTTGTAATCTCAAAATTTTATTTTTCCACCTAGCTTTACGATCCATTCTCAATATTTGTTGCCACTCTGGCACAGTCTTACCCTGAAGCTTACCTAGTAATTTAACTTGATCTATATTTTGCAATCTTAAATCAGTTAACTTCGCAGAAATAGTCTTTAAATTTTGAGCATAATTAGCCTTTTTTCCGGGATTTCTACTAATAACAACAGTCAAAGTTTTTTTGACACGACTCACCTGAATTTTAACCGACTCAGTAGCCAAAACTTCCTGTAACTCCTGTCTAATTTCTGCTTGCTCAGTCAACTTTTTCGGCACTGCTGAAGAAGGAGAAAAATAAACATTTTCCATATAGTTAGACCGAGGTTTAAGATGTCTAATAATAGCAGTGGCAGAATGATAACGCCGATTTGTTGCACCTTCCAACATCTTGTCTAAAATTAGACCGAGTTCTTTACTAACAGGCATTTTTAAATAATCCCGCCATACCCACTTACTATTTCTACTATCAAACAAATCAAAAGGTGAAACTTGAGTCAAAAGATGAATACAAGTAACACCCAAACTATAAAGATCGCTAGCAAAAATAGCCTTACCCATAAGTTGCTCGGGAGCGGTATAAGCAGCACTACCAATAATAGTTCCAGTTTCAGGTAAACCTTTTTTCTCCACTAACTTCGCAGCACCAAAATCTACTAAAACCAGTTGACCAGTAGTGCGACGAATAATATTTTCTGGCTTAATATCTCGATGAATAACTTTCGATTTATGCACAAACTGTAATACTGGCAATAAATTATTTAAAAATTCCCGAATTTTAGCTTCAGTAAAGATACCTTTTTCTGCCAATTCTTGGGCGAGATTTTTGCCTTCAATATATTCTTGAACTAGATATTGTTGTCCATCCTTTTGAAAATAAGTTAGTAGTTTGGGTATCTGAGAATGAATACCTAGAGTTTTTAACTGTTGTGCTTCTTGCTGAAATAATTCTGAAGCTTTTTTAGTTTTTGTCTTTACTTGAAGAGACTCACTACCAGAAATTGTTTCTGAAGATTGAAGAGAATTTTGGTCATAATGGTAATAATTTGTATTCTGAGGAAAAAACTGTTTAATTACACAAACTTGTCGAATAGAATCTTTTTCATCTACTGCTAAAAAAGTTCTACCAAAACCACCTTGCCCAATTAATTTAAGAATACGGTAGCGAGACTTGTTAGCTATTTTGAGATTATTATCTGGCGAAGAAATAATTTTCTTTGTTTCTATTTTTTCATTTTCATCACTTAGTGGAGGAATTAGTAATAATGGAGAGTTGCAACTCTGACAAAATTCAGCCTTAGTAGGATTTTGTGGATTTTTGCAGGTGGGAAAGTAGCAATAACTCATGAGAATAGAAAAGATAAATAAAGATTTTTATTATTGATTTGATGATATTTTAATTCCCAAGAAGCATGAGGTACAAAATTCGTAATTTTTAGGGAGTAGCTAGGGACTTTGCATGCAACGTCCCTACAGAGTAGTAATTCGGTAAACAGGGAATAAACGCTATATTTTTCTTTCAGTTATAAAATAGAACAAATTAATAACTCTTCTTTTTCCTAAAGAAGTGGGAGATAAAGTTATAGCAGGGTGTGCTGGTACATTTACAAATTGCAGGAACTCCCCAATAGCTAAAAGTCTAATATTATTAGCTTTTTATTCCCCCTATTGCCTGTTGTCTGGGAGTTTCACTATATTCATAAATAGTAAATAATTTGAGCGAACATAAAATCTCCTTTTCTGTACTATTTCCTACTCTCACTCTATCTATAAAAAGAAGGGGAAATAAAGAATTAGAATTACTTTAAGTAGGGATGAGTTCACCTGGTCTTAATTTTGCCCATTTGCCCATTTCTTCTTTAAAACTTTCACAACCAACAACATCCCACTCCATTTCAATTTCATTATTTTGAGGACGAATGTTAACATTGATTGTAGGTTCAACCGGGTCAAAGTCTGGATTTTCTGTTAAATGAAGTTGTTCGTGCTGAGTTTCTACAGCATGATAGGTAACACACCGATCTACATAGTGGCAGTTAACACAAATACACATTTGTAAGTACCTCGTTAATCCTCAACTCTCATCTTAATTGATGCAATAATATCGTGTCCGTTTGATTAGTGATAATAAAGTTCTTAGGTGGTAGGTGGTAGGTGGTAGGTCTAAATTCAAGATTGAATACTGGAAACAGAGCAGAAACTTGAGATATTCCTTCAAGATCGCTTCAATAGAACATTTTTATTAAACTTAATCATCCGGACATGGTATAATTTTCTATTTTAATGATTTAATGAGTTTATATTCTAGCCCAAATTAATTTTATAGCAGTCGAAGCAGAGCTTAGGACATTCCTAAATGCTCAAACCCAGTCATATAGAATCCGGGTAATTAGTTATCGTATCGCTCTCGAAGTCATGAGTCGGGAGGACTGAGTCAGGAGTCAGGAGAAAGTCAGGATGAGAGTGGGAATTATCTGGAGATATTCCGGTATTTTATATCTGCATTGAATGGAAGTAGAAAGTGCGATAACTGTATAACCGGATTTCAGATCAGAGATTACTTCTGACTTCTGACTTCTGACTTGCGCGTAGCGCTGATTTCCTACTCAGAAAGTCTAATTAGGGCTTACCGATCTAATCTAAAACCATTGACATATAAAGACAAGTGCCTTTTTGGGGTCGAAAAAAGTGCAAATTTTTCAGTCTAAAAGGCTCAAAAAGTTAGTATTTTAGGCGCATAGTTGGGTAGAAAAATCATTCTTACAATTCTTACTCCTACCTCCTTGCTCATTCCTATTTCTCCTGTCTCCAGTATAGCTGTCTCCTGTCTCCTACCCCAGCAAAAAGACTTTCCATACGCAAGCCCTAATTACAGAGAAGTTCACTTGATTTTTTTACCAATGTTGATAAATTCCCTGTCTGCTTTATCTCCCAATAATTGGCCATTTGACCGAGAAATGTTGCCCCAACCTGTTTATTTGGTCGGTGGATCTGTGCGAGATGCTTTGCTGAAGCGCAAAAGTGATTATCTGGATTTAGATTTTATTATCCTCGACCAAGCAGTTAACATTGCCAAAAGTATTGCGAAGCAGTATCAAGCGGGGTTTGTGGTATTGGATGCCGAACGAAAAATTGCTAGGGTGGTATTTCAAGGGACTACAGTTGATTTTGCTGAAATAGAAGGTAATAGTCTGGAGGAAGACTTATGGCGACGAGATTTTACAATAAATGCGATCGCTTATAATCCTTTTAATGATGAGGTGATAGATTTATTTAATGCTCTGAAGGATTTGCAAGATGGTATTATCAGAATGGTAAAATCTGCTAATCTCAGAGATGATCCTCTCCGACTATTACGCGCATATCGTCAAGCAGCACAGCTAGGTTTTGTTATTTCACCAGAAACTCAAACAGCTATTCGAGAATTTGCACCTTTGCTGACTAATGTTGCAGCAGAAAGAGTGCAGACAGAATTAAGTTATTTATTGAGTCATCCCCAAGGTATGTTTTGGATAGAAAAAGCTTGGAAAGATTGTTTACTTTCTAGTTATTTTTCTACTGCGGGAGAAAATTGGGAAATAGCAAAACAAATAGACATAGCAGCAGAGGAGTTAGGAAAAAATTGGTCTCAGTTAAAAGATGAGTTAGCAAGAGGGGTACGCGATACAGTAAAAACCTCTTTGTTGGCGATCGCTAAGTTAGCAATATTAGTTAATTCCGATCCAGAAAAAGCAGAAGTTGAATTGATGGGGTTGAAGTATAGCAATGCAGAAATTAGGAGTACAATTGCAGTTATTAAAGGTTTAGCTAAACTGTCAGAAATAGAAATTTCTCAGATGTCTGTGAGGCAACAATTTTTCTTATTTCAAGAAATAGGAAAAAATTTTCCTGCTTTAGCAGTTGTAGGAGTAGGAAAAGGAATATCCATAACAGAAATTGATTGTTTAGTTAAACGTTATATTAATCCAGAAGACCAAGTTGCTCACCCCACTCCTTTATTGAACGGAAATGATTTAATTACAGTCTTAAAATTACCCAAAAGTCCGATAATTGGTCAACTATTAACAGAAATTAAAATAGCACGAGCTGAGGGAAAAATTTCCACTAAAGTTGAAGCAATTAAATTAGCAGAAAAATTAATTCAAATTAAGAAGGAAGAAGGAAGAGGGATTGAAGAAGGAGACAGGAGACAGGAGACAGGAGACAGGAGGAAAATTACATGGGGATTC
>NZ_RCBY01000382.1 GCF_003838195.1 Okeania hirsuta
CGTCGTGAAGGATATCCTTGCATTTTTTATGCTGACTATTATGGTGCAGAGTATGAAGATTATGGGAAAGATGGCAACCGTTACAAGATTTTCTTACCATCCCACCGTTGGATAATTGATAAGTTACTTTTTGCCCGGAAATATTATGCTTATGGGGAGCAATATGATTATTTCGATCATTACAATACTGTAGGTTGGACTCGTTTGGGTACTGAAGAACATCCGAAAGCAATGGCTGTAATTATGAGTGATAGCTATCCAGGTTACAAGTGGATGGAAGTGGGTAAACCAAATGCTAAGTTTTATGACCTCACGGAACATATTCAGGAACCCATTTATACTAATGACTCTGGTTGGGCTAAATTTCGGTGTAATGGCGGGTCAGTTTCTGTTTGGTTACAAGAATAATAACTAATAGACATTTTCAGAAAAGAGGGACTAGGGACTAGGGAGTAGGGGAAAAAAATTGGGCGTTGGTGATTTGAGGTATGATATCATGCCCGGATAAGAGTTCGATAGAACTCCGTTACCTTTACGCGACCAAAAAACTTTCTCCTTCTACTCCTGTTTATTCTTCTTTCTTCCCTCCTGACTCCTGATATCATGTCCGAAGGCAATCGTTTGTGTAAACCCAAGGGTGAATATCTACAGGAAATTTAACAGGACTTACGCAGGGACTCTACATATAGCTAGGGCGTTAGCGGAGCTTTGCGTTAGCAAATGCCATTCGCCCCTACAGATGGTGCTTTAAAGGTCAATTTGCGTAAGTCCTGTTTAAGTTTTTTTCTGACTCTGAAACCTTCTTCCTCCTCCATCTTTCCTCTTCCATTTTCCTTACCTTCTCTATACAATACCGATGCTACCGGACATGATATGACTCCTGACTCCTGACTCCTAAGTAATGAAAATTAATATCATACACGCGCTTCACCAACGCCAAAAATTGATAATTTCGGTAGTGCATCATTCAAAAATTAATAATGAATAATGAATAATGAATAATTACCTCTCCTTGAAAAGAAGAGGATTGACAAATTCATGAAAATTTTTTTTATTATCCCCTTAAAAGGGGAGGCGCATACCCACAATTTTTCGGTAAAGTGTGGGATAAGTAATACCATTTCTCAAAAACTTTTCTACATTTTGTTGAGTAGGGGACCCATCCCTAACCCCTCCCAGGAGGGGAAGTAGGGGAGTAGGGGAATGGGGGAGAAGCAAACATAAGAATAATTAACATCATTCGCGAGCTAAAATTAGCATACAAAGTGATTCGGATTGTGCTGATTAGTTGACAACTGAAGTATTGCCCAAGTATAGCACTACTTTTGGGAATTGGTATAATTAATTCATTCCATTTCCAAGGAACGATTTTTGATATATTTACCCGCGTAAAAATTTTAGAGGCACGGAGTCGTGAATTGATTGAAGCAAGAATTAAAAATACTTCAATACACCCCATCCCCCCATCTCCCCATCTATTTTTAAATAGATTACAAATTGGTTCTATATAATTGGTATATTCGCATTTAATTAATTTGCATTCCTGGCAGCCAAATAATTAAACTCAAAAGACTAATAAATAAAATAGGTAAAATGATAGCTAAACTAATACCACAGTAATTTTTCCAACTAATTTGAAAACCATGTTGCTTCATCATATAAAACCAACATAGAGTAGACAGACTACCAATAGGAGTAATTTTAGCACCAACAACACAGCCAATAATAGTAGCATAAACCATTGCTTCTGAAATATTAGAATCTATTATTGGTGCAGTTTGAATTGTCAATATGTTAATCAAAGAAGATGGTAAATTATTACAGACTGCGCTAATAAATGCAGATAAAAAACCAGTAGCAATAATAGCTAGAGAAAATCCCCATCCAGAGATTTGAACTAACAAATATTTAATTACATCTGTTAAACCATAGTTACTCAGACCAAAAACTATTATGTACATTGCCCAGATAAATAAAATCACTGGCAGGAAAGGATAAAATATCAATTTAAAGAGAGAAAAACAGTAATTTGTTAAAAATTTAGTTTGAGAAATAAAATCTTGGAATCGATAATTATTCTGCAAACTATTAACTGAAATTTTGTGACTTTCTTCACTCTCAAGTAATTCTTCTGATTGTAGGTATAAATTATGCTTATTTTGACTTTCCTCCGCAAGTTTCAGGCTGATTTTTGGTTCTATACTGGTTGCTGGTAATGCTCTTTCTAGATAATTTTTTCTGAATCTAAATTTTTTATATTTCCTAGGAATATCAGGCCAAAAGTAAAACAACAAAACAACAATACTGGCAGCAATTGTCACGAAACTAATAGGTAGCATTATAATTATATAACTACCAAAAGAAATATTGTATGTAGTAGTAGCAATATAATTGACTGAATTACTGATAGAAAATGGTAGACTACTGATGTCAGCAACTAAGCCACAAGCTATCAGAAATGGGATAATTTCTTTAGGGGTAAACTTGAGTAAAATTAGAGCTTCAATTACTATTGGTAGAAATAATAAGGTACTACCATAGTTAGCGAAAATAGCACTAACTAGAGCTACTAATATTAGCAGTGTGACAAATAAAAGTTTACCGCTACCCAGATTCCAATTAGCAATATGAAATCCGAACCAACGAAAAACTCCCTTTTGTTGCAATATCCAACTAATAGTTATTAAAGCTAGTAAAGTAAAGGTAGTATTTACTAAAATTGCCCAAATCAATGTAGGCATATTTGCTAGAGAAACTAGACCAGTTGTGAGTGTTAGGCAGGCTCCTATCATTGCACTGAAACCTATATCTAAACCTTTTGGCTGCCAAAATACAAGAATTAGAGTACCTAGAAAAATCAATGGAATTAAGACTATTTGCCAACCCATAATATAGGTGATTATTATTTGTTTTTGTGAGATTTTTTTCTAAACTTACTATAACATTATCTTTTTTTTTTAAGGTTTAATACCCCACACCTCACCTGCAGTGTCTACAAGTTTGTTGGAGTTCCGTCGAGCAGAGCTGCTTATTTGAGTATTCTCCATCCACTTTTTTCTTTTTCCAACTTCAGTCCTTCCTTCTTTATTCTTCAATCATTTCATATCTGGTTCATAACACTTTCAAAAAATATTACTACAATAATTTTTAGCAAGTAGTAGTCAGGACTTAGTTAAGGGAAAAATATTCAATTTTTTTCTCTATTTCCGGTCTAATTCCAATTAAAAAAAAGAATGTTATGAATCATGTGGGTGATTAAAAGGCTTTATATGGAATGTCCCTTTGACAAAAAAGATAATTTACGACCTAAAAAATTATAGCGAAGCCATTCCCATACGACTCCTGACTTCCCCTCCTAGGAGGGGTTAGGTGTGGGTTTACTCCGAAGAAATAGCCTATCTATTTGTAGCAAATATTTATCAAACTGGTCTAAGGTAGAGCATAAAATCCTAAATGGTTAGCAATTGAACGTTCACGCATAGGTACAAGAGTATGAGTTGGTGAATTTAATAATTTAGCTTGGGAATTAGAATTTACTACTAAAGTTGTTGAACCACCACCATCTAAATTTAATGCTTTATCAGCACCTAAATTAATAATAAATTTAGTTAATTCTGCCAAAGTAACACCATTACTATAAAAAGGCTGTTTACCATCAACTAAAATTAACCATAATTTATCTCCTGTTTGATTAATTGCTACTGCTGTCCGTGGATAGGGTTTTTGATTCAAAGGTGAATTTTTTGGCAGAGTAACTGCTTGACCATTAGCAACTAAAATTAAATTACCAGAGATAGCTTGAATAGTTTGAGCTGAACAAATAGAGTTATCTGATATTTGAGCATAATTATTAACACTCAAACATAAAGTCGGCCAGTTTCTATCAATTATAGAGTAGTCATCACCATTAGATATTGCCCGACCAACTACATTAACTAAATCACCACTTTTAGGGTAAAAATCCCAAGGCGTCTTTTCATAAAAGGGGGAGAAAAAATTGGCATTTATTGCTAGTTGTAAATCAAATTCATTGACAAATTCAGAAGTGGTGCGGGCACGAATTTTCATATCTGGAAAAGTAGAAATTCTTGGTGTGACTAATGCTTTTACTCCAGGGGTGTTCAGAGCTATAGTCACAACATGAATCATGACCTGGCGTGGTTGAGAAAAGGCAAATCTTTGATAAATAATGCCTGGAAATAGTAATAAGTTAGTGTTAGTTCGAGGTGGGCGAATAACAGCAAGTATAGTAGTAATTGTTAGTAGTAAAACCAAGCATAAAACTATGCTAATAGTCAACAGCGATCGCCATGTAAAAATTCTAGAGCGAGACATTAAATAAAGTCCTCATAACTATAGCAGTACAAAGAATCTGTTATATTCTAGCTTTGGTGTGTTATGGTAGAAGGAAGAATGTTTTAGTTATCTAGGCGATTAGTTATCTACCAGAGAAGGAAAAATCTGGCGTTGTGTGAGTTTTAAGCTTTTGATATGTCCGCTCCTTTTCCTTCGACTGCTATACATTCCAAAGCACTCTGCTAGTAAAGTTTCTGCTTAATTAAGAAGAATAAATCAAACCTGCCGGATTTGAAGAAGGAGACAGGAGACAGGAGACAGGAGACAGGAGGAAAATTACATGGG
>NZ_RCBY01000383.1 GCF_003838195.1 Okeania hirsuta
CCTTGTTCAGTATAAACTAACAAAGTTTTGCCCTGAAAATTTGAGCCATCCCACACAGGTTGAGAGAAATTAGGAGCACTCAAACCTTTCTTTTGCCAGCGCCATTCATATTCATTAAATCCTTGAATAAAATTTCCTTGTTTCAGCAAAATAACTGCCAGAGCCAAGTTAGCGTTTGCATGATTTTTGTCTAATTTAACAGCTTGTTGATAATATTTTTGAGATTCCACCAGTTTTCCTAGCTCTAAAAATATAAAGCCTAGACCGTTATATGCTTTGGCATAATTTGGTTGAAGTTCAATAGCTTTTTGATAATATTCAATGGCAGCTTCAAGTTGAGATTCTGTAAGTTTTCCTAGCTCTAAAAATATGTTCCCTAAACCGTTATACGGTTCAGCATAATTTGGTTGAAGTTCAATAGCTTTTTGATAATGTTTAATGGCTGTTTCAAGTTGCTGGTTCTCCTTCAGTGCCAGACCCAAATTACTATGGATTTCGGCATTATTTTGATTCAGTTTCACAGCTTGATCAAAGTAGGCAAATGCTGCTTTTGCTTGCCCCTCTAAACCAGCAATAACCCCTAATAAATTCAGCAACTGCCAATTTTCTGTATCTCTTTCTAAGATTTGATGGCAGATTTTTTTCGCTAATTTTAAATTTCCTTTTTGATAATTATTTACTGCGGAGTTAAAAATATTTTCTAATGTCTGATTTTCCATAAATTTAGCCTACTTACAAAATTGTTAATTCAAATTAGTTAGAGTAGCGGAATTAAATTTTTAAATTTGTAGCTATTATTATAGTAGTCCTATTTTGGTTATGTAAAAAATAACGTTGAAAAACGCAACAGCTCTGAAAGACAATATACAAACAGAGTAACAGCTTCAGAGTTTTTATCTATTTTTTGAGTTTTTACAGCCTATTTAGAATTGCTATAGAGTCTTTCCAGATGGACAATTAATAATGTTGATTTAATCAACTATCTCCTGTCGTTAAGTTTTGCAGAATTACCCCATACCTAAGAACTATAATTTAAGACTTAAAACCTACTATACTTTTAAAATATGTGGCAATCTACTCAAGGCATTCCCAATATTCCTGATCTTACTCATCCCCAAGAATTAATTGAATTTGGCAATCACATTCTGAAACTATCTCTGATATTAATTATTCTCATTGGTTTCTTTGGTTTAAGTATAGCTATTATCAGTTTTACTATCCGTAATCAAAAATCAGAACCAAATATTTTGATTAATGAATTAGTGTCTCAATATTCAAGTTTACTGAAAAAGTTGCCACATCTAATTCTAGTTTTAATTTTGTTAGTGGGAGGATTTTTTCTCTGTTCAACTATCAGTAATCGTTATCATCATTGGGAACAAGCAAAAATTGCCAAAATTGCTGCGGGTGTGGCAGGAGAACGCCTCGAACAAATGGCTCCAAAAGTTCGTTATGTAGTAGAAGAACCATATACATATTATCAGTGGATTGATAATAAACAAGTTGAAGTTAAAAGTACGAGAAATGTCGATAAATATTTAAGAATAAATGCCTCAAACATTCAGGTAAATATTAACCAAGCTAAAGACGTTCAAAATCTTAAAGCTATTTATGTTGCAGATTTTTCCGCAGAATATCAAGTTACTAAATTTTTCTGTAATCCCCCCTGCCTTTGATGGTAACTTTTTGAGGGTTTTGGGCGTGATATCTAGCACTTTTTTCAACTCAAAAGAGGCTTGATACCAATTTTCAAAAAGAATGTTACGAATAGTAAGAACGATAAAAAGATTTTACAGGAGATGTCCCTTTGAAAAAAAAGATAATTTACGACCTAAAAAATCGTATTAAAGGCATTCCCATAGGACTCCTGACTTCTGACTCCTAAGAAATACTCTAGATATTTGTAGCAAACATTTATAAATTTGGTTTTAAACCTTAATTATTTGGTAAAAATTTTTTTTGTTCAAACACAATTATTGGTTGAAAATACTCAGTTTTTTCACCCTTAATATCATGTCCGAAGGCAATCGTTTGTGCAAACCAAAAGGTTATTTCAGTTATCAGTATCTCTACCTGTTTGCACAGCATTACGCAGGAAAGTCAGAGGCTTAAAATCTTGAACTTTATTTTTTTTATTCCCTTGAAAGGGGGAGGGTTCAGACCTTATTATTTGATGAATATCTACAGGAGATTTAAGTTTTTTTCTTGCTCAATACCCTTCCTCCTTCTTCCTTTATTAGTTGAAAATCATCAGTTTTTTTCACCCTTAATATCATGTCCGAAGGCAATTATTTGTGTAAACCCAAAGGTTATTTCAGTTATCAGTACCTCTACTTGTTTGCCCAGCATTCCGCAGGAAAGTCAGGGGTTTGAAATATTGAACTTTATTTTTTTTATCCCCATTTTTTTATCCCCTTGAAAGGGGGAGGCTTCAGACCTTATTCTTTGGTGAATATCTACAGGAAATTTAAGTTTTTTCTTGCTTAATAACCTTCCTCCCTCTTCCCTCTTCCCTCTTCCCTCTTCCTTCTTGCTTTAATTGATAACTAATGCCTGCATCTTTCATTCTTTTTAATGCTGCATAAATCCGCTCTTCTTCCACTGTTAATGCAATACGAAAAAACCCTTCTCCAGAAGCACCATATCCATTTCCAGGAGGCACGATAATGCCACATTTGTCTAACAATAAGTTAACAAATTCTTGAGACGTATAATTTTTGGGAACCGGAACCCATACATATAAACTTGCTAAATTAGGTTTAATCGGCCACCCTAAAGATTGTAAACCTTCTATTAGAATATCTCTTCGCTGTTGGTAAACAGCTACTAAACTTTGCAACTCTTCTTCAGTAGTAGAAAAAGCAGCGATCGCCGCTTTTTGAATTGCTTTAAATACTCCAGAATCTACATTAGATTTAACTTGACTTAATCCTTTTATTCCTAAACTATTTCCTACTACAAAACCAATTCGCCATCCTGTCATATTGTAAGACTTAGATAAACTATGAAATTCAATTGCTACATCTTTTGCACCAGGAATTTGTAATATACTAGGAGGTTTATAACCTTCATAAGCCATTTCAGAATAAGCATGGTCGTGACATAGTAATATGTCATAATGGCGACAAAAGTTTACTAATTCCTGAAAAAAATCTAAATTAGCTGTCGCACCAGTAGGATTATTAGGATAATTCACCCACAACAATTTTGCTTTTTGAGCCACTTCTTGAGGAATAGTCTTTAAATTTGGCAACCAATTTTCACTCTGAAGCTGCATTGGATAGGGTTGACCCTCCGCAAAAATTGTTGAGGTGCGATAAACTGGATAGCCAGGGTCAGGAATTATGGTATAATCCCCTGGGTTGACAAAAGCTAGGAAAGTATTGTGAATTGACTCTTTAGAACCTATTGAAGAAATTACTTCTGTTTCTGGGTTTAAATCTTCAATGGCAAACCGACGTTTCATCCAATCTGCTGCTGCTTGTCTATATTCCTTTATACCTTTGTAGGGCGGATAATGATGATTGGTAGAGTCTTGAATTGCCTCATGCATTGCCTGGATAATATGTTTTGGTGTGGGTCGATCTGGATCTCCTGCCCCCAAATTAATGATGTCAACTCCTCTTTCAACTAATTCATTCCGTTTACGGTCAATTTCAGCAAAGAGATAAGGTGGTATTCGTTCTAACCTTTTGGCAAGCTGCATGGTGATTTATATAGACTCCTGAACTAAGTTAATCTACAATAGCAAAGTGTATCTTATCAAATTAAACAGGAGTCAGGAGTTTTTCCAACTCAAAAGTAAAAATTTAAAAATGTTCAGATTTTTTTTATTCTTGTAGATTTAATTAAAATTATTATCTAACAAATTAGAATTTACTGAATAGACTATTCTTTACAACCAAATTTTTATTCTTTTAGATTAAAAAGCTTTTTCTGATGGAATGCTCCGCAAACTGTTTAGATTTCTACTGAAACCAAGAGAAAGATAATTTATAGCATAAGCAAGAAGGAATCAGGAAAAATCTTACGTTGTCTGAGTTTTAAGTTTTCGATTTTTCCCTCTCCTTTCCTTAGGACTGCTATAAAATATATTTCAACCCAAACTATTAGTTGAAAACTATTTACAAAATCCTCAAACAATTACAAATCAAAAATGATTGACTGTCAGATGTGCGTCTTACATTCTGGAGGGGCTGTGTGCGGAATTACTTCCGCACTTTATACGTAGGAAACCTCGCCAATTAGCACTCGCTTTTAAATGCATGACTTTTAACTTCCGGATAGCGACACTAGGATGTGGAGAGCAAGTGCTATGAAAAAGGTATGGAGGGAATAGTAAAGGAGGGAAAGCAGTATTCAATAGTAGCAAACACAAGGATATAAGTACTCAATCTGCCCGCTTTTTTTAATAAGAAAAAACCTCAATCTATAATTTACATATCAAATATAGCGTTTCTCAAGTTACTGAGGTACAGTTTTTTTTCTTCTTTTCTACTCCCTACTCCCTACTCCCTACTCCCTAAAAAAAATAAATTTTGTACCTCACGCTTCTTGGGAATTGCTTTGAAGAAGGAGACAGGAGACAGGAGACAGGAGACAGGAGACAGGAGGAAAATTAC
>NZ_RCBY01000384.1 GCF_003838195.1 Okeania hirsuta
TTGTGCTACTTTCAACTCCTTCTAGCACTGCCAAAAAATTGCCGTTCGTACCACCAAGTCCAACTTCCACACCCACACCTACAGAAACTCCCACACCCACACCTACAGAAACTCCAGAACCTTCCAACAACCCCCCTGAAGCAGAGGACGATAACTTAACGACAAATCAAAATGAACCATTAACTTTTACTACTCAAGAACTACTCGAAAACGACTCTGACCCAGATGGAGACCCTCTCAGTATTTCTGCCATAGGTACACCACGAAATGGTTCATTAGTACAAGAAAACAGTACAACCTACACATATACTCCCAATACTGGGTTCCTGGGAGAGGACAGTTTTAGTTATAGTATTAGTGACGGCAATGGTGGTTCCGATACTGCTCAAGTTAATATTAAAGTCAATGACTCACCGCAGTTAGTTAATAACCGAGGTATCATTGCTGAGAGAGGTGGAGCAAGACAAACAATATTCAATACTAATCTTTTAGTTACAGATACCGACAACACAGCAGAAGAAATTACCTACAATATTATCAGGGCACCCATACAAGGTAATCTGACATTAGTTGATGATAGTATCAATAATGACGATACTTTTTCTCAAGCTGATATTAATAACAACTTAATTCTATATACTCCGGGTAACACAGCAGGTAGGTTTCCGTTTACTTTTTCTGTTTCTGATGGCGATAATGGAACAATTCCAACTACATCCTTTAGTATTACTGTTGTTGATAATATATCTGAAGGTGGAGGTGGTGATAATACCATTAACGGTACTCCCGCAAGTGACTACATTCTCGGAAATGCTGGAGAGGATACTATTAGTGGTCGTGCTGGAGAGGATATTTTAGATGGAGGAGCGGACGAAGATTCTATATTAGGTGAAGCTGGAAATGACTCTTTGTTTGGTGCAGAACAAGCTGATACATTATTTGGAGGAGTAGGCAACGATACTCTAGATGGTGGTGCTGATAGTGACTCTTTGTTAGGAGAAGACGGCAGCGATCTATTATTAGGAGCAGAACAACAAGATACTCTCAGAGGTGGACAGGGTAACGATACCCTAGACGGAGGTACGGGCAATGACTCTCTATCCGGTGAAGATGATAATGACTCTTTATTTGGTAATACTGGAAATGATACTTTAGGAGGTAATTCTGGTAATGATACTCTAGACGGTGGTGCTGATGATGACCTGCTGCTTGGCCAAACTGGTAGCGATAGTTTATTCGGTGGGTTAGGCAACGATAGTGTTGTTGGTGGGGTCGGTGATGACTCTTTGAGTGGTGGTGCAGGGGTTGACACTCTTGATGGTAATGAAGGAAATGATTTTATCAGTGGTGACGAAGGTAACGACAGTATTAATGGCAATATAGGTGATGACTCTTTGAGTGGTGGTTTTGGTGCGGACAGGTTAACTGGTAATGAGGGAGATGATGCTTTCTTTTTTGAAGTTCCCAATGAAGGAGTCGATGTAATTACTGATTTTAATGGTAGTAATGTAGATGTATTCTTGTTTAGATCCAGTAATTTTGGCAATTTAACTAATCCTCCTGGCACTGCTACAGAATTTTCTAGTGTGATAATTTCTCTTGATAATTTGGGTTCCCAAGGTCAAGATATAAGTGGTCAAGAACTAATTATTTTTGAGAATAGATTTGAAAATGTGCAGCAAGTTAATTCTATTCTGAATAATCAAAATGGTTCGGGAACAAGTCCTGCTTTCTTTATCTATGTAAATAATAGTTTGAATAGTAAAGTTATCTTAGGATATGACCCAAATCTTGAGGATGATGGTAATCCTGCTTTTGATTTAGCAGTCCTTAATAATATACCTCTTGTTCCTGATGCTATTAGTACTGTTATTGACTCTTCAGATTTTAAGTTTATTTAACCCTAGGAGGTAATATGAAAATGTAAAAAATCGTTCAAATCAGTCGCAAAAGTGGATAAAAATAGTTCGACCGAGCTATTATCCACGATTTTATTTTTTAGGAGAATAAATCTTCAAAGTCTAGTTAATATAATGTGCCCCCTCTGGGGGAGCTACCCTAGTCCCTTCCAGGGGAGCTACGCTAACAAATAAGCGCGTTATAATAAAGTTTTTGTTTGTAGTTGAGCTTTAGCCCTTTAATTAAATACTTGTCTTATATCATGTATCTTTGAAGAAGCACAATAAAAAATTTAGGGAGTAGGGAGCAGGGAGTAGAGAGTAGGGAACAAGGGAAAGTTTGTTTGCGCAGCATGGCCTAGGAAAAAATATTCTCTCTCAAGAAAAGAACATTTTTATTATGGCTAATTAATGAGACTTGATATTAGGACTAGAGCAAAATTACGAAGCCCTATTATAACTGTTTTACCATAAGCGTAGCTCCCCCGAAGGGGGCAAATGATATAATTTATCCCAGATAACGATCAGCAAATAATACTTGCAATATCTAGATAACTTTATAAGATTATACCAATTGTTAAAAAGGAAAAAAAATGTTAACCTTAACAAAGTTGTAGAGCAAAAAAACATCAAATTTTATGGTTGAAACTAATTCAATTAGTTACAGTTTGACTTTCCCAATACGAGAAATGTTGAATGAATATAGATGGGTTCGTTCGATTTAAGTAACTTGATAAATTAAAGTTATTAATAATACCATATCCGAATAATTAAGTATAATAAAAATGTTCTCCTCTTGCTCTTGAAGGGAACTCCAAAATTTCTGATTATATTCAGAATTCCCTCTTTAATTTACACCTACCACCTACTACCTAAGAACTTTATTTTTACTAATTAAGCGGACATGATATAACCTGTAATAAAAACAATATTATCCCTTGTAAAAATTAACAATATTACTACATCATCAAGAAGTAGATAAACAAAAAAAATCTTGACCTTGTCTAATACTAGCTAACGTAAATTATATATTATTTAAGAGGTAGAAAAATGGCTTCAGCAGGCACACCTATAAATGTTGAAATAATTACAAGGATAATAAATGGCTTTCCCATACGAGGTTTCCTTGATGATAATGGTGACTTTGTACCATTACAACCAGTACCGACGGCATCCCCAACACCAGAACCAACACCAGCACCAACCCCAGCACCAACCCCAGCACCAACCCCAGCACCAACCCCAGCACCAACACCAGCGCCAACACCAGCACCAATACCAGCACCAACCCCAGCACCAACACCAGCACCAACCCCAGCACCAACCCCAGCACCAACCCCAGCAACAACCCCAGCGCCAACACCCATACCAACAACTCCCGAAGGTAGGGAAATAGTTGTAATAGATGGTATAATAGGTTTCTTCGATGCAAATGGCGACTTTGTAGTGATAGAACCAGTAGAACCAACAGAACCACCAGTAATAACACCAACTCCACCAGTAATAACACCAACCCCACCAGTAATAACACCAGCACCAACCCCATCTCCTACACCAGCACCAACGCCTGCAACAACGCCAGCTCCCGTACCTACAGCACCAGGAGGAGGAACTTTACTTCCAGGTGGTGAAGCAGTGGGCACCGAGGGAGACGATCTAGCATTTGGTAGTGTCTTCAGCGATACATATTCTGCACTAGGTGGCAATGATATAGTATTTGGCCAAGAAGAAGGTGATTCTTTACTTGGCCAAGAAGGCAACGACCAAATCAACGGCAACCGAGGCAATGATACAGTTAGCGGTGGTTTGGGAGATGATAGTCTACGAGGTGGAAGAGATGCTGACTCTGTTCTCGGTGATGCCGGGAATGATACAGTATTCGGCGATCGCGGCTCAGATACAGTTAGAGGTGGAGAAGGCAGGGACGTTATTTACGGTGGTAAGGAAAACGATGATGTAGCAGGAGGAGAAGAAAACGACTTTGTTTCAGGAGATCTTGGCGATGATACGGTAGCAGGAGATGGAGGTAATGATACGCTTCTCGGTCAGGATGGTAATGATATTATCTCTGGTGGTGCGGGGTTAGATGTTATTAGGGGTGGTGAAGGTACTGATAGTATTTCAGGAAATGAAGATAATGATTCTTTATCAGGAAACCAAGGCAACGATACTCTAGATGGTGGTACGGGAGATGACGTATTATCTGGAGGTAAAGATAATGACTTATTATTAGGAGATGCAGGTGCTGACACTCTCAATGGCGAACGAGGAAACGATACTCTAGATGGTGGGGAGGCAAATGATGTCCTCTCAGGTGGTAGAGGAAATGATTCTCTTGATGGAGGTCAGGGTGACGATCTATTGATAGGTGGTCGAGGTAGTGATACTTTAACTGGGGGCGAGGGTGAAGATAGTTTCGTTATTGTAGATTTTGAGGAATCTGATAATTTATATACTGTTACTGACTTTAATACTACAGATGACCTTCTTAGTTTGGAGGGAGGTCTAACGTTTGAAGATTTAGAAATATCTGACGAGGGTGGTAATACTGTTATTCGGAATGCTGACGGTAATACTTTGGCTATCTTAATTGGTGTTGATAGTGGCACTCTTAATTCTGGTAATTTCTTCCCTACTCCAGAAACTCCTTTTCCTACAGCTACACCAACACCAACACCAACACCAACAGACTCGCCAGACCCA
>NZ_RCBY01000385.1 GCF_003838195.1 Okeania hirsuta
GAAGTGTGGGAAGTGTGGGAAGTGTGGGAAGTGTGGGAAGTGTGGGAAGTGTGGGAAGTGTGGGAAGTGTGGGAAGTGTGGGGAGTGTGGGAAGTGTGGGAAGTGTGGGAAGTGTGGGAAGTGTGGGAAGTGTGGGAAGTGTGGGGAGTGTGGGAAGTGTGGGAAGTGTGGGAAGTGTGGGAAGTGTGGGAAGTGTGGGAAGTGTTCACCGATGCGGGGTCGCACCAATGTTACCTGTTCCCTACTACATAAAGATTAAATCCTATAGCGCAAGGCAACAGGCAATAGGGGAATACAAAAGGGTTTCAGCTTCTATTCATGTCAAACACCTTAATGCGTAGCGCTATAGTCTCAATCTTTATCTATCCAAATGCCATAATTTTATTTTTAAACCGTCACGGGGATTAGGTGTTGGTACTGCAACTAGACTTAAATCTTGTTCTGGTAGAAGCTCCCATTCATAACTTCGTAACAACTTGGCGGCAAAAATCTTCATTTCTAAGCGAGCAAATTCTTTACCTAAACATTCGCGCATCCCACCGCCAAAGGGAATATAACCAAATATTTTTTGTTTATCTACAGCATTTTCTGGGGCAAAACGGTCGGGGTCAAAATTTTTATGTTCTGGATAGAGAGTTTCATCCTGTTGAGTCTTACCAATTTGATACTGAATTAACCAACCTTTTGGAATAGAATATCCACCAAATTCACAGTCTTGAATTACTTGTCGGAACCCACCCCCCACAGGTGGAATTAATCTCAATACTTCCTTGAGAACTTGTTCTAGATAGGTCATTTGTTTCAGACTTTCTGTAGTTAGGGGTTCAGTGGGAGAAAATTGTTTTTGTTCTTCACGAGCGCGAGTAAGTACATTTGGGTTTTGAGTTACTAATAGACAGAAAGAAGCGATCGCTGAAGTTAATGTCTCGTGGCCAGCAAATAGCAATAATAATATTTGGTCTTTGAGTTCATCCAAAGGTAAACTATTTCCATCTTCATCCCGCGCTTGCAAGAGTATTCCCAAGGCATCCTCACCCAAATTTTGTTGTTGCTGTCGTTGCAAAACAATAATAGTGCGTTAATTTTTGGTTGTGGCAAGACAAGGATGACAAGGATGACAAGGAGGACAAGGATGACAAGGAGGACAAGGATGACAAGGAGGACAAGGAGGACAAGGAAGACAAGGAAGACAAGGGAGAAAAATCTATTGCAACATTTAAGATGAAACAGTCCACTACCAATAGCTTCTTCCTTCTTATATCATGTCCGCTGGTATCGTTTGTGTAAATCCAAGGGTGAATATCTACAGGAAATTTAGGTTTTTTCAAGCTTTTAAGCCTTCTTCCTTCTTCCCTCTTCCTTCTTCCTTACCTTCGCTATACAATACTGATGCTACCGGACATGATATTACTTCTTCCTTCTTCCTTCTTACCGACTCCAATCTTCAACTTCATACAAAAAACGAGTTCCACCAATTAATTTACGATTCACCGACGTACTCTGAACAAACACCACATATTTCTCCAAGTTATTAGGTTTAATTCGCACCGTTGTACCATGAGGCAAATCTAAAATTTCCCGCGCAGCTTCTCCCTGAAATAAATCTCCTGTTGCTCGAACCATTAAAATAATTTCTTTTTTCCTTTGAATAGTTTCGGTCTTCGTAAATTCATAAAAACCACGCCCTTTGTTAAAAGTTAAACCATTTTCTAAGACAAAGTTTTTAATTGGTTTATTCTCATCCACTTCTAAAACTTGGAACCTTCCCGGCGTAACAACTCGCAAATATGCTGACTCATAAACACTCGTTTCTTCTCGATTTAACATGGTATTAAAAATTTGATTTAAAACACGATTCATTCGCCCCA
The DNA here is from genome assembly GCF_003838195.1 of Okeania hirsuta. GTDB lineage: Bacteria > Cyanobacteriota > Cyanobacteriia > Cyanobacteriales > Microcoleaceae > Okeania > Okeania hirsuta. The sequence continues at coordinate 1,869 of NZ_RCBY01000385.1, forward strand.
TATCTACAATTTATTGTTCATAATTTTGCAGCTCTTCATCTGAAGATTGTTGATAACAAACTGCTAAAAATAAATCATTAATATAAGCAAATTGGTCTAACTTGATATGAAAACCACCAGATTTTTCTGCCAATTCTTGATAAAAAATTGTGGCATGACGACGATTTAATGCTTGTACGCCATAAATTATAATTCCCATATCTGATAATTTATTAACTTCTTCTCGCCAATTTAACTTCTGAGGATTTTGACTAGGTGGATGAGGAATATCATCTCCAATTAATACTAAAGATTTGGTTGCTTTCCGAGTCCAAGCAAAAGATTGAGCTTGATGCAATACTAATTCATAACATTCTGGCGCGTCTCCACCACCTGTCTTTCCTACCCTTTCTACAAAGTTACAAATAGCATCAATATTTTGGGATAATTCTAATCGTTTTGTCACATAAGTAGAGTGGCGATCGCAATAATCTCCATGAGCAATAATTCCAATTCTAATACCAGGAATTTCTAACATTAATCGAGTTACTGTATTTTGGATTTTTCGGCGTACTTGAGTTAGGCAAGGATACATACTGCCAGTTGTGTCAAAGCTGAATACTACTTCTATATTATTAGTCATATTTTTTCTCCAATTTTTGACAAAATTTCCACAGAAAATCCCTCGGTTTCAGCCTATAAATTAGCTGCTACCAATTAGATAAATTAGTTAGGTTTGAAAGCTTTATAGCAGGGAACAGGGAACAGGGAATAGGTGGAAAAACATTTCCCTGTCTGAGGTTCACCATCAGTTTATGTTCTCAGGACTTACGCACAGACACTATGTATAGAGTCCAGTAACTATTGTCCAATAATTAAAAGTACTATATATAGCGTATCTGCGTAAGTCCTATTTATATTTTAATCAATGTTGAACAAAACGTCAATAATAAATTGAATAAAAAATCAATCAAATATTTTTTAGATTATAGACAAAACAATATTTTTCCTTCTGCTTTCTGCTATAAATGCTGGGAGAGCGGGAAACCCTAAAATAAGTTTACAGCGACTTTCATTTGGGTAGACCACAGTAGGGACGTTCCATGGAACATCCCTACAAGGTTTTTGTTTGTGAAGATGTGGTTCATCAACTTGAAAAGTGCTGTAGAAACAACCATTGCTTAATAGGAGAAATAATTGATAGAAGAACGTGCCTACTGGTTGGCATGGGCAAAAATCAGTGGTATAGGTCCAATAGCTCTACAACGACTCAAACAACAATTCGAGACTTTGGCAATAGCTTGGACGGCCAGCCCCAAAGAATTAGGCCAAGTACCAGGATTTGGCCGTCAGAAGATAGAGAAAGTAGTGGAAGAGCGATCGCGTCTGGACCCAAAACAACTAATAGAAGAACACACGGCGAAAAATCCTAATTTCTGGACTCCAGCAGACCCAGACTATCCACGTCTTTTGCAAGAAATTCCGACACCGCCTGCTCTGCTATATTATCGAGGCATAGTTGACCCCCAAGAAGTTCTAGGTATTACTCCGACGGTAGGAATAGTCGGTACTCGTTACCCCACTGAATATGGTCGTCGTTGGACAAGGAAAATAAGTTCGACCTTGGCAAAAAGTGGATTTACTATTGTTTCTGGACTAGCTATGGGAATTGATGCTGAGGCACATAGTGCTTGTTTAGAAGCAGGGGGGCGAACAATTGCTGTTTTTGGTAATGGGGTTGATACAGTTTATCCCAAGGAAAATAAAACTCTTGCTGAAAAAGTGATAAAACAGGGGTTGGTGGTGAGTGAATATCCGGCAGGTACGAAACCAAACTCTAAACATTTTCCCCAACGTAACAGAATTATTGCAGGATTAAGTAGGGCAGTTTTAGTGATGGAAGCTCCCCAAAGATCGGGTGCTTTAATTACTGCAGATATGGCAAATGAATTTTGTCGAGATGTGTATGTTTTACCTGCTCGTTTAGATGACGAAAAATCTCATGGTTGTTTGCAGTTAATTAATCATGGTGCAGAGGTAATTCCGATTACTATGGATAAGTTATTAGAAATGTTAGGAGCAATACCACCGTTAGATATTGATGTGGTAGAACCTTCCGAACAATTATCTTTATTTGAGGAGAAAAGTCGGGATTCTATTCCAGATTTACAACCTCTTTTAGCGAAGGTTTTTCAACATATTTCTAATGAAGCTATTCATTTAGATTTAGTTGTACAAGCAACAGGTTTATCACCAGCAGATGTTTCTAGTTCTTTATTACAGTTGGAGTTATTAGGGTTAGTTACTCAGTTACCAGGAATGCGTTATATCATCTCCGGTTGAATACTTGACGGAGGAGTCAGGAGTCAGGAGTCAGGAGTCAGGAGGAAAGAAAGAAGAAGAAAGAATAAAGAGGAGGAAAAAGAGAAAGTTTTTTATCACGAATTATCCGGACATGATATTTTCAAAAAAATTAATATGGCAGGTATCTGTGGGTGCATCTCATATTTGCAAAAATACTTTTTTCCTATATATTTTCTGTTGCCTGTTGCCTGTTGCCTAAAAGCGATAATTTTTTGGCTTTATTCTTGCATTGAGATGTACCCGTATCTGTAAAACTTCTGCTTTTTTTAATTAATCTTGATGTTGAATATCAAATAATGATTAAATTTTTCCTTCTTATTTCTTCCTTCTTCCCTCTTCCTTCTGAATAATGACTAAATATTTACTTCTTCCCTCTTCCT
>NZ_RCBY01000386.1 GCF_003838195.1 Okeania hirsuta
TATTAGGATTTACAGATACAGGTCTAATACCGGGAATTTCTGCAGCAGGGGCAACTCCAAAAGACCGCCAATATACTTGTTTGGCAGATGTGGAATTTTTATATAACGGTTTTCAACCACAACCCAAATATCCATTACCACCCCTTGATGCTGGTGCTTCTCCAGTTTTAATCACAAAAGCAATTGTTGATGCTCTCAATATTCCTCTCTACTTATTTAATGCTGGTTTAACTCATCAACCCACTGTACCAACAATTAATTTGGGAGGTACTCCAGCTCGTTGTTTAACTTCTGGTCATGCTTTAGATATGGCAACTGTTGAACATTTACTGGAAGCTGGAAAGAGTTGGGGATATAAGTTAGCTGCTGAAGCAAAAGATAGCTATTTAATATTAGGAGAATGTGTAGTTGGAGGTACAACTACAGCTTTAGCAATTTTATTAGGTTTAGGTATTGCTGCTGCAGGCAAAGTTAATAGCAGTCATCCTCAATGTAATCATGCTCAAAAGTTGACTGTGGTGCGCCAAGGTTTACAAGTTTCTGGTTTTAATTCTGTACCTCCCCTTTCACAACCCCTAAAATTGGTCGCTGCAGTGGGAGACCCGATGCAAATAGTAGTAGCAGGAATGGCAATGACAGCAAGTCTCAAAGTAGGGGTGATGTTAGCTGGTGGTACACAAATGTTAGCTGTTTATGCTTTGATGCAAGCATTAGCTGCAAAATATTCTTTATCTTGGTTGCCTGAGAATATTGTGGTGGGAACAACTCGATGGGTTGCTGAAGACCCGACAGGAGATACTGTGGGGTTAGCTAGAGAAATTGGTATTGTGCCTTTGATGGCAACAAAAGTTAGTTTTGCTGAGTCTTGTTATCCTCAATTACGAGCTTATGAACAGGGGTATGTTAAAGAAGGTGTGGGTTGTGGAGGATGTGCGATCGCGGCTCATTTATATAGAGATTGGAGTCAAGACCAGTTGCTTCAAGCTGTTGAAAGTTTGTTTTTATAGGGAGATGGGGAGATAGGGAGATGCTAATCAAACATAGCATTACTATTCCGAAACGGTATTAGTGGGACTTACACAAAATAAAGCGATAAAATAGGCTCAAATATAGATAGGCAGAGGCTTTTACGTCAAAAAGGTATAAATTATGAATTACTAAGGGTGCTAGCCATTTTTAACGCATCGACGTAATTCCCTTGTCTAGACTGACTTTGACGCATGTTTCCTACCAAAAAATTTCTAAGTACCATTAGTTATAATATATATCCCCAGAAAATAAACTTGCTTTTTATTTAAGATAAGCTAGAGTTGTAAAAGTCACTGAAAAATCATTTTTCGTATCTTTGGCATGAAAATTTATTCCCTGTTCCCTGTTCCCTGTTCCCTGTTCCCTGTTCCCTACTGTGTGCAAAAAGTCTATATCTTTTTCGGAGAGGTCTAATAGTTTGTTTGTAGTTGGGTTTTAGCCCAATAAATACTTTTCTGATACCAATTCCTCAAAAAAATGCTATACTTATTGAATACTTCAGTCATTAAGTAATAATAATGGTTCAGCAATGTTTTTAGCCATTATTTGTATGAAGTAAAGATATCTTATTTTAATTCCAAATTTTAATTCCAAAGCTGCTTCTTATAGCAATTGTGTTGATATGCACTCCAACCTGCCTCTGGATGGTCTTGGTCTGCCATCAATAACACTTGAGCATGAAGGATTTTCTTTGCCGGACCATGACCATTATGGCTAATATCCCGTAATTGTTGCCGTTGGCGTTCGCTCAGATAGACTTTGTACTTAATCTTAGAATTACTCATAGGACATCCTGGGTCATAATTTTTACCCACAATTTTAGTCTAGATGCGCTACTACTGTTGGGTTTACCCTGCGGGTAAGCTACGCTAACGTTCCTCAACCCAACCTACACCTAGAGATGTCTATATGCAAAGACAATACCGATCACTGATAATTATTGTTTATTTTTGCAAGAGGTCTAATGCTAGATTTGGCGTTGGTAAATTAGTGTATAATATTAATCTTAACTACTTAGAAGTCAGGAGTCAGTCCTCAGAAGTTAGGAGGGAAGAAATAAGAAGAAAGAGTAGTAGAAGAGAAAGTTTTTTGTTCACTAATTATCTGGACATTATATCATACCTAAAATCACCAACGCCGTAATTGGTAAGATGATTTTCTACTAGGGGTGATACCCATCACTTACTCTGGTTAGATATTTAGAGGTATCAGAAACAGATTACTCTTAAAGTTTCATCTCTTGATTTACCAACGCCCTAGATTTTTCTACATCATTTTCTGAGTTTAACACAGAACGTTCAGGTTTTGAACCCGAACTTGGTGGAATGTTGCGACAAAAAGGAGTTTACGTTGATGAAATTACCTGTATCGGTTGTAAACACTGCGCTCATGTTGCCCATAATACTTTTTATATAGAATCAGATCATGGGTGATCGCACGTTTTTCAGCAAGATGGCGACCCTGAAGAATTAATCCAAGAAGCGATCGACACTTGTCCTGTAGATTGTATTCACTGGGTTGATTATACCAAACTAAATACTCTGGAAGAAGAGTGCAAGTATCAGGTTATTCCTATTTGTGGTGGTCCTGTGGATAGTGGAGTAGCTCGTATTGCTAGTCATAGAAATAAGCAAAATGCAGATAAAAAGAAGATTTGATTCTTTTCATTAATTCCTGTAGGGTGCGTTAGCGAGAAGATTAATTATGCTCAAGTCTAGTGGAGAGGGCGATCGCGTAACGCACCATTTCAATGTTATAGCAGTCGAAGCAAAAGTTATACCAAATTGATATAGCAATGTGCGCTGGCATATTTACAAATTACAGTAACTGTCCAATAGCTAAAAGCCTGATATTATCGGTTTTTTATTCCCCCTGTTGCCTGTTGCCTGTTGCCTGTTGCCTGTTGCCTGTTGCCTGCGCACAGCGCTATAAATGTTTGCTACGAATAGCTAGGGTATTTCTTAACTTATCTTTTTCGTCAAATAGTCATTTCCAATAAATTCTTTCTATCGACTCCAGCAAATAACCATCAATCTCTCAAACTCTCCAACACCTCATCCGTAAACGGATTTTTCCCTGCCTGGAGCGCTTCGATCCATTTTTGCCGTTGTGCTTTTTTCTTCTCATTACTCGTCCATTCTACAGATACCTGAAAATCTGCGATCGCTCCTTTAATGTCCCCAGTTAAAGCCCTGGCAAGTCCCCGACTATTAACAATCGAGCCATTTTTAGGGCTAAGGGTGACTGCTTTCTCACAAGCAAACATAACATTAGCAGCTTTTTCATAAAGACTGCCAAACCAACAGAGAGTATCCCAATTCTTAGCATAAATTTGAGTAGGGTAGATTTTTTCTGCTTGTTTGTAAGAGGAAATTGCTTCCTTAACTTTACCCTCTTTCACAAGCTTCCTCCCTTGTTCCAATAACGCATCTACTCCCTGATATTTGGCTTTAGCTTCTGGATCGATATTTTTTAGATTAGGAATATATGCCACTTTGTCAAGCTCTTTTGCTCGTTGATACTTTTCTACTGCCACCTCTATTTTTCCTTCTCTTGCTAATTTCGTACCTTCCTCCATCAGCTTTTCTGCCTCAGCTAATGATGCTGCAAGAACTTTTGGCTTGAGGTTGAGGTCGGGATTCCATTTTAGTGCTTTCTCAAAGAAAGCAACTGCTTGCTCAAGTTTTTCTGCTTCTCCTTTACTTTCCCTTGCTAGTTTCTCTCCCTTAGTTATCCAACTGCGAGCTACTACTTTTATGCGTTTGTCAGTTTGGCAAATCTTGAGTTTTTCTAATTCCTGGGGGTGGGTAATCAGGTAATCATTTAACCACTCGCAACCACGTTTGGTTAAATCTTCTATCCGCAAATCTGTCCACAACTTCACCGTGTTGTCAGCACTTGCAGAAGCAATAGTCTCTCCATCGGGGCTAAATGCTATATCGAAGACCCAATCCTGGTGTCCCTTCAGAGTCTGCAAAAACTGCCCCTGGCGGTTCCACAATTTCACCGTGTTGTCAGCACTACCAGAAGCAATAGTCTCTCCATCGGGGCTAAATGCTATACCGTAGACAAAATTCTCATGCCCCTTCAGAGTCTGTAACAACTGCCCCTGGCGGTTCCACAATTTCACCGTGTTGTCAGCACTACCAGAAGCAATAGTCTCTCCATCGGGGCTAAATGCTATACCGTAGACAAAATTCTCATGCCCCTTCAGAGTCTGTAACAACTGCCCCTGGCGGTTCCACAATTTCACCGTGTTGTCAGCACTACCAGAAGCAATAGTCTCTCCATCGGGGCTAAATGCTATACCGTAGACAAAATTCTCATGCCCCTTCAGAGTCTGTAACAACTGCCCCTGGCGGTTCCACAATTTCACCGTGTTGTCAGCACTACCAGAAGCAATAGTCTCTCCATCGGGGCTAAATGCTATACCGTAGACAAAATTCTCATGCCCCTTCAGAGTCTGTAACAACTGCCCCTGGCGGTTCCACAATTTCACCGTGTTGTCAGCACTACCAGAAGCAA
>NZ_RCBY01000387.1 GCF_003838195.1 Okeania hirsuta
AATACCTGTTGGATCGCATGGTATTCAGCTTGATCTCCTCTTATGGTACCGGGTGTATGGCTGACGATGACATCTACTTGCTCCAGCTCCGCCTCTTGCAAGGCCATCTGCATGGCTTTCTGAAGCGCAATCCCGCTTTCCGAAATGCTAGTCGGGGAGGAGAGGGGCTCCATCGCATATCCAATTCCTTTGATCCACGCCATAGGTGCATTGGCTGACTGGCTGGTTAGTACAAAACTAGCTGCTGCTTCCCCCAATACCATGCTATTCTTTTCTTTATTGAGATCCAAGGCTCTGCAAGGATAAGAAGTTTCCTCTGGAGCAGCATAGATGCGTAAGGCTTCCATTTGAGCTTTGGTAAATGGCGTCAGTGGAGCTTCAGTTCCCCCTGCCAGAAAATGGTCGCAGCGGCCAGATTCCAACCAGCTTATCCCATTAGCAATACTCTGTAAGGCACTACCACAAGTAACGGAATGACTAATGCTCAAGGCTTCAACACCTAGCCGTTGTGCAACCCAGCTGGACACATTACCCAGGGTAGTTAGTGGAGAGGTATTGGGACTGAGATCTTGACCTTCTATGTGATGGAGATGTGCATTTTCCAAAATCTGAGTGGCCCCACGTGAGGAGCCTACATTCACGCCCCAATTTTGGGTCGAGTTAAGCTGCATTCCTTTAGTCGCTTGTAGGGCGGTATCGATGGCCATGATTGTCGACGCATCTAATTTGAGGTAGGGCTTACCTTCTGCCATTAGGCTTTTCACCTGATTCGATGCGCTAGCGGCTAACGTCCTTTCCCATTTGCCTTTTCCCTCCGACTCAAAAAGTTCTATTCTCCTATAGTTCGCACATCTCATCTGTTGTAGGCCTAAGGGAGACAGACTTCCCATCTGCACGATTCCAATGCGTTGCTTCTTCATCATAACAGTCTATTCTTCGATTTGCGCCCTTAAATCATAGCCAGCGTTCCTGGAGGAGGGGCCATTTGTGCCGCCAAATGCTGTACTTGTTCGGATTGACTTCGGTGAGTTGGGTAAATGGAATATTACGGCTTCGTCACTCATTTCTTCTAAATAGTAGAGTAGATGGAGTGCTTGGACCATTAAGATTAGTCCCAGCAAGGGTATGTTCTTTGTTTTTAAGCAAATTGAGACTAAGTAAGGTATGATTGATACTTCCCGGTAATGCTGAGAAACTAGCACAACCGGCAGCGGCCAGTTGTTGATCAGATCTAAGATTGTGTCTTCCTCGTTTAAAGGGACCAATAGTCCACCAGGCCCTTCTCGATCGGAAATTATCCGTTTCAGGTAAAGTGAAGGCATTTAAGTCGATCTTGACTTTTGTCTATAGCAGCGGAATAATGCGGTGAAGCCGGGGTTCTAAACGAAAGGCTTCCGGATGAAAAAGCTCTTGGGACTCTGACTTAAATGCATGCTTTCATGCTATCTGTATGGTGAAGGTCTCCGGATTGTAACGGCTTCCATAATCAGCTTCTAGGCCTTAGTGAGTATGGCAGAAACCAATGTCTTTCCTAATTTGTACATTTTTTTTATTCCACTAACAATAAATCCTTTCTTCATGCACGGGATGATTTTGATTCATCAATTCAGTTAGTTCTGTATCTGGTTTCGTATTGAAGCTGTGAGGCAAACCTAAGTCGTCTTGTCCTTCGGTACCGTAGGAGACAGGATGCGCGAATATCGAAGCCTGCTTTCTGCAAGTTAGCTGTAGTGATTTTGCTGCTCATTACCAGAACCAAACACATGTATAGGACTGCCACTAGGGATGAAATGTTTAGCAACATTTCCACTTAAAGTGCTTGAATTGGGCAATTCTCTCTATAAGAAGTCTCGATCGATCTCCCTTAGCCATTTCAGCGTAGGCCAGTGTATCGAGCTAAGGAGTCAGAGAGCAGTAGTATAATGAATGATCTCGAGAAATTGATCAGTTAGCCCCGTAGACACAGCGGTGCCACCACAACCGCGCCGTGCGCTCCGATAGCTTTCCCGAAAGTAATGTACCGCGCCCACACCTGATCCTGTAACGCCTAGGCTTGCACCAATCCTTCTCTGCACTTCCAAAAACACCTGTGCTTATGGCGCCTCATCACCAGTACTTGCCTCCCAGTGATTGACAAATGGCAACATCTCGGCCAAGGGGCGGCATCACCATCCATCGAGTAACGCTTTCTACAACAATCACTTACGTCTTTAGCTCGCTGAGTTTTTCTCGGAGGTCGTGAGATCATTATGCCTGAAGTTAAAGCTTTGGCTGGAGCTAATTGGATAACCCTCTCGCAGGGAAGCATGAATGAGTTTGATCGTATGATGGTGTCATGTCGGGTGGTAAGGCAAAGATAGGAAGGCCAGGTTGGCCTGGTAACCGAGTTATAGATTAAAGCAGCCTCCGCTTCATGAAATTTTGCCAGGTAATCCTCTACCGCTGCCCCACTTTGGTTGCCCCGAGATAACCTAGAACCGTAGATCCCAGGCTTTACGGCACTGGTAAAGCGGTTGAATCTTGACTAGCTGTCTTGCATAACCAAGGTAGTCATTGGAACAAAAGTCTATTAGGTGCTATTAGCTGCAGGCTTCGAATGCGTTTTTCCTTTTTTCGAGCCGCATCTTTGTCTCAAATATTCCCTCAAATGGTCCATGCCGCAAAGGTGAATTTTTATTTCAAGACCAATTCAATTAAGCTCGTCCTTAAATGTTCATTTTAGGACTTGCTTCTCTATTTTTAGCCATAACACTATTGAGTTATGAAGTTTGGAAAAATTACCAGAATATATCCTGCTGTCGATTTCTCTTTGCCTACGGATCCAGTAGAAACGCAATCGGTGCTAGCCAAAACTAAGGGGATGAATGCCGCACTGCCGTTTAGTAGGCTGTTCCGGTTGGAGTATGCCGGAATGGGTGGGGAAAGTTTATCTCAGGAACAAAGACCAAGGTTTCTTGGGAAGCTTATGGAAAGCAGTTTAACACGATAGAACTTAACATACTCATTATTATTCCTACCTTAGACTTGATCCAGCGATGGTATCAGTCTACACCTCGACTTCAAAGTTTTTGTCCTAAAATCCCTCAACCATTAGCCACAGTCGAATTTGGGCTTAGGAGGGGAGCAATCCACATGTTTTGTGAAGCCGTCAAGCATTGGAAAGAAAAACTAGGCTGTTGTTTTAATGCAGTTACCTCCGTATTCTTCGGCTATCGATTAGAGAAACTGAGACCTTTTACATGCTTGGCCTCCCAATCCCGTGCCATCGAACACGGCAATGAATCCTGTTTCAGGATGAGGGAAGTAGTCGAGGACTTTTTGAGCTATTGAGCGAACGGATCGGCCCACAGTGCTTACTGATGTGGCTGTCGCAGAGATGTTTTACATATGCGTTTGACCAATGGAGTCGGGATGGTCCGATTCGTGGCAATGAATCTTCATCCAACAGATTATGAGCGGATGGATGATTGGGTATCACGCCTAAAACGCTGGCGAGAAAAGGTTTTACGTGAGCTGTATATTTTTACCCATGAAGCAGACAACTTGAAAAGCACCTGAATTGGCAGATATCTAAGTGCGATTATTGAAAAAAGAGGCAGGAATCCAGACAGAGGCCTGATTCTATGCTCGGATCAAGGGAGAGATGAGCTCTTTGATTGCCCCGTTTTTTAACTAGCATTTGACGCACTGCGTATTTTTGCCTATCTTCATCAGAAGTATCGTAACAACTCGCTCAACATGGCAGAGAACTCCTTCTCTAATCACCAGGGATATCAGTGTTATCTTTTAATTATCGGGTATTGCAAAAGCAAAGGATCCGACGTTCCTCTATTTGAGCGAATAAAGTTCTTCTATTATCTTCCAACTTGGATGAGTTCTTTCGGGTAGAATGGCCAATCAACCGGAACCTTCTACGGTAGGAAGAAGACCAAAAAAGACTGGAATTCTCACCGAAACAAATAGTAGAAATACCAAGACGAGGGTGACTAAACAACCGGAAGAGGTAAGTAAGTATTTGAAAAAGAGATTATTCCGGAGTGAAGAACACAATATCTATCTAAAGCGTAGGTTAGACCTCAATGAGGAGCAAAGGGAATTCGTGGAGGATTACTTCAAAGATCACATGTTCCTTTCGTGCAACCGGTACTATTGGTAAAAGATAAGATTCGCCCTTTCTTAAATAATGCAGCACTCTACCTAACGGTGCTCTTGCAATCTAAAGATGATGCTGAAGCACCCCATGAATATGCTATTGTAAAGATACCTTCTGATCACCTTCCCCGTTTTATCAAATTGCCTTCTCCCGAGAATCGTCATGATCTGATTATCCTGGACGATATCGTAAGACATAGTGTTTCCTGGATGTTTCCGGGGTATGATATCTTAGATACCTTTTCGATCAAATTGACGCGGGATGCAGAGTTGTACATTGATGACGAATTTGCTGGTGATCTTATACAGAAGATAAAGGATAGCTTAGCTAAACGGCATGTTGGCCCAGCCTCGCGCTTTGTTTACGACCGAGAAATGCCAGAAGAGCTACTCGAATCCTTG
>NZ_RCBY01000388.1 GCF_003838195.1 Okeania hirsuta
CATTCCATGCTGTGGTAATCCAGGGTCAACCACAGTACCAAGTGACGAGTGAGACCGATCTCAAGACCTTGGTGCCGGGCAGTTATTTCACCTTGAAGGAAGAGTCGGTGCATCAAGTCTCGTCTAAAGCAACAGAGGAGAGCATCATCTATATACGCACGAATGGCAAGTTCGACGTTATTCCGGCGTAGTCCAAGAAGTAACCTCGCCCGATCCTAATAAGCTAGCTAATATAGCACTACGCATTAAGGTTAAGACATTTACCCATCCTGTTCGCGGAGCGTTTCCGCACCGAAAACCCTTTGACAGTCTACTGTTCCCTGTTCCCTATTCCCTATTCCCTATTCCCTATTCCCTAGCGCGTAGCGCCATAATATTTAAAATTTGGAGGTAAAAACTATGAAAGCAGTAGGTTTAACTCAATATTTACCGATTAACAACGAAAATAGTCTATTAGACGTTGAAATTCCTAAACCCACAGCTAAAGGCAAAGATTTATTGGTACAGGTTAAAGCAATTTCTGTTAACCCAGTAGATACTAAAGTCCGCGCACCTAAAGATAAAGTTGAATCCGAACCCCGCATTCTTGGTTGGGATGCAGCAGGTATCGTGGTAGAAGTTGGAGAAGCAGTAACAGAATTCCAACCTGGAGACGAGGTTTATTATGCAGGAGATATTACTCGTCCTGGTAGCAACAGCGAATTTCATTTAGTGGATGCCAGAATTGTTGGTCGCAAACCCCAGAATTTAGATTTTGCTCATGCAGCAGCTTTTCCTCTTACTGGTATCACTGCTTGGGAAGCTCTATTTGAAAGATTGAATATTGATCAAAAAGGAGCAGATGCGGGTAAATCAATTTTAATTATCAATGGTGCAGGGGGAGTTGGTTCTATTGCGATTCAAATAGCGAAAAAGTTAGCCAAGCTGAATGTTATTGCTACAGCTTCTCGTCCTGAAACTATCGCTTGGTGTCAAAAACTTGGTGCTGATGAGGTGGTCAATCATCGCAATAATCTTGCGGAAGAAATTGATAAAGTTGGTTATCAAAATGTCGATTATATTCTGTGCTTGAATGACACCGATGGTCACTGGCAAGCTATGACTAAAGCGATTAAACCCCAAGGCACGATCTGTTCCATTGTCGAAAACGAACAACCGCTAGATATGAATACTTTGAAGAGTAAGAGTGCTGGCTTTGTTTGGGAATTTATGTTTACTCGCTCCATGTATCAAACAGAAGATATGGCAGAGCAAAGCAATTTACTTAATGAGTTGAGTCAACTGATCGAAGATGGTGTAATTGTTACAACTTGCAATGAGGTAGTCAAACCGATCGATGCTAAAAATCTACGGGATGTTCATCAACGTCTTGAAAAGGGTAGAACTATTGGAAAAATTGTTTTAGCTGAATGGAATTAATTTTTAACTAGCTATCAGCTATCAGCTTTCAGGTATAACACTAGGATTGACACATAACTACCAGATATTGTAAGGGTTAACGGCCGTTAACCCTTACAAATGCTGTATAATACCAAATTGATAAATGTTTGCTACAAATATCTAGGGTATTTCTTAGGAGTCAACCCACCCCTAACCCCTCCTGACTTAACCATTCTATAACTGTTTAACCAGATTTGATATTAGATTGTCTTTTGATTTCAAATCAATCGATCGCTAATCCAATCAACCAACCCAGGGAAATACTGCTTGAAAATATGCAAACTTTGAGCTGCTCCATCGGGAAATACATGAAGTTGGTTACGAACAATGGCTTTAATTGTTTTTTCCATTACTTTAGCTGGATTAGTTGCGAAGCGTTCAGGAAAACCTTCCTTGCCTTGAGCTAGCGTTCCATAACGTTCCGAGAGAAGAATAGGGGTACGACTGAAAAAGGGATAAACAACAGTGACTTTAACATTATAGCTTTTTACTTCATTAAAAAGTCCTTCACTAAAACCACGCAAGCCAAATTTACTGCTGGAATAGTGAGCCATTCCCCCAGCACCTATCCAACCTGCTAGAGAAGAAATATTGACAATGTGTCCTTTTTGGCGCTCGATCATCCCTGCAGCAAAAAGAGAACTCAACCGCATTGGTGCTAGTAAATTGACCTGCATCAACCGTTCCCATTTATCAGGGGGAACTTCGTCCATCCGACCAAATAATCCTATTCCCGCATTATTAATTAAAATATCAATGGGTATATCTAATGCTTTAACTCGATCGTAGAGATTCAAGCAGCCTTCGCGGTGAGAAAGATCGCTCTCAATACAAGAAATTATTTTCCCTGTAGTGATTTCGCTGGTTATTTTAGAAGCTTGCTCATCTAGAGAATCTTGTTTGATATCGCTCAGGACTAAATGGCTGCCAGCTTGTAATAACTGGCGCGTAAGTTCCTGGCCAAAACCCCCTGTGGCACCAGTCAGGACTACTGTAGCGTGATTTAGTTCGGTCATCTGATTTGGTTGTATGATAACTCACTTATATTGACGTGCTTAATTCTAAGGTAAGACAGTTAGCTGTATATATTTTTTTTCGCGTAGAAGATTTAGAATGTAAAAAACAGTGAGGTGAGCGGGTTCGCAGCCAAATAAGAAGAGAGGAGAATTAAATCATGTCCACGAAACACTTTGATATTGCAATTGTCGGAGCTGGACTTTCTGGTATCGCAGCCGCTTACTATCTACAGCTCAAGTGTCCCAGCAAAAACTACATCATTCTGGAAGGTAGAGACTCAATGGGCGGAACTTGGGACTTCTTCCGTTATCCAGGCATCCGCTCCGATAGTGATATGTATACCCTGGGTTATAGCTTTAAGCCCTGGCCCAAAGCCAAATCTATTGCTGACGGGCCATCAATTTTGAAATATATTCAGGAAACAGCCTCCGAGAACGGCATTGACAAACACATTCGCTATAGTCTCCTGGTGAAGAAAGCTAGTTGGTCAAGCGATCGCGCTGTCTGGACAGTTGAAACTGAATGCAAGAAGACGGCTGAGACCCTTCTCTTTAGCTGCAACTTCCTTCTAATGTGTTCTGGGTATTACAGTTACAAAGAGGGTTATACACCTAAATTCAAAGGGATGGAGTCCTTCAAGGGGGAAATAGTTCATCCACAGGATTGGCCAGAAAACCTCAACTATCGCGATCAGAAAGTGGTTGTCATTGGCTCTGGGGCTACTGCAATTACCCTAATCCCGGAAATTGCAAAGGATGCAAAACACGTAGTAATGTTGCAGCGATCGCCTACTTATGTTGTCTCAAACTCTGAGTCTGATGTGCTTGCCAATCTCTTAAACAAGTTCATGCCCAAAAAGCTGGCTTATGCTATACTTCGTTGGAAGTATATCCAACGCCAACAATTACTTTACCGTGCTACGCGCACGAAACCTGAGAAGGTTAAGCAGAAACTGCTCGAGCTGGTCCGCAAAGAACTTGGAGATGACTACGATGTCGAGACTCATTTCACCCCACGCTACAACCCTTGGGACCAGCGCCTTTGTCTCGCACCGAACGGCGATTTATTTGAGGCAATCAAGTCAGGTAATGCCTCCGTCATCACTGATATAATTGAGACCTTCACTGAGAAGGGTATACTCCTGAAATCGGGCAAAGAGTTAGAAGCTGACCTCATTGTTACAGCGACAGGGCTAAACATGATTATACTCGGTGGCGTGCAATTCAGTGTAGACAACCAGGCAATTGAATTTCCGAATGCCTATACTTATAAGGGTATGATGTATTCGGATATACCGAACCTGGTCTCGGTCTTTGGCTACATCAATGCTTCCTGGACTCTGCGTGCCGAACTCGTGGCGGAATATGTATGTCGGTTGATTAACTACATGGACGAGATGGGATTTAGTCAGTGTACGCCACGTCTGCGCGATCAAGATAGGAAGATGCAAGCATACTCTTTAATCAAAGATTTTTCTTCTGGCTATATGCAGCGCGTGGTGCACTTATTCCCGAAGCAGGGTGACTGCGAACCCTGGATCTACCCGCAGAACTATCAGCGCGACAAGAAAATGATTCGTCATGGGGCACTTGAAGATGGTGCGTTGATATTTAGCAACAAGGAAACATAACTTTAACGCCCCTACAGAATTTATTTTTGTAATGGGGATGCGTGAGCAACTCTCCAAAAATATTGCGCCTTAAAAGGCGGGGTTGCACGACCCATATTATCAGGAATTACGCACCAAGCGCCATATATTGTAGGGGCGAATGGCATTCGCACCCTACTGATAGCGTACTGTCTAAGAATTTGCGTAAGTCCTGATCTTATCTGGATAATTAGTTATTGTATGATGAGAGGAGTCAGGAGTCAGGAGTCAGAAAGGATGAGAGTTGGAGTGATCTGGGGATATTCCGGCATTTTATGTCTGCATTGAATGGAAGTAGAAAGTGCGATAACTGTATAACCGGATTTTATATTAGACCCATATTATTTTGATAAATCATATCATGTCCGGTAGCATCGGTCTTGTATAGCAAAGGTAAGGAAGAAGG
>NZ_RCBY01000389.1 GCF_003838195.1 Okeania hirsuta
TTCTTTAAACTGATAACCATTGTACTTTTCGATAATTTGGTCAGCTTGTTCATCATTTTTGACTGTTACAAAGCCAAAACCACGGCACTTACCAGTTTTACGATCTGTGATCAATTTAGTGCTCACACTATCACCTTCTTCGGCAAAAACTTCTTGCAGTTCTTGACGTTCCATTACTTCTTTAGGTAGATTACCTATATACAAACGAATTGACATACCAATTTCCTCCAGACTTTGACTTGCTTAATGACAATAAAACAAAAACTTTGTTGACTGAGATTGACTGAACACAAACAAAAGAAGAGGGCGCTCAAAAAAAAACTGCTCCTAACTCTGAAGTGCGAAAAACCTGAGACAAATATTACTATTTACCGTTCTACTCAACTTACCCAAACTTACCCAAAAGGGTTTTAGAGCTAGCTTCCTGCTTTGCTGACGCAATGCTGCGCGAACATTGAATACCACTGACCGCAGTCTGTAACTTATCTTCGAGAGCAGGCTTAAAATCGGCGGGAACTCCACCTACTAAAATCTATTAATCTACTATGAAAACTTTGCTACTTGATATATTCCGGACATTCACTTAAGGTTAATGGATTTCTCAATCACCTTTTTACAAGCTACCTATTCTTAAGAGTTTTGTACAGGGTTTCAAGCCTTAATCTAAATTAAATTAGCTTGATTTTTGCTTTTGTGTACGCTAGCAGACAATCAGTTTTTTGTCAAGATTTATTGAGATTTGTCCAAATTTATCCAAATTGTTTAACTTCAGTAGTTAGCCCTTAATAAAAAGTGAAATGATCTCCCATTTTTTAATTTGGTTAACTTTAGCAGATAATGTGATTTTATCAGGTTGTTTTTAAACTTTTTAGTCACCACTCAGTCAACAAGGCTATAGGTCTTGCTAAATTACTTCTTTTTGATATTGATTTGCTAAACGCTTATAACCCTAAATTATAAATATAACTTTAAAGCCTGCTAAATTCAAGCAACTCAATTACTACATAGTACATTATAGTAAATTTATTTTTAGTATACTCCCTACTATTGAAGACCAACTCTTAACCATAATATTTACCTTATTTTCCAAGCAAACCGGAAATGTTCATATTAGATATTTGATTTTTTAACAGACAACATTATATCTAACTAGTATAAACTTATCACAATCCTAAGTCAATAATCTACATATTTTTTGAAAAATTTGGCTACCAATATTTTCTTACCAAAAAATTCGGTTTAAAGCCCTATCCTAAAAGAAAAGCTCTATATTATCATCAAGAATGGCTTGAATTTTCTGAGTGTTTCATTAATATTAAAATTAGGATTGACATACCAAAATCCAAAGTCTTAGACTAAAGATACATCAAGATTTATTGATCGTGACAATCAAGAAAAACATACTTGACATATTTTATATAGGAGTTGTCTGTTCAAGATAAGATTCACTAGCGCTAATGCTAAAAAGCTAGAGAAAAAATGACGTTATATTGTCATGGCAATTATGAGAATAGAACTCAAGCTAAGGAAAAGGCAAGTTAAATTAGAATAATCACACATAATACCGCAAGTATGCAAAGTCAAGAAAAATCAAACAGCTAAACTATTAAGGAATGTCCACTTATAAGATCGCGAAGGTTCTTAATTAAAAAAAAAGCAGCCGCAATAACTAGCTGGCAGAAATTACTGTGTTGGGAGATTGACACTTACCATGCAAGAATTTTAACTGACAATGAATTTTAGAACTTTGCTGCTGATTAACTAAACCATTATATATATACTACTAAAACTATACTTACTATTAAATTAGGATAAGTTTATACATTTCAATAGACGTAATATCTCTACAAACTAATACAAGCCTACATCCTGAAGTTACTTTAGTTAAGCAAATTTAAATTTATAGCTAAATTTAACATTGTTTGTTTAATAGTGCAACCTTTCTTTACATAATCTGATAATTAAAATCTGCCTATATATATCATATAAACTCCCCATATAGAAAAAATACAAGCTACAATAGTTGACCAGACTGGATGGCCATTATTAAGAGATTTACCAGAATCGCCTTTTAAGTTATGGATATCTATCCAAGGAATAGCCCCTCGCCTCCACCAACCAGTAACAGTTATAGACTTACCAACAAGATCTCCATGATTCGTGATCGTAGGCCATAAGTTACCAATAGGACCTAATTGAGAAGAATAATGTAACTTTATCAGTCCTTCTGTTGTTTGTAGAATCAAATTTTGTCCCAACAAATTACTTATACCACTCTTACCGAGAAGTTGGCCTTTGAGCTGAATTGGTTGACTATCTAATGGCAAAGTTTCTGGATCGGTTAGCAATTCTAGCAAATTAGGATTTTGCAGGATTTTAGCTGGTTTAATATCGGGAAAAAAGTGATTAATCCTAATCAAAATACCAATACTAAAACCTATGGCTAAAGAGCCAACTAAAATCGAAATATCTCCCCATAACCAATCAAGTCTCCAAAGACCAACAGCAGAAGAAATTCCACCTATTAACCAAAATAAGCCAGTAAAAAGTACACCTATTAACATTCCGAAAAAAGGCGCTCCCTGAAGTAAAAGTTTCTGTAAATTAAAACTTGGTGTAGTTAAATATTTCTCTTGTTGATTCCTACTTAACTGATTTTTTTCAATGGCATTAGCATTAATATTTTCTAAATTCAGCTCAGTCTCTAGCTGCCAAAAATTAGCATATAAAGATAATATTTTTAACCGCTCGCCAAGCAAAGGATGGCTATCATTAATTGCCAACCAATGACGATATGGGTTAGTAATATCCCAGTTGAAAATTGATGCAAAATTATTATGGGAACAAATGCTACCAACAGTAATAGCTTGACTTATTCCTACTGGCATTAATAGTTCAAAACTTTCTAATAAATTTCTAATTTTGCCTTGATTTTGTATATCATTAGCCATTCCAATTGTAATTTTAAGAATAGCTCGTGTCAGACCATTAGGATTTCCTGTTAAGTTACAAGCTAGGCGATCGCTATAATAGACTCTTCGACGAGATAACCATAAAATCGGCAATTTTAGCAACCAATATAAGCCATAACTAGGAGTAGAAATTATTGCAGCTAATACTCTAAAACCGGATACTAAAATAGGTAAACAAGATTTGATGAATTCTGGTAAAAAATCAGGTAATCCGCGCTCAACAAAATCTAATACCCAATCTGCCCAAAAAGTTAATTGCCAATAAATAGTGTAAGGAATTTGAAGCATCAAAGTAGCTATAGACATTAACAAAAAATCTCCATTTTTAACATGACTAATTTCCCTGGCATAAATAGTGGCAATTTCATCTTCTGCTAATTTATCTAACAATCCCTGACTAACAACTATTCTGAAAAAACGAGGCAACCATCCATAACTGAATGCTATAGGAACATCTATTGGTAAAATCTTTAATTTAATTTTTTGTATTTTTCGTTTTTGACAAAAGCTACGGAGTAGTTTATTGGCTTCTTTACTGTAATTAATTAAAGTTGTTGTTGGTAAATTTTGGAGACCATAACCAAGAGTTAATAATCCATCAATTAACCAGGGAGAAAAGACAAATAATACTGTCAGAAAAATTATAAAATTTCGAGTCGGGTCTCGGTAAAAAATTTGAATTGGTTGGAAATAAGGCAGCCAAACTAGGAAATCATTAGTAATATCTAAAGTCAATTTTAATATAGTCAGACTTAGCCAATATAGACTAGCACCCACAAGTATTTTTTCTAGCCAAAAAAGAGTTAAGTTAGGAGATTTAAGTTGACGACCTCCTTTTGCTCTTCCAGCTTGACGCCATATTATTTTTGGTGAGGGTTTGTCTGTCTCTGTAGCAATATCTGTTGATTTTTTATGGGGTTGATTTGAGGGTTTTGAATTGGAGTTATTAATTTCAGTTGATAAAGGTTGTGTTTGATTTTTTTCTGTATCTATATCATTTTGATTTGACTGATTATGTTTGACAATATCTGAGGGTTGACTAGAATTTTTTACAGAGTTATTTATGTTCGATAAATTAATATTTTTTTGAGATGGTTTTTGATTATTTTTTGCCGAGGCATTTTGCTCTGAAGTGGGATAAAATGGAACAAATCCTGTTTTAATATTTTGTTGTTTTGGGGGAGGTAATGGTGGAGGTTTAGGAGCAGGAATAGTTGATTTTTTAGGATTGTTTGGTGGATATTGCTTTAATAATTCTTTGAGATGACGATGAGCAAAAGCTTGAATTTCATCATTAGAGATTTTTGTTAAATTACGGCATAGGGTAATGGCTTTATCTATTTGTTTAGTTCGTTCATAAGCTACTATTAAACCCATTTTTGCTTTTAACTTTTGCTTCAGGGTTTCTTGTTGAGAAATTATTTCTAGATGAGCGATCGCCTGTGGATAATTTTTTTGTTTAAGAGCGAGTAAGCCAACTTTTAGGGATGGTTTTTCTGGCACAGAATCACCTGTAACATAGG
>NZ_RCBY01000039.1 GCF_003838195.1 Okeania hirsuta
AATGGGTTTATTTCCTTTAATTGGATTAGGATAATGGATAAAGGTTTTGTCTGCTGAAAAAATGACTCGAAGGAATCTTATTGATGAGTTGGAGAGAGTTGTTCATTCCCTTCAAGAAAGTTATTTAGATATTTGTTTTGGTGGAGAAATTGAACCAGACCCATCCTATGATCTTCAGGATGATAAATAATGTGAGAAACGAAGATAATTCCAGATTTGATTTCTAATACAATCACCAATTAGTTAGTGTAATACTTACGCTAACCACTTTTTCTTTTTGTCCAAAGTCCAACCTAAATCAATGGTTTATATAGATGAGTCAGGTATGAATAACCAACAGCAGTATGATTATGGATGGAATCAAAAAGGAGAACGATTCTACTCACTTAAATCGGGAAAGCGTCAAGAGCGCATCAACATGATTGCTGCTTTGTGCAATGGAAATTTAATGGCACCTTTTACAGTGGATGGTTCGTGTAATCGTATTGTCTTTGAGATGTGGCTCGAAAATTTTTTGTTACCTACACTTCAACCAGGGCAAGTAGTGATCATGGATAACGCTGCTTTCCACCTTTGTGAAAAGATTCAACAACTAATTCAAGGGGCTGGCTGTCAACTGTTGTATTTACCTCCTTATTCACCAGACCTCAATCCCATAGAGAAATGTTGGTCTTGGCTTAAAAGTCGCATTCGTCACCAGCTCAAAGGATTTGATTGTTTGCTTTCCGGCGATTGAATTAGTTCTGCAAGCAGTGTCCTAACCGCCTTGGCGGTTGCTATATGGCTACTCCATCGGAGAGTGTCAGGTTTTGAGTGCCAATGTTGATAGCTCCTGCGTTTCCTTTGTCTGTGGTTTGGACTGAGATGTTGCCGTCTCCTTTGATGTTGATGCTTTCTGGGGCGGTGAGGTTGATGTTGCCTCCGTTGCCTGTGGAGCTTGTGGAGGCTGAGATGAAGCCTTGGTTGGTGAAGTTGATGTCTAGGTTGGGGTTGGTTTTGTAGGGGCTGAGGGTGAGAACGCCTGCATCTGCTGTGGCTTCGGTTTCGGCAAATATTCCCAGTTCTCCTGCGATGTTGAGTTGGTTGGTGTTGATGGTGATGTTGCCTCCTGGATCTGTTGTTGTTGCTCCGAGGTTGACTGTGGCACTTCTTTGGGCGTTTTCGCCGATGGTGAGTTGGGGGGTGGTGATTTCTATGTTTCCGGCTTTTCCGCCTCTGTTGGTTTCGACTGATAGTTGGGTGTCTGCTTGTAGGTTGAGGGTTTCTGTGGCTTTGACTGTGATGTTGCCTCCTTCTCCGGTGTTTTCGGTGAAGGCTAGTATTTGGGTGTTGGGTTGGATGTTGATTTGGTCGCCTTCTAGGTTGATGTCACCAGCGTTGCCTAGACCTGTGGTAAAAGCGGTGATATCTATACCGTCAGAGAGGGTGATGTTGGGACTAAGGATGTCAATTTGGCCTGCCTTGCCTGATCCGCTGCTGCGGACTGTTATTTGTCCGTTGTCAGTAATGTTGAGGGTTTCTGGGGCGAATAGGATGATATTGCCTCCTATGCCACTGCTTTCGGTGAAGGCAGAGATTTGAGCGTTTTCGTTTATTGTTAGTTGAGTTTCTGTTGTGATGAATATATTGCCTGCGTCTCCTTGGCCTTGGGTGCTGGCAGATATTTCAGCACCATTTTTAACGAATAGAGACCCGGTGGTAATAGTTACACCCCCCGCATCCCCTTCTGCTTCTCGGTTCACATCGCTAAAGACTCCAGTGAGATATTCTGAGTCTCCTCTATCCAAGACTATAGTCTCAGTAGCATTAATTTCCACACTGCCTGCATTCCCCTTGCCGAAGGTATCGGCAGATACTTGAGCACCATTAATAACTTCCAGAGACCTGGTGGTAATAGTTACATCTCCTGCATCCCCTTCTGCTCCTGGTTGCACTGCGCTAAATGCTCCAGTGACAAATTCTGAGTCTCCTCCATCCAAGACCACAGTCTCAGTAGCATTAATCTCCACAGTCCCTGCATTCCCATTACCAAAGGTATTGGCAGATATTTGAGCACCATTTTTAACTTCCAGAGACTCCGTAGTAATAGTTACATTTACGGTCGGGCAGACGGAAATTAACGCCTCTGGAGAGAATGGCCTCTGCTTTGTTGAGGAAACTCAATCTAGTAAGTCAGCTCGAACGAAGAGAAAGAGCAAACCCAAATCGTGAGGTTTGGAATCCCCCGTGCTTTAGCCGGGGGAGAATGTCAATATATCAAATATCCCATTAGGGAAAAAATAAAAAATTTTGTAGGAGGTTTCCACCGAACCCCCCCTACAAGGTTTTCTAGAGATGTCTATACAAGGCTTTTCTACTTGACATACTCCCGACGTTGTGCTTACGCGACAACCCAGGATTCTTCAGTCAGGAAAAAAACTGACCGCTGTTTTGCCAGAGGTGATGTCAACCCCCTGCGTTGATCTTGATAGTAACAAAATACCTCCTAGGTTGTTAAGGGTATAAGAAAATTTAGTGCATGGAGGTATCTGACTCTTGGCCTTGGCTTTCATCCCGACGCTCCCCTAATAGCTGCCGCACTTGCTCCGCCAACAGGAGAGCGCGGGACTTCCCGCCAGGGAAGTTAATTTTAAGTTTTCAACCCTGTATAGAACCCATTTGGTATCTTGAGCTGGATGACAATTTTGAGCCATGGAGTCGGGAGTGGGATAGAAGCAATAATTGAAAATACTTCAATACACCCCATCCCCCATCTCCTCATCTGCCCCTTTATTTTTAAATAGATCTCAAATGGGTTCTATATACCAGACCTAACTATTTCTTCGCTTCTTCACGCTCTTTAGCTTCCTTAATTACCACTTCCGCCACATTAGCAGGGCAAGGTGCATAATGGGAAAACTCCATTGAAAACTGACCTCTACCAGAAGTCATAGTCCGCAAGTCACCAATATAACCAAACATCTCACTCAATGGCACATCTGCTTTAATACGAGTACCCATGGGTGATGAATCTTGAGACTTAATCATTCCTCGACGGCGGTTGAGGTCTCCAATCACATCACCAACATGATCGTCAGGGGTAAACGCATCAACCTTCATTATCGGTTCGAGTAACTGAGGAGATGCTTTAGAAAAAGACTGTCGATAGGCCGCCTTAGCAGCAATCTCAAAGGCGATCGCCGAGGAGTCAACCGGGTGAAAAGCACCATCCATCAACGTAAACTTCATATCCACACAAGGGAAACCCGCTAACATACCCTTTTCAAAACTACTTTCAAAACCCTTTTGCACGGCTGGCCAAAATTCTCTGGGCACATTTCCACCAGTCACCTTTGACTCAAATTGGAAACCTTCACCTGGTTCAGCTGGCTCAAAAATATAGTCAATCTTAGCAAATTGACCAGAACCACCAGACTGCTTCTTGTGAGTATAACTATCTTCAAGACGCTTAGTAATAGACTCGCGATAAGCTACTTGTGGCTTACCAACTTCCACATCAACCCCATAAGTCCGCTTCAGAATATCAACCTTGATATCCAAATGCAACTCACCCATACCCTTGATAATAGTTTCATTACTTTCCGGGTCTGTCTCAACTCGGAAAGACGGGTCTTCCTGAACCATCTTGCTCAATGCCATGCCCAGTTTTTCCACAGAACCTTTGTCTTTTGCTGCCACAGCAATAGAAATCACTGGATCGGGGAACACCATCGGTTCTAGAGTTGCAGGATTTTTAGGGTCACAGAGAGTATGACCAGTTTGGACATTCTTCATACCAACGATAGCAACAATATCACCAGCTTGAGCTGATTCAATTTCTTCGCGAGAGTCAGCGTGCATTTCCACCAAACGTCCAACTCGCTCAGTTTTACCTGTAAAAGTATTCAGCACTGTGTCACCTTTGGACAACATACCAGAATAGATGCGGGTAAAAGTTAGAGCACCATATTTGTCGTCCATGATTTTGAATGCCAAAGCACGCAGAGGCTTCTCAGGGTCAACATAAGCTAAATTACCAGTCTCATTACCCTCTAGATCGATCTCTGGCTGTGGTTTAACTTCAGTCGGGTTAGGTAGATAATCAACTACCGCATCTAGTACCAACTGCACGCCCTTATTCTTGAAAGATGAGCCACAGTAGGTAGGGAAGAAAGCCAACTCATTGGTTCCCTTACGGATGCAGTTCTTGAGAGTGTCAATATCTGGCTCTTCTCCTTCCAGATATTTTTCCATCACTTCGTCATCTTGCTCCACAGCAGTTTCAACCAACATTTCCCGATATTTCTCTACATCATCAACCATGTTCTCTGGAACGTCTTTAATTTCATATTTGGTTGGGTCTCCAGAATCATCCCATACCCATGCTTTGCGGGTTAGTAGATCGACTACTCCCACAAAATCATTCTCAATACCAATAGGTAATACCATTACTAATGGCTTGGCCGCGAGTACATCTTCAACCTGCTTCACAACCCTGTAGAAATCAGCTCCGGTCCGGTCAAGTTTGTTTACATAGATAATCCGAGAAACTTTAGAATCGTTGGCATAGCGCCAGTTGGTTTCAGACTGGGGTTCCACACCACCAGAGCCACAGAATACACCAATACCACCATCAAGTACCTTGAGAGAACGATATACCTCGATGGTAAAGTCAACGTGGCCAGGGGTATCAATAATATTTAACTGGTGGTCTTTCCAGAAGCAGCTTGTGGCAGCGGATTGAATTGTAATACCCCGCTCTTGCTCCTGTTCCATAAAGTCTGTTGTTGCTGCACCTTCGTGGACCTCACCGATTTTATGGATTTTTCCGGTTAGTTTCAGGATTCTTTCGGTTGTGGTGGTCTTGCCTGCATCAACGTGGGCGAAGATGCCGAAATTACGATAATTAGTGAGGTCTTTTTTCATAATTTAACTCTCTTGTTAGGTGCTACACTTTTGTGTTACTTAAGTATTACATATAGGCGGTAGATTTAGCCTTAGCAGCTAGGAGAGAAATCACTACACAGGTTTCTGCTAGTTAGCTGGCCCTAAGCTGCCGCTGGATTTCAAACATTGGGTTTGAAATATCTGTTTTATGCCCATAATTATATTGCTGATTTTGACATACTCTTCACTTTTAAAGTACAGTAAGGGAGTATTGTGTCTATTTCATGGCATTTCCTGAATCAAGTTGTCCATTTATACTGATGATTGGCCTTTCTAAAATATTTATATTTTCCTACGCCCCAGGGTACTTTTATGCTCTTAGAAAAAATATACTTAAAATGAGTAATTGTATCCATCTTGTCTATGGACCGGTTGGATATGGTTTCGAGATACAGACAAAATTTGATCCCCCTCTCGGATATCAAAGTTGCCTTTGCTTGTCACAGTTTTCATCCTGACTGCTTTTAACCCAGCATTTTGGCCTTTGACGACATTGATCATATCCCCTGTTTTCCAACCTGGTACAGGTTTTTTTGCTTTGTCACCAATCCTAGGAAAACCATATTTATCCATCTGTACCATTTGTCGGCAACCATGTCCCATTGCTGTGACGACCAGGGGTTGAGAAGTAAATATTGTTAACTTTTCAATTTCACCAACGCCAGCAGCATCTATCCAATGTTCTTTTGGCAAATTCAACCGACAACGGTTATATTTAGTACCAGCACCACTACCGGTAATCACACGCAAACCTTTTGCTTTTAAAGTTTCAAAGATTTGAGTGTGGGTTGTGTTGACTGCAGCAGCATCTTTTAATGGCGTTTTGGCAACCTTTAGAACATGAGCTAGTATAGACGGTTTATTTTCGAGAAATTCCCGAATATCCATAGCACCCTTATTTTGGTTGCATTGATGACAAGCTATGGCTAAATTAGACACCCGATTACTACCACCTTTTGAGCGTGGAACTATATGTTCAACTTCTAAGGGCGTATCTATTCCCCCACAATCAGCAGATAATCGACCCCATTTCTCTAATAGATACTCCCGGACATGATCACCAAATAGTTCCCCTTTTTGATATTCAACTCCTGAAATTTCTGGGTTCTGTATTTTCTGGGTGTCAAACTTGACCAATTCCATAGTCAAACTACTTATCGGACTTAGTTTACAAAGTCTATTAACCCAAGTTTCTACAGTCATATCATGTCCGGTAGCATCGGTATTGTATAGAAAAGGTAGGCAACAGGCAAAAGCTCCGGAAGGCAACAGGCAACAAACAGGAAGGCCATTGAGCAAGAAAAAAACTTAAATTTCCTGTAGATATCCACGCTAACTTTTACACAAACGCGCCCCAACGGACATGATCTCAAAACCCGATGCCTGAAACTTGGTGGCAGCCATCCTTTGTTTCGTTTGCGGTTGAAAAATCTGCACTTACGGTAGCGAGTTTTTCGACGACGACCTCGACGAAGAGTTCGCCGTCGCTCCAAAGCATTCTTGATTTACTGACCACGATGGATTAAAACCATTGCAAAGATAACTTCTTCACTTTGGGTAACCATTGCAAAGCCTGTTTGTTTAGAACCAGGGTCAATTTTTAATTGCAAGCCTTGATTTTCTTCAGCTATCAATTTATTTTAGATGTAAAGTTGGCCTCGCCCGGTTATTTAAACTTTTTACGTTCGGCACACTAGCTTTTCAAATCTCTTTGGCTGTTTAATGCCGAACAATAGAGGTTGGAACTGGCCTAGCATCCCGACGTATTGTCACCAAAATAACGTTTACTTGAAAAAAGTGGGCTGGACTAACCATTTAAACACAAAATTTGCGTTTTGATTAGATTTGTGGTTAGTACCCACACAACCTAGAGAATTACAAAATTGCAAATTAATTGAGTGGTAGCGAATCAATCCAGTCTCAGTTAAAATATAATTATTCATATCATTTCATGTCCGTTTAATTTAAGTCCTGATAATGTTTGATTTTGAAATCTTCGATCGCTTTAACTTACCTACATCTTCAAAGCTTCCCTATTGCCGGAGGTACTGATAACTGCTAACACAGTTCTTCCGGTAGGAGGCTAACTGAATTAATCTACAAACAACGTTCAATTGTTGCTACTACTGATTGAGATAAGCTAGGTAGGTCATAACCACCTTCTAAACCAAATAAGATTTTGCGGGTTATTTGCAAACAATATTTTGTAAATTCTCCATAGTCTTCTGGTTGTAGAGCAATACCTGCTAATGGGTCGTCACGGTTAGCATCATAGCCAGCACTAACAATCAATAAATCTGGTTGAAAGCTAGCTAAAAAGGGTACAACTTTTTGCTCGAATGTGGGTTGATAAATTGCCATTGTGGTACCTGGTGACATGGGTAAATTTAATACATTATTGTGGAAACCATGTTCATCAGCAGAGCCAGTGCCTGGATAACAGGGAGATTGATGGAGGGAGCAGTAGGCTATATTTTCGTTGGTTTCGACAATTTCTTGAGTACCGTTACCGTGATGCACATCCCAGTCTAGAATGGCGACTTTGTTAATACCTGGTTTCTCTAGAGCATAATGAGCTGCGATCGCCGCATTGGAAAATAAGCAAAATCCCATGCCTCGTCTACTTTCAGCATGATGTCCAGGGGGTCTCGCCAACACAAACGCCGGATTGGCATTTGCTAATACTAGATCGACTCCATCTAACCAAGCACTTATCGCTAATAATGCCACATCATAACTTTTCGCAGAAACTGGCGTATCTCCATCCAAATAACCGCCACCTTGATTAGCTATTTCTGCTACTGCTTGAATATGGCTGCGAGAGTGAACTTTTTCTAGTAGTGTCATCAATGATGAATGACGTTGTTGCACCGGGGTGGGCGATCGCCATTGCAATTGGCCATTGTGAGGAAAAGTTTTGAGAGTTTTGACAATTGCAGTTAAACGTTCTGGTCGCTCCGGGTGTAGCATACCAGTTTTGTGTTCGAGAAATTCATCGGAATAAATAACAGAAATCATCAGTTAATTTTAGATATTAGATTTTTTTTGATTAAATGAAACTTTTTATCTTTTGATTTTGGGTTTAATACCCCCCTGTCTACACGGTGTTTACAGATGGTTGGAGTTATAAGTCATTGACTATCCCCCTCCACTTTTTCCTTCTTTTTTCTTCCTTCTTCCTTCTTCAGTGTAATCATACCAGTATTTTAACTTGAAATCGGACGGAAAATACTTATCTATTACTCATTAATTTTCTCAAAAAATAGACACAAAATATGCTATAATTGTAGACGTAAACAGCATAATTTGGCAAATACACCGAACTTAATCGGACGAAATCCAATTTTTTCGGTTTTTTGCTAATTCATTATATATTTAACGGAGTTTTTCATTAGTATGACTACTTCTGAGTCACGAATTGTACCGACCGATCTCCGTAATGAAATGTCCCAATCATACCTAGAATATGCCATGAGTGTAATCGTAGGTAGGGCATTACCAGATACTAGAGATGGTCTCAAACCCGTACATCGCCGCATACTCTATGCCATGAACGAATTAGGGTTAACAGCAGACCGCCCTTTCCGTAAATGCGCTCGTGTTGTGGGAGAAGTGCTGGGTAAGTATCATCCCCACGGCGATACAGCGGTGTACGATGCTTTGGTGCGAATGGCTCAGGATTTCTCAATGCGATCGCCCCTCATTCACGGTCACGGTAATTTTGGTTCCGTAGACAATGACCCACCTGCGGCTATGCGTTACACAGAGTGTCGTCTACAAGCGCTCACTTCTGATGCCATGTTGCGGGATATTGATGCAGAAACAGTAGATTTTGTAGATAACTTTGATGGTTCTCAACAAGAACCGTTGGCATTGCCCTCCCGCATTCCTCAACTATTCCTCAATGGTTCGTCTGGTATTGCAGTGGGAATGGCAACTAATATTCCTCCCCACAACTTGGGGGAACTTATTGATGGTTTGTTAGCACTGATACACAACCCAGAAATAACTGATACTGAGTTAATGCACTACATTCCCGGTCCTGACTTTCCTACAGGGGCTCAAATTCTGGGAAAATCTGGTATCCGTGATGCTTACACACTCGGTCGCGGTTCTATAACTATGCGGGGAGTCGCTACTATAGAAACTCTCGAACAGCGCGGTCGTCCTGATAAAGAAGCTATTATTGTTACAGAGTTACCTTACCAAACTAATAAAGCAGCTTTAATTGAAAAAATTGCTGAACTGGTTAATGACAAAAAAATTGATGGCATTTCTGATATTAGGGATGAAAGCGATCGCGACGGAATGCGGGTAGTTATCGAACTCAAACGAGATGCTTATCCTAGAGTTGTACTCAATAATCTTTATAAACAAACCACGCTACAAGCAAATTTTGGAGCTAATATTTTAGCATTAGTAAATTCAGAACCCCAGTTACTAACGCTGAAAAAATATCTCGAAGTTTTCCTAGATTTTCGGATAGAAACTATTACGAGAAGGACTCAATATGAACTCCGAAAAGCTGAAGAAAGAGACCATTTATTACAAGGTTTGTTAATTGCTTTAGACAATTTAGATGCAATTATTCAATTAATTCGTCAGGCTGCAGATACTCCTACTGCTAAACAAGAGTTAATTGAAAATCATGGTTTATCTGAAGTACAATCAGACGCAATTTTACAAATGCAGTTAAGAAGATTAACAGCATTAGAAGCGCAAAAAATTGAACAAGAGCATGAAGAATTACTGTTAAGAATTGCTGATTTACAAGATATATTAGCGAAACGGGAACGGATTCTAGAAATTATTGAAACTGAAGCTTTAGAAATAAAAGAACGTTATGCTACTCCGAGAAGAACTATCATTGAATTAGCAGAAGGTGAGCTAGATGATACAGATTTAATTGCCAATGAAAAAGCAATTATTTTACTAACAGAACAAGGCTATATTAAACGGATGCCAGTTAATACTTTTGAGGCTCAAAGTCGAGCAACTCGTGGTAAGTCTGGTACGAAAATGAAAGATGATGATGGAGTTGAACATTTTCTCAGTTGTTGTGACCATGACAGTATTTTATTCTTTACTCAAAGAGGTGTTGTTTACTGTCTAAATGCTTATCAAATTCCTATTGGTTCTCGTATAGCAAGGGGTGTACCAGTGGTACAAATGTTACCTATTCCACGAGATGAAAAAGTAACTTCTATAGTGGCAGTTTCTGAATTTACGGATGACAAATTTTTAGTGATGTTGACCAAAGGTGGATATATTAAAAAAACACCTTTATCAGCATTTTCTAATATCCGTTCTAATGGATTAATCGCTATTTCTCTCGCTGAAGGCGACCAATTAAGATGGGTAAGAAGAGCGAAAGTTGATGATAGTGTGATTATTGCTTCTAGTTCTGGGATGGCAATTCACTTTAGAACGGATAATAAGCAATTACGTTCTTTGGGTCGTAATACTAGAGGGGTAAAATCTATGAAACTGATCGAAGATGATGAGTTAATTAGTATGGATATTTTACCCAGTTCAATTTTAGATAAAATTGCTGATGTTGATGAGGAAGAATTAGAGCTAGAAGAAGCAGAATTAGAACTAGAAAATGGAGAAATAGAAGAGGAAGAAACTGAAGAAACTACATCAGTTAATAATAGTGGTCCGTGGGCATTAGTTATTACTACTGGTGGTTATGGAAAGCGGGTGCCAGTTTCTCAATTTACCTTACAAAACCGAGGTGGTAAAGGTCGCATTGCTACTAAGTTTAAGAAGAAGAAACGGAAACAAGATAAATTAGCTTCTTTACGAATAGTCAACGAAACTGAAGAATTAATAATGATTACTACTCGCGGAATTATTATTCGTCAAGCAGTTGACGCTATTTCGATTCAATCTCGTAGTGCTACAGGAGTAAGGGTACAAAAACTAGATGACGCAGATACCATCGCAGAAGTAGCTTTAGTTCCTGCCACTGAAACAGAAGAAATAGAAGATATGGAAGAAATAGATGCAGAAGAAACAGAAGATATAGACCCAGAAGATATGGAAGAGTAAGGAGGTAGGGATAGAGAGTTAAATATAGTTATATAATCCCTCCTTCGGGAGTAAGGAGAAAGGAAAATTGTATGAAATTCTACCCTACTCCTTACTATCATCTATTTATAAATATTTATAAAAAAATTGCCTTTTATTAGGGCGTGTCATCAATTAAAAAATTGACAAGTAGGGGTATTGTATGCTCTAGGTCGATGGCAATCGCTATGCTCATAATACCAAATTGATAAATGTTTGCTACAAATAGTTAGGATATTTCTTAGGAGTCAACCCACCCCTCGCCCCTCCCCCTCCCAGGAGGGGAAGTCAGGAGTCAGGAGTCGTATAGGAAGGGCTTCAATACCATTTTTTAGGTCGGAAGTCATCTTTTTTGTCAAAGGGAATATTCTGAAAAGTCTTTTTATTCCTCTTACTATTCGTAACATTATTTTTTCACGCTTGGTATAAAATGACTGAGGCTACCAAATAAATCCCTCCCAGGAAGTTAAACGAACGTTGATCGTATCTAGTAGCGATATAGCTGCCGCTAGGCGGAGCCAACGCTGGATACTCTTTGAGTTTGGCAAAGAAATTTTCGATTCATAGACCTGCTTTGTACAATATCTGATCATAATTACGCAGTTCACGCGCAGTTTTTTTTTTCGGGGAAATCACTACTTCTATTCCTCTGTGGGTCAAAGGCGATTGGCACCCGCTCCTGAGCATCATCAGCTTTTTCCCCTAATACTGCTTCCGCTTTTACCATCGGTAATACTACATCTGCCCCATCCAAGTCCGATGCTTGACCAGTAGTAAAAAAAATTAGTAGGATTACCCAGAGCATCTACTACTCCATGTATCTTGGTACTCAACCCTCCTTTGCTACGGCCAATGTCTTCCTGTTCTGCACTACTGTCCTTCACTCCGGCACTATGTTGATCAGCACGAACAATAGTGGCATCGATCATGGCATATTCGTTATCTGCATCCTCAGCTAGAGTTTGAAATAGTCTTTCCCAGACTCCAGAACCGCTCCAACGGCTAAAACGGGTATGGACAATGCGGAAGTCCCCAAATCTTTCTGGTAAGTCTGTCCAAGGAATTCCCGCCCGATATCTGTATCAAACCGCTTCTACAAAGAGGCGGTTGTATGCATGCTGTTCTTCCTACAGTTCCTTCACGGCCTGGTAGTAAATGTGGAATGGGTTCCCATTGGTCGTCACGCAAACCATAACGTCTAGTCATTGAGAGCAGTCCTATGCCTGTTATTCCTGTAGTTATTCTTTATAGAACCCCTGAGCGTATCTTTTCCGTCCAAGTTTATACTAAGTAGCGATCGCCAATTATCCTAAACAAGAGTTAGGCAAATGCCGTATTCAAGCAGTTTAACAGACAAAGAATGGGTTCAAGTTGAACCATTATTGCCAAAAAAGAAGAAAACTTGTCCCACAAAATGGACGAAAAGGCAAATACTTGATGGTATCCTCTACCAACTTAAGAATGGTTGTAATTGGTGTGATTTGCCCTGCATATTTGCCTCCTGATTCCACAGTTTTTTGGCAGCAGCTACATTCAGCTGGAATTAAGAGGCACTTAGCAGTTGATAGTCTTGGTTTTCCTTTTTTTACCCACTGTACATGCATCATCAGAAACTGATGATGTAGGATGAATAGAAATGATCTCAAACAACATCGACTATTTGAAATCCAAACCAGTCAATATTCCTCAGATTACTATCTTACTTGATCATGGATACCACCCCGAAAAGATCATAGAGGAGTTAAAGAAAATTTATCCGGCAATTATGACTAAGATTCGGTTTAAACTATCGCCAAAACCATCAAAGTTAGAGAAAGAGAATCTGGGAAAAAAAGGGTTTGTTCCCGTTCAAGCCTGGTGGGTGATGGAAAGAACCAATCCCTGGATGGAGAGGTGTAAAAGCTTGACTAAAAATTTTGTTTGCGCAGCATTCCGCAGGAAAAGAACCCTGGAAAATGCTACTTCCAAGTAAATTATGTGTTTTATTCGACTAATGCTTCAGAGATTGGCGATCACCTAAATTTTTAGAGATACGCTCAGGGGTTCTATAAGCATACTATACCTTTAATGTCAACCTCTTTATCTTTAATTGATGACACGCCCTAGTATTAATGGAGATTTTCAAGCAGCTTCCCGTTGGTATTTATATCAGTTTATTCCTGAATCTAATTATATTGCTGTTGTAGTAGTGGCAGGGAAAAATCAAAGTTTGAGTTTTTGGTAGATAAATAATATTGACATTACTTTTTAAGATGCTTATTGTCACAAAATATAGCAATCCCAAATAGATTACAATAAATCAGAACTTACGCATCCACAACGCGACAGTACTATTTAATAGTATAAATAAAAATTGGTTGAATCTAAAAATCAGACCCTACCTTAACCAAAGCCTTGAGGTTTGTCTTCTTGCAGTTCTACATCCCGGAAAAATTTGCGAATAATTTCAATATCAGGCTCTGTCTCAATCCACAGCCGCGCACCACCAGCTTGACTTTTGTTAGGTTTATGAGGACGATAGACTATTTTGCAGTTTCCCAGAATTTCTACTTCGTGGCAGCGATGGTTTTTGCCTCCTTGTTTGACAGAAATTGCTGGAAGAGAAGTACCGTGGTCTCGGTTATAGTCAATTTCTCTTCGCAGCACATGGATAAAAGTATTGCCTGTACGGAATCCTTTATTCCAAGTTCCTTGAGGACCTCGACGACCAGGAGTAATTTCTGGCATTCCTCGACGATTTAAAGGAATTACCCAAAACCGTTTGACTTTTTTGGCTCCTTTGAGACGACCTTGCCTGAGAAGTAACCTGAGTCTAGCCGTAGAAATATTTAGAAGAAATGCTGCTTCTGTTGTACCAACTTTATCTGGTTCAGTATTTGTATCTTTCATAAACTGTTTCGGAATATATAAAGGATGAACTGGATAACCATTTACAGCGTTGCATAAATGCGGGATGATTTTAATAGTTTTGTGAAATGAGCATCTTGCCCAGTCCTTATATTTTCGGGCGGGCAGGATGCCCATCCCACTTATATTTATCCCTTAATTCAGCAACGCCCCCATTTACTATCAAACCACATTCGAGATTAGATTGGCTTTGGTTTGTGCTTCTACTTTTTTGAGAAAAGGGACAAAATTGGTGCCGCCAGTTCCCCTCTGCTCTTTGGGAGCTTGTTGGAGGATATATTGAGCAGCAATTGCCAAGTGCTGTTTTCTAAAGTTCATTAGCTCCTCAACGCAATGATTGTATAAATCACATAAAGCAGGATGACTCTGTTGGTGGTCGATTATAAACTGTTTGATAGATGGTCCTGACCAAATGGCGACAATAAACTGGCGGTGCCTGGGGGACATATAGGAGTGCATCTCCTGCAAAAACGATTGAGTGTTACCTGCGTGTTGTATTCCTAAACCAGCGTCGAGGGACTGTACCAGGGAACATAGAGCTGCACTACCGCCAGCGAATTTTTGCGGTACATCACTGACCGTTCTTAGAAACCTATGATTATCTATATAAATCTATGATTTTCTATAATAAATAATCTGTTCTATTCTTGCTTCAACCTGGCAACGTCGGCGTTATCCAGTCCACAAGCTGTCACGGTCGTTCGCGCTAGCGTTGCGGAGCAAACTGACCGCCTGAGCTAAATTTAACGCTGCGTTCAAGTCTCTATCGCAGCTAAAATTGCAGTGTTCGCAAGTGAAAGCGCGCTCTGATAACAACAGAGACTCTTTTACAGTTCCACAGTTACAACAGGTTTTAGAACTGGGAAACCATCTGTCAACAATGGTTAAGGATGAGCCGTATAGTTGACATTTGTACTCTAGCTGCCTACGAAACTCGTAAAAACCCATATCAGCAATAGCCTTAGCTAGCTTATGATTTGCCATCATTCCTGATACATTTAAGTCTTCTATTACTATTTGGCTGTGATTCTTGGCTAAGTAAGTAGTAAGTTTATGCAATGTATCTTTTCTGATATCAGCTATTTTGCTATGTAGTTTAGCTATCTTAAGTTGCGCTTTTTTCCAATTATTGGAAAACTTGACTTTATGTCGATTCAAGTATTGCAACCGAGAAAGTTGAGCTTCTAACTTTCTATAAGATTTGGCTCCAGGAAATACTTCGCCAGTGGATAATGTTGCTAAAGATTTTATTCCTAAATCTACACCAACTACATCTACTGATTTTTCAGTAATTTGAGTTTCTGTATCTGTCTTGAAACTAATAAACCATCTATCAGCTTTCCTGCTAATAGTTACAGATTTAGGAGTTACATTATCTGGTAAAATTTCATAAGTTTTCACCCATCCAATTCTTGGTAATTTAATCTGATTAAAACCAACTGTAATTGAACCATCTAAAGTAAAGCTATCATCTTTACCTTTTTTCTTGAATTTAGGTTGACCAGACACTTTGGTAAAACAGCGTTTCCAACTATTGGATAAATACCTCAAAGCATACTGAGGTGCTGTTTTAGAAACCTCGTAGTACCAATAGTTATTTGGTTTAACCATTGCTACCAAAAGTTTATGGAGGTCGATTGCAGTAGGAAATTTAAGCTTACTATCAGGATTATGCTGGTTATGGTTTAAGATATTTTTAGTTAACCACAAACCCCAATTATAAGCATGACGCGCTACACCCGCGTGTTTAGCTAGCAATGTTTTTTGGTGGTTATTTGGATGTAACTCTGTTTTGAATCCAAGTAGCATAAACAGATAATCCTAGATTTTAATAGATAATACCAGATTTTAGCCAACAGTTACAAGCCCCGCCAACGCCGACAATGTTCCACCGCGAGATGACGACTCCGGAAAACCGGAATGTTTGGTCTGCCGATGTACAATGCATTGGATAGGCTAGAGTTTATTATATCCTACCTTTTCTTGCAGTGATCACCCTTTTTTTTTATCAGAAGAATTTATATCACATATAACTTTGTTTTATCTAGCCTTGCTCCCGTGCCAGATCTTCCTTTTTCCTCTATACCATTACTATGCAGGACTACCCTTTTTCTGATAATTCCGATCGAGTTTTATTATAATTCTGATAAAGCTTGCACAAATTGAAAAACTTCTGTATAGCGGTTGTAGAGGGGAACAGGTGCAATCCGAAGGGTGTTTGGTTCGCGCCAGTCGCATAATATTCCTCGTTCTGTTAACTTTTCCAGCAAATTTCCCTCGGCATTTTTAATCTGAATCGATAACTGACATCCTCTAGCTTCAGGATTGGCAGGGGTAAGCAATAAAGGTTTGTTTTCTAGACTATTCAATAAGAATTCAAGATAGCCAGTCAGCAGGCGACTTTTAGTTACTAATTGTGCCATTCCCACCCTGGCAAAGATATCTAGAGAAACTGACAGGGACGCTAATGATAAAACATCTGAATTACTAATTTGCCAACCTTCTGCACCGGATGACGGTTCAATATCTTGTTTCATCAGCAACCGCGTTTCAATTTTATTGCCCCACCAACCAGCAAACCGAGGTAAATTGAACTGATGGGCATATTTTTCATGGACGAAACAAGCTCCGACCGCTCCTGGTCCACTATTCATATATTTATAATTGCACCACACTGCAAAATCTACCTGCCAATCATGCAAAGCAAGGGGAACATTGCCAACAGCATGAGCGAGATCGAATCCTACCAAGCAACCGTATTGGTGTGCTTGCTCAGTAATTTTTTTCATCTCGAAAAACTGTCCTGTTAGATAGTTTATTCCTCCTAGAAATACTAAAGCAATTGAATTACC
This sequence comes from Okeania hirsuta, assembly GCF_003838195.1. Lineage (GTDB taxonomy): Bacteria > Cyanobacteriota > Cyanobacteriia > Cyanobacteriales > Microcoleaceae > Okeania > Okeania hirsuta. Next base: position 16,758 of record NZ_RCBY01000039.1, read on the forward strand.
TTCTTGCTCTAATAAGTTTTCAATATCTTCGGTTCTGATGTAGGTTTCGCCCTGACGAGGTTTAATTTCCAGCAAGGTAATTTCTGGATCGTAACCGTGAAATTCAATCTGGGATTTGAGCGCATATCGAGGAGAAGGAAAGGCGTTAGCTTCAATCAGAATTTTGTATTTTTCTGGGCTAGGTCGATAAAATGAGACTAGCATCAGATGCAAGTTCATGGTCAGAGTATTCATGATTGCTATTTCTGACTCCAGTGCGCCGACAATTTCAGCCATTTTTGGCTTTAATGATTTACTATAATCCAGCCAGCGAGGAGTACCGCAGAAGTATCCTTCAATTCCCAGCTTTTCCCAATCATATAATACCTTTTCGATGCTTTCTCGAACAGTTACAGGTTGTAATCCTAGAGAATGACCACAGAAATAGATATTTTCTTCCCCAGAAGCAGCCTTGGGAATATAAAATTCTTTTCGTAAGGAAGCGAGAGGATCTCTAGCATCCATTTGTTCAGCAAATTCTTGTTCCAGTCTATATTCTATCATTGGCTAGTTGGGCATCTCGAAAAATTTGATTTAGCTGATCCATAAAACTGATACAAAGCGTCACATAACGTGAAAAATTGATGTGTACGGACGTTGCATGCAATGTCCCTTGCTTCTACTGAGGTCGTCGGCGGTTACTTAGGGTTTGCTGAAAAAGTCTTTTGGTGGGGGTAGGAGTCAGGAGACAGAAGACAGGAGACAGGAGAAAAGGGAATGAGCGAGGAGGCAGGAGCTAAGTTTTGTCCCTTAATTTTTTTGCCCAACTATGCGCCTAAAATACTAGCTTTTTGAGCTTTTTAGACTGAAACAGGCGCACTTTTTAAAGGCAAAAAAAGGCTGAAACCAATATCTGTCAGTGCTTTGATATTTAATCAGCAAGTCCTACTTATCCACAGGCATTCACGGTTGTTTAACGCCGAAGGCGGAGGGAGCGTAGCTCTCACCGACCGCATCTCTTAAAGTTCTACTCTACTATAATTTACATAGCAATCCTAAATTGGTTCTGACAATTTTTATCATCATTAATTTAAAAATTCTGACTCCCTACTCCCTCAAAACGGCAGAAAGCTTAAACTCTCTGCCGTCTTACCATGAAAAATTAACTTCCGTTCCCAGAAGAAACTAAATCCTACTCAGCTCCTTGAGGCAACAACTCTCGTTTTTCACCTTGAGTAACCTTAACCTGACCATCCTCTCCAACATCAACCACAGCAGTATCGCCCTCACGAACAGCACCAGAAAGAATTTCCTCAGCCAAAACATCCTCAAGCAAACGCATAATTGCCCGACGTAGAGGACGCGCTCCATAACTGGGATTATAACCTTCCTCAACTAACCGCTCTTGGAAGCGTTCAGTAATTTCTAGCTTGATGCCTTTTTCTGTCAAACGACTAAAGACTTCTTTCAACATAATCACAGCAATTTCCTTCACCTCATCCTTATTCAACTGACGGAAGACGATAATCTCATCTAAACGGTTGAGGAATTCTGGGCGGAAATATTGTTTTAGTTCTTCATTAACCAAGTTGCGAATTCGGTTGTATTGAGCATCAGCTTCATTATCGGAGAACTCGAAACCAAGACCACCGCCTCCTTTTTCGATTACCTTAGAACCGATATTGGAGGTCATAATAATTAAGGTATTCTTGAAATCTACTGTACGACCCTTAGCATCAGTCAACCGTCCGTCTTCCAAAATTTGCAACAACATATTGAAGACATCAGGGTGAGCTTTTTCGATTTCATCAAATAGCACCACAGTATAAGGGCGACGACGAACTGCTTCAGTTAGCTGACCACCTTCGTTATAACCCACATAACCAGGAGGAGAACCAATCAACTTAGAAACAGTGTGACGTTCCATGTATTCAGACATATCCAACCGAATCATTGCTTCTTCTGACCCGAAGAAATATGTAGCCAGAGCCTTAGTTAATTCTGTCTTACCAACCCCAGTCGGTCCAGAGAAAATAAAGCTAGCAATTGGTCGGTTGGGGTTTTTCAATCCTACTCTTGCCCGACGAATAGCACGAGATACTGCTCTGACAGCTTCTTCCTGACCAATCAAACGTTGGTGCAGAGTATCTTCCATGTGTAGCAACTTCTCAGATTCAGATTCTGTGAGCTTACTAACTGGAACACCTGTCCAACTTGCAACAATATGAGCAATATCTTCTTCATTAACCACTGGAGAATCATTTTCACTCGTGGAATCTGTCTTTTTACTTTGAGCAAGGGAACGAATTTCAGATTTAATCTCCATTTCCCGATCGCGCAACTCTCCTGCCTTATCAAAATCTTGAGAGCGTACTGCCTCATCCTTTTCTTTAAGAATTTGACGCAACTCTTTATCTAACTCCTTAGCTGCCGGAGGAAGTTGAGAATTAATCAAACGAACCCGGGAACCTGCCTCATCAATCAAATCAATAGCTTTATCCGGTAAATAGCGATCGCTAATATAGCGGTCTGACAATTTAGCAGCAGCTTCTAGAGCTGTATCCAAAATTTTTAACTTATGATGTTGTTCGTAACGTTCCCTTAAACCGTATAAAATTTCAATTGTCTCTTCAACGGAAGGTTCACCCACCATTACTGGTTGGAAACGACGTTCGAGTGCCGCATCTCGTTCAATATGTTTGCGATACTCATCGAGGGTTGTTGCCCCTATACACTGTAGCTCCCCACGAGCCAAAGCAGGCTTCAAAATATTAGCCGCATCAATTGCCCCTTCTGCTGCACCAGCTCCAATTAGAGTATGAACCTCATCTATAACTAGGATGACATTACCCGCAGAGCGAATTTCATCCATAATTTTCTTCAGACGTTCCTCAAACTCTCCTCGATATTTTGTGCCAGCCACCAATAGACCAATGTCCAGAGTAACTACCCGCTTTTCTTCAAGAATATCTGGTATATCATTATTAGCAATACGTTGTGCCAGACCTTCAGCGATCGCTGTTTTTCCGACCCCTGGTTCTCCAATCAAAACTGGATTATTTTTCGTTCTACGACCTAGAATTTGAATAACCCGTTCAATTTCGTTTTGCCTTCCCACTACTGGGTCCAACTTACCTTCAGATGCCATTTGAGTCAGATTAGAACCAAACTCATCCAGAGTAGGAGTTTTAGTCCGTCCACCGCCACCACCAGCAGTGACTTCTGCAGTTTCACCCAACATCCGAATTACCTGAGTCCGTACCTTCGAGAGGTCTACGCCCAAGTTTTCTAGAACTCTTGCTGCAACTCCTTCCCCTTCTCGAATTAAACCCAGAAGTAGATGCTCAGTACCAATATAGTTATGTCCTAATTGCCGTGCTTCCTCCAAGGATAATTCTAAAACCCTTTTAGCTCTGGGAGTAAAAGGAATTTCTACAGCCACAAATCCAGATCCACGGCCAATTATTTTTTCTACCTCAATCCTAGCGTCCTTGAGATTAACACCCATAGATTTGAGAACTTTGGCCGCAACACCTGTGCCTTCTCCAATTAGACCCAGGAGGATTTGTTCCGTCCCCACAAAGTTATGTCCCAAGCGCCGAGCCTCTTCTTGGGCCAACATTATCACTTTGATTGCTTTTTCGGTGAAGCGTTCAAACATAATTAATTAATTCCTATTATTTATAAAGTTCCCCTTACGGTTATTCTAGCGTGACATTTATATTAAAACTGTTACCGCTCAACTAAACTTACTCAAACTGAATGAGAAAGCCTGAAATATTAGTCATTCGTAGTGGATCAACCACCACAGGGTTAAACGGCAAACCCTTTATTCCTTGGTCAAAGACATCAGGAATTACTTTTTTAATAATGTTAAACGACCCATTTACATCAGCATTTAATAATTTATTTTCCCTAGTTTTATACAACCCTCTTGTTACTCTTTTTCCACTAAATTCCGGTTTTTGTTCTCCATCTTTGGGTAAATCATCCCCATCTAAACAGCTCGATTGAGATGTATAGGATTCTTCGGTAATTATTACTTTTATTCCTCTTAGTTGGGCTTTATACCTTAACATCTCTATTAACCTATAGTGAGGGATATTCACAAATTGTTGATTGTTCTTTTTCCCTAATTTTATTTCTTGTTTCCAAGTCTGATTATACCCAATAATTAAGGTCCCTATTTCATAGTTTACACACCAATCTATTACTATTTTACTTGCTGTATGAAGATAGTTTTCTACTCGACAATTTCGTTTGTGAGTTAATTTTTTTAACCGATGATAATTACTTTTATTGTGGTTATTTTTTAATTGAGATTGTAAACAAGAGCGCTGTTTATTATAAAAAGTGTTGATTGCTTTTAATGGTCTGCCTTTAATCAAAAGAGGTGATATTCCTGTTTGATTTGTCGTTACAGCTATTAAGTTATTTACTCCTAAATCTACTCCTGCTATTTGTTGATTATTTGTTATTTCCTCCTGTTTTTCATAGACTATTTCTATAAGATAACAGCTACTTTTGGGGATGATTCTTGCCTCTATTATTTCTGTCTGTGAAGTAGGAATTTTTATTTCACTCATCGACAGATGACAAATCCCTTTTTTTAAGGCTTTTTTGTAAATTGATTCATCTGGATAAGGCAGAATATTTCGGCCTTTTGACTTATGTTTATATTTGGGAATTTTTGGTTTTCCTAAAAATTTATTTTGCTGTTTTTTCCACTCTCTTAAAGCTGAAAAATAATGTTTCCAACTTTGATCTAATCTCTTAATAATTTGCTTACTTACCTTGGTAGGTAAAGCTTGATAATCATCAGTTTTAGATACCTTGTGATACAGTTCATTAAAATTTAATTTCTTTTGATCGCAAAAGAAGTATTGACGATAATAATAGTTAGCTAAATTGAACAGATTTTTCGACAAAAAAGCCTTGTGGTCAATTTCTGACCACAAATAATGTGATTTGCTGATAACATGACGTTCAACTAGCTTCATACCTTAATTGTAGCTGATAGCGACTCAATGGATAGACAACTGAAAAAAAACTTACTTATTTTAGTTTGATAGCTATAATTATGAGTAAGTTTGATGAACTTTAGAGAAGTTTACGCTTTCTGTATTTACCCCGCAAAATGCTTATTCAGACTTGAGATAGTTCATAAAAATATAGTCACATAAGACATATCCTTCGGAACCCAGGTGTCACCCTGACTGGGTGTTAGCGTTTGCGTAGCATTCAGCAGGAAAGCTCCCCCGAAGGAGATACTACAACACCCTCGCTTCCCATAGTTAAAGACAAAAGTGAGCTGCTTTTCTCATTATATTCAGAGAACCGTTCACGCAACTCATTGATTAATCCTTTGGTGGCGGTGCAATTGCATTCCTCTTTCTACTCTTTTTCCTGAAAAAGTAACTTGATTTTTCTCACCTTTGTTGTACACTGGAATCAAATCATTATCTATAAAGCTTGCTTTTGAGATGTAAGATTCTAAAGAATTTAACGTTATGTACTTCCTCCTCCATTAATGGTATTTACACTTACATATTTATAGCCAAAATATAATTTGAGTTTCTAAAGTATAGCTCAGGTTTTTATATAGAGATGATTAAATCTGCTTGTTTATTTTAAGAAATTCTAAAGTTTTATCGGTAACAATTATCTATTTCAGTCAACTAAATCTTTGCTATTAATGTAGTTTTTATATTTAGATTCTATGAGAAAATATCTTAACAAAATGCAATATTGGGTGAGATTTTTAGACTTTTTATGTGTTTTTAGATTTTTTACAGATTATATCTATAAACTCCATACAATAAATTTAAAGTGTAGGCAAAAGGGTCTATAAACAAAATTAACTCAAAATAATAAAGCTATTTGAGTTGAGCGATCGCTAATTACCAATAACCGATTCTAACTTTTCCCACCTTACTTCATAGTCATTCAGACGAGCGATCGCTTGTCTATGCCATTGGGACAAAGTTTGCTCAAATTCTGGGTCATGGAGATGACCACGCCATAGAATTAGAGCATCTTCGCCAGTTTGCTGATAATATCCTCGACGACGGCCCACATCTTGAAACCCAAACTTGTGATAAAGGGACAATGCAGATGTATTTGAAGCTGCAACTTCTAAGGTGGCTCTCTCTAAACCTCTGTCCCAAGCAGACCTCATTAAGGAATATAATAATAACTGACCTAAACCCAGACGTTGGTATTGGGGATGAATTCCGAGAATAGTGATATGTGCTTCCTCTAAAATAGCCCATAAACAACCTATGCCAATTATGGACTGATAATTGGTAAGCTCTGATTTAGAGTTAGAAGATTTAAAGGTTACCTCCCTTTTCATCTCTTCATTCATTTGGCTAATTACTAAAATTAGCAAATCACTGTTAGGACTTTCTAGTTCTTGCTGATAACCTTGAAAATTCCAGAGTCCACCAAAGCAGAGTCGATCCAATTCAACCACGCTAGAAATATGCTTTGGACTCATTGGTTGAATCGTAATAATTGCCATAATTGCAAAAGTCTAAATTCTAGATAAAAAATTAATCAAAAATTGACCAAAAAAAGCAGGTCTCAATTCGCACCCTAGAAGGACAGTTAACCTCAATCAAGTTGCCCAAATTGAATTGAACGTCAGATCACAGATCATATACGCCAGACAAGCTAGCGTTAAGATTATGATAGTGTAAGAATTGAAAGCCAAGGGAAAACTGAATCAATATCAAGGGATTGATGAGGCAATTCGGACGGGTCAATTCCTGAGAAACTTATGTCTGCTTTATTGGATGGACAATCGAGGTTTAGGGAGAAAAGAACTGTACTCAGTACAATACCGAAATACGCGCAATGTATCCCTTTGTCAAAGATTTAAACTCTCATGCTTGTCAGGCATCTGTAGAACGGTGTTGGTCAGCAATTGCCAAGTTTTTCTTAAACTGTAACAAGAAAGTACCAGGCAAAAAGGGTTTCCCAAAATTAAAAAAACATAGCCGTTCAGTTGAATATAAAATCAGCGGCTGGAAATTGCATGACCCTAAAAATATTGAATTTACTGACAAAAAAGGTATAGGAAAACTCAAATTGATGGGGACGTGGGACTTGGCCTTCTATCCAATTGAACAGATTATAAAGAGTGAGATTGCTTAGACGAGCTGATGGTGATTATTGTCAGTTCTGTATCAGCGTAGATATCAAGGTTGATGTAGAACAGACATTGCATAACGTTGGCTTAGATGTGGGACTCAAAGAGTTCTACACAGATTCAGATGGCAATACAGAGTATAATCCACAGTTCTACAGGAAGAGTCAGAAACGACTTAAATTTTATCAAAGTCGGGTTTCTTGCAAGAAAAAAGGCAGTGCTAACCCCAAGTGCGCCATTAATAAACTCGGATCAGTACACCTCAAAATAAGTAGGCAACGTGAAGAACATGCTAAGAGACTAGGACATTGCGTAGTCCAGTCTAAGGATGTGGTCGCCTATGTAGAGGCAGAGCGACGTGCCGGAGGCAGATTTGAGGATTAAGAATCTAGTTAAGAATCACTGTCTGGCTAAGTCTATTAATGATGCAGGTTGGTATAAATTCAGAAAAGCGATGCAGCGCGGTCTTGAGGGTTTCCCCCATGAGCGATTGCATCAAGAATGGTTAGAGTATTTTGGCCATAGATTCGGTAAAGCCACTGTTGCAGTCAACCCAGCTTATACTAGCCAAAATTGTTTAAACTGTGGAACCACGGTCAAGAAATCACTATCAACTAGAACTCATCTTTGTCAATGTGGATGTGTTCTGGACCGAGACCACAATACAGCTATCAACATTCTGAATATCGCCCTTGGTACTGTGGGGCACACAGAAACCAGGCTCATCCAGTCAAACACTTTGGGAGACTTCTCCTCTACTGGGGTAGGAGAAATCTTGTCTCAGCAAGTCTGGTCATAGAACGAAGAATCTCCGTCAATTCATCGCGGGGAGTGTCAAAAAGTGAAATAACTTCTATATTATTAAATTAGACTACTAGAGTATAACTCTGTACAACACTTATGGTATCAACTCAACCTGTAATATCCGCAAATTCTGGACTTCAGTATTTGCCAAAAATGGAAAGTTCACCAAATCAGGAACTTTTACCACTCACTGCCAAAGTTAACAATCTAGACCACTTAGAAATCGGTGGCTGGGATGTCCCAGCACTGGTCGAGAAATTTGGCTCACCTCTATATATATTGGACGAATATACTCTCAGAACAGCTTGTCGTCAATATCGAGATGCACTTAAACAGTACTACCCTGGAGAATCTTTGGTTCTTTATGCTTCTAAAGCTTGGAGCTGTCTAGCAGTATGTGCTATTTGTGGTTCTGAAGGTTTAGGTATAGACGTTGTATCTGGAGGTGAATTATACACAGCTATCCAAGCAGGTATTAATCCAGAGAAAATATACTTACATGGCAATAATAAATCTCTTGCAGAATTAAGTTTAGCGGTCGAAACAGATTGTGTAATTGTTATCGACAATTGGCTAGAATTAAAAACATTAGCCGATTTAAAAAACGAACAAACAGAAGCACTAGAAAATCCCACAAAAATAATGGTGAGGTTTACACCTGGTATTGAATGTCATACCCACGAATACATTCGTACAGGTCATCTAGATAGTAAATTTGGATTTGACCCTAACCAATTAAATGATGTTTTTAGCTTCATAAGTCAACAACAAAAACTATCATTTATAGGAATTCATGCTCATATAGGTTCCCAAATTTTTGAAGTTCAGCCCCATCAAGATTTAGCAAGTGTAATGGTAGATGCAATGACAACTGCCATGGCACATAATCTATCAGTCACAGAAATTAATATGGGTGGTGGTTTAGGAATCCGTTATACTGAAGCAGATGACCCTCCTAGTATTGAAACTTGGGTTCACAATATCAGTAAGGCAATGGTAGATGCTTGCCAAGCTAGACAATTACCTTTACCAAAACTATTATGCGAACCTGGACGTTCAATTATTAGCCAGGCTTGTGTAACAGCTTATACAATTGGTGCTCAAAAACAAGTTCCAGAAATTAGGACTTATATATCAGTAGATGGGGGAATGTCAGATAATCCTCGTCCAATCACCTATCAATCTCTTTATCGAGTGGTTGTAGCTAATAAATTCTCTGAACCTGTAACAGAAACAGTTACCGTTGCTGGTAAACATTGTGAATCTGGTGACATTCTAGTTAAAAATGCCATGTTACCCGTAACTCAACCAGGAGATTGCTTGGTAGTAATGGCTACTGGTGCGTATAACTATAGCATGGCTTCTAACTACAATCGTCTACCACGTCCAGCAGGAGTTTTAGTTAGCAATGACGAAGTAAATGTAATATTACAAAGGGAAACTTACCAAGATTTACTCAGTCACGATGTTTTACCAGAACGAATAGCTATAGAACAATCATAGTATTTGATTCCAATGCAAAAAAGCTAACAATAGCAAGATGAAAAAATCAAACTGTTGTATGTCTTATAACTTACTATAGATACAGAAATTTGATTTTTAACCTAATTTGGCAATAAGTTCCATGTCTACTGATAACTCAAAAGCAAATTCTGGCGTTGGCATAATTTGTTACTAAGCAAAAATGATGCTATAAGGAATAGTTAAGACTAAGGGGAGGTGAGACAGATGTAACTATAAGTTAGTGAACTAGAATTTGCATCAAGATGCTTATACTATAGTAGATAAAAGAGTATAGCATCTATATGTATTCTGCAAAGCTACTAATGCTAAAAAATGTCCAATTAACAGTGGATGATCAAACTTATTGTTCATTGATATTGATAATTAATTATTTACATTACGTAAGAGAATAAATGCTCTTTGCTGGTGATGACACCAATGTTAAATAAAAAAACATCAAAAGTTGACGTTAGATTAATAATTAAAGTTCAATGAAATCGGGTCTTAGTAATGACCCAGGCTTGATGAAGTCCTTATTAGTACATAGTATTGATATCGGACTGGTTCTAGCCTTGATATATATGGTGCTTGTCATCATAGGGGAACGTCGTACACTATGGATGGTAAGAGGGTTTATAGTCTTAATGTTGGCTTCGGCCTTAAGTCATTGGGCTGGATTAAAGCTTTTAAGTTTTGCCCTCAACAGTTTAGTCATAGGTTCTGCTGTTTCCATGGCAGTAATATTACAATCAGAATTCCGTAGGTTTCTTGAGCAGTTGGGACAGGGAGAAATTCTGCAAATGTTTGGACATAATCGTAGAGTTTTACCTGAATCAGATAGCATTATTGATGAAATAGTAGAATCAATCAAACAACTGTCTCAAAATCGTATAGGCGCTTTGTTAATCATAGAAACAGATGGGCCTATAGATGAGAGAGATTTTTCTGTGCCTGGTGTGAAGTTAAACGCTGAACTTTCTAAGGAACTATTACAGACCATATTTCAGCCAAAAACTTTATTACATGATGGCGCAGTCCTAATTAGAGAACATAAAGTTATATCAGCTGGTGTGATTCTACCATTGTCTGAAAGAATAGCTTCCAGGCAATTAGGGACTCGTCATAGAGCAGCTATGGGAATTACAGAACAAGTAGAAAAGTGCCTCTGCGTAGTGGTGTCTGAAGAAACTGGTTCTATATCTCTGGCTGAAAAAGGGACTTTAAATCGACCCTTAACCAGTAATAAACTTAAGGAATTATTAGAACAACGCCTATTTCTATCAGGTAGTGAAAAAAATACAAAACCATTCACCATACTTAATCTTGGAGTTCAAATAGGAACAAAAGGATCGAGATTAATGTCATGTATGCTTCGTCAAAGTCCACCAGCTCCTCGAAAGAAAAGATGAATCAAGGAACTTGCTTACAAGATTTACCTGTTGACCTAGAACCAGAAAAGTTGCCTCGCCACGTAGCTGTAATTATGGATGGTAATGGCCGCTGGGCAGGACGCAGGGGTTTACCTCGAATTATGGGTCATAGGCGTGGGGTGGAAGCGCTGAAAGCCTTATTACAGTGTAGTAAAGATTGGGGTATAGAAGCATTAACTGCTTACGCATTCTCTAGTGAAAATTGGGGCAGGCCACTAGAGGAAGTTAATTTTTTGATGAGTTTATTTGAAAGAATTTTACGTCAAGAGCTACAGGAAATGGTGGCAGAAGATGTTCAAATTAGATTTGTTGGTAATCTAAGTTCTTTACCTCTATCTTTACAAGCTGAGATTAAACATTCAATGGAAATGACTCAGCAAAATCAGGGGATTAAGTTTACTGTAGCTACTAATTATGGAGGACGTCAGGAGATTGTACATGCTTGTCAAGCGATCGCCTCTCAGGTACAAAAAGGTTTACTCAAACCAGAAGAAATTAATGAAGGGTTATTTGAGCAATATCTTTATACTGCTGGAATTTCTCATCCAGATTTATTAATTCGTACCAGTGGGGAAATGAGAATTAGTAATTTTTTATTATGGCAAATGGCTTATTCGGAAATCTATGTTACTGAAACATTTTGGCCTGACTTTAACCGCTCTGAATTTCATCGTGCCTTATTTGCTTATCAAAAACGTCAACGCAGATTTGGTAAAATATGATACGAAAATCTATTTACGCAATACAGAAAGCTAATATTTTTGATTCGTAAGTTCAATTTTGTTGGCTGGAGTTATCTTTAACTAAGGCCCACAAAAAATTGCTTCTTCAAGGTCTTGACGACTCAAAGAATATTTAAAGGAGCGTTGAATATCATCACCATTATCACTAGCGTCTACATACCGCACCGTAAGTTGATCGATATCAAGTGATAATTCTGCTTTCCAGGTAGGTTTTTCAACCCACCAACAATGTAATTTTTCAGAATTTTGTTGGCAACCATTTTCTTGGAGCCATTCTTCAATTTTGGGCAGAGGGTGGTTATATAAAGGAGTGTCTGGTTTGGGAGTATCCATTTTTTTGTATCTACAAACAAAAAATATCTAGACTTAATAATAATTTTAATAACTTACAAAGACTTCCAGTAATTCAGTTGCGTCAATTCTAGAACATATAATATATTTACTTTTTCCAATAATTTTTAAAATAATATCATAGAAATTAATCAAATCTTAAATATTTATATATAACTATTTTGATCAAATCAATAAAGCTATAATGAGTATTTGATTTCTATGAATTGATTTCCTGGTGGTTCAATAGGTTGGATAGTTACCTCTGGACGTATGAGGCCAATAGTAATAGCTATCAACAAACAACTAATTAAAGTTATACCTATAATCAATAAAGCAAATAATTCACCAGCAGATAATGGTCTGTCTTGAGGGTCTAAGTAGGCAGAGGAATTTCTATAATTAAAATTAACTCTTTGACTCAAATCATCTACATATAAGCGCCTAATTTTTTGGTCGTACTCTAATCTTTTTTCTGAGTTCACGAGAGTAGCATAAGCTTCATTAATTTGCTGGAATTTTACAGTAGCGATCGCCTTCGGCATATCTGTAGTATCTGGATGATAGCGCTTACTTAGTTCTCGATATGCTCTTCTAATTTCCTGATTAGATGCTTTTGGATGGAGTCCAAGCAAAGAATAATAACTCACACCCAAAGGAGTGTATTTTGACATTCTTTAATTTTGGTTGTTTGTAGTTTCCAAACTCAATTAATTTTTGTCAATAACTATTTACTAACTCACTGATTTCAATTGTCTTTAACAACTCATAGTTGGTTGGTGAGATATAGGATATATTTTGATTTATCAAAAATTATCTTTAAGTTTCATTTAATTAATCAAAAGTTTGGATAATTGATAATCTTAAATAAAATCTATGATTAACTTCTATAAACCTTTCACATAATCTGAAGTAAATAGTATCTTAATCGTTCCATTCCCCTCTTGGTGGGATAGGAGGATTTCTTTGCAGTGTCAGGGCTAACTCATCTTCTGGAAGTCCTCCTCTTAACCACTGGCGAAGGGCACTTTCAATGACCTTACTCGGGTCATTTGTCAAATGTTGAACTTGGTCTAATAATCTAGAATCTATGTTTATAGATAATTCTACTTTTTCTGGTAATTTCGACTGATTAACTTCAGGCTGATTCATAGCAAGACAATCTTATAAATCTAGAAAAGCTACTTTATATTATGTTGACATACTCCACTCCATGAAATGAGTGAATTTTCTCAAGCTCACCGATAGAGATTACTGGTTTGTCCAGTCCACTTAACAACTATCTGTATCTATCGCAACAGATCATCAAATATGGCTATGTCCACAGTCATTGAGTTGACTGGCCTTAGTTGACTGATGTCCTCCGCCACTATTTTTTTAATCTAAATATGGATTTTGGGTCTTTGGAAAAATTAATTTATTCAGATGTTTTTTACTGTGTTTGGCCTACCACAGACATAGTATTAATTTCGGCAGGTTGTCAGTTTCTTGTATTTTCCCTCATGTCTATATATTTCAACAAATTTCACTTTAACACAAAGTAGTATTTCAAGGAATAGAAAAATTTTTATAGTCATAAACACAATTCATAATGTGTATTAATTTTTACATATCGACCTCAAAAGAGAAGTTCTCAATTAGTGAAGAATCTGGAATTTGATCGTCGCTACGGTTTCTTTAGTGATAGGTTGTAGGTGTAGAAAACAGGCACTAGCAATTGCTCCAGGCTTTAATTATAGCATAAAAATAGAATATAGAGGAAAGTTATACCTATGGTAGGGGCGTTTTCGGTGCGGAATGTTACACAAATACAAATATATCGGCGACAGCCATTAACCAGCATTGTGCGCTAGCTTTGAGCGGAAGCTCTGTGAAGCGAAAACAGCCGTTCCCATAGAATCTCTTTAACTGTAGTCCCCATAGTAGTCAAGAGTAATCATAGAAATTTCTTTTTTAACCAGGAAACAATTTAGACCAGAACCTAAATTAAGTCAGACTAAAGCTCAAAAATCTTCAGAATTAAAATATGTTAAGAATTATAGATAGATTGAATTAATTGTGCCAAGACCATAACAAAAATAAGGCATTTCAAATTATTAACAAAAGAAAGTATGACAAAAGTTCCTGTATCTCACATTCGTAACTTTTCAATCATTGCCCATATAGATCATGGAAAATCAACTTTAGCCGATCGCCTCCTACAAGCAACTGGCACTGTGGAAGACCGTGAAATGAAAGAGCAATTTCTAGACACAATGGACTTAGAAAGGGAGCGTGGTATCACAATCAAGCTGCAAGCTGCCCGAATGAATTATCATGCTGAAAATGGAGAAGAATATGTATTAAATCTTATAGATACCCCTGGCCATGTAGACTTTTCTTATGAGGTGTCGCGCTCTCTGGCGGCTTGTGAAGGTGCTTTACTAGTAGTAGATGCTTCCCAAGGAGTAGAAGCTCAGACTTTAGCTAATGTCTACCTAGCTTTGGAGCATAACCTAGAAATTATTCCGGTCTTAAATAAAATTGACCTTCCAGGAGCAGAACCAGATAGAGTAAAACAAGAGATAGAAGAAATAATTGGCCTAGACTGTTCGGGGGCAATTTTAGCATCTGCCAAAGAAGGAATTGGAATTCCGGAAATTCTCGCATCAATTGTTAAATTAGTACCACCACCACAAGATACTATTGATGAAAAATTACGCGCTCTCATCTTTGATAGTTATTATGACCCATATCGAGGGGTAATTGTATATTTCCGGGTCATGGATGGGACTATTGCTAAAGGCGATCGTATCCGACTCATAGCATCAGGAAAAGAGTATGAAATAGATGAACTGGGAGTTCTCTCCCCTACCCAAAAACCAGTAAAAGAGCTTCACGCAGGAGAAGTAGGTTATTTAGGAGCGGCCATCAAAGCAGTGGAAGATGCCAGGGTGGGAGATACAATTACTCTAGCCAAAAAACAAGCAGAGGCCCCTTTGCCTGGTTATACAGAAGCTAAACCTATGGTATTTTGTGGCTTATTTCCCACCGATGCCGACCAGTTTCCAGATTTACGAGAAGCTCTAGACCGACTCAAACTCAATGATGCAGCTCTATCTTATGAAGCAGAAACATCAAGCGCAATGGGTTTTGGGTTTCGGTGTGGTTTTTTAGGGTTGCTGCATATGGAAATTGTCCAGGAAAGGTTAGAGCGAGAATATAATCTAGATTTAATTGTTACTTCTCCATCAGTAGTTTATCGAGTAACCACTAATAAAGAAGAAGTTATTCTGATTGATAATCCAAATTTACTACCAGACCCTAATCACCGAGAAAAAATGGAAGAACCTTATGTCCAGGTAGAAATGATTACTCCAGAAGAATATGTAGGGACATTAATGGAGTTGGGTCAATCACGACGTGGGATATTTAAGGATATGAAGTATCTAACTAAGGGTAGAACAACTTTAGTATATGAAATTCCTTTGGCAGAAGTAGTAACAGACTTTTTTGACCAAATGAAATCTCGGTCTCGTGGTTATGCAAGTATGGAATATCAACTCATAGGGTATCGTGAAAATCCTCTGGTGAAGCTAGATATTATGATTAACGCTGAACCAGTAGATGCTTTAGCTGTAATTGTACATCGCGATAAAGCTTATGGAGTAGGTCGTGCTTTGACAGAAAAACTTAAAGAATTAATTCCTCGCCATCAATTTAAAGTACCAATTCAAGCATCTATTGGTTCTAAAGTTATTGCTAGTGAACATATTCCTGCTTTACGGAAAGATGTTTTAGCTAAATGTTATGGTGGGGATATTAGCCGTAAGAAAAAATTACTGCAAAAACAGGCAAAAGGTAAAAAACGAATGAAGTCATTAGGTACAGTTGATGTGCCACAAGAAGCTTTTATGGCAGTGCTGCGATTAGATTAATACCTTAACTAAGTTGTTTTTTAGAGATTCGATACACTTTCTGTGCTAATATGTTTCAGGCGCATACTTTGTTAGTGTATGATCAGATTTGATGTGGTTATTCAATTATTTGTTGCAAACCACAGCAAATTACAGTCCTTGATAGTGGAAACAATGAGAATATTAGTAACAGGTGGTGCGGGTTTTCTTGGTTCTCATCTCATCGATAGATTAATGGAAAAAGGCCATGAAGTCATCTGTCTTGATAATTTTTACACAGGAACTAAGCGCAATATTTTAAAGTGGTTGAATCATCCTTATTTTGAGTTAGTTCGCCACGATATTACTGAACCTATTAGATTGGAAGCGGATCAAATTTATCATCTAGCTTGTCCTGCCAGTCCTATACATTATCAGTACAACCCTGTCAAGACAATTAAAACAAATGTGATGGGGACATTGAATATGTTGGGGTTAGCAAAAAGGGTAAAAGCAAGATTCTTTTTGGCTTCCACATCTGAGGTATATGGAGACCCAGATGTACATCCTCAAACAGAAGAGTATAGAGGTAATGTTAATTGTATTGGTATTAGATCGTGTTACGACGAGGGGAAGCGAGTAGCAGAAACTTTGGCATTTGATTACCATCGTCAAAATAATGTTGATATTAGAGTAGTCAGAATTTTTAACAGTTTGACTGGAGACCAAAAGGTACTTTATTACATTGGTAAAGAACTCTATTATGAAAGCTTTGCTGAATGTTATGACAGAATTAATGGAGATATATCTAATGTATCGGTGCCTTGTTTTGATGAAAATTCCAAGACAGTAATTAAACCAATTTCTGCAATTTGGAAACATCATGTTAAGAAGAAGGGTTATCAGATAAAAACTGTCTGGGGTAAGCAGATAAAAATTACTGAAGACCATAGTTTATTTACTAGGAATAATAACGATCGACCTCAAGCAGCTTTCGGAAATGAACTAAAGGTGGGAGATGAAATAGGAGTTCCTAATTATATCAGCTTTTTGGAGCAACCTTTACAACCATTCTACATTACAGATAAAATTTGTATTCAAGAAGAAATATTTCTGGAAAGTGAAGAGACAATCTCCTATATAGAAAAATATGGAGATAAAATTCGTGAGTATTTATTGGCAAAAGGTGTTAATCCCGAACAACTTTATTCAATACTGAAAAGCTACGAAGCAAAAAATAAAATTCCTTTGCATCTATGGGAATATTTAGAACTTCCTCTATCCAAAAAAGAAAAAATTTGCTATTTATCTTCAAAGGCAATTAAAAATTGGGTGGGGAATATAGAAGAATTTTTGTGGTTATTAGGGTTTTATGTATCTCAAGGAAGTTTCATAGACAATGAATTGGTGTTTAAAGGAGGAGCTGAGAAACTAGCAAAATTAATAGAAGTAGTAGAAAGAATATTTGAGTGTCAATGTGAAATTAAGATAGAAGGGTCTATAAGTATTAGGTCAAAAATTCTGGTCGATCTAATTGGAGAAGGGTTGAATTTTGGGAATAAAGAAAAAGAGATTTCTAATTGGGTTTTACAACTTCCTCAAAAACAATTAATTAGTTTTTTACAGGGATTGAATGAAGGAAATAATGTAGTAGAAAATCAACCAAATTTAAATATTGAATTTAAGAGTGGCAGTCAGGCGATCGCTGAAAAGTTAGTATTAATTTTAGCTAAGTTTGGGCTAGTAGCAAATGTCTCAGAAATAGAACAAAATTACCAAATAATAGTACAGGGGTTAGAAGATAACAATATTGAGAATTTGTCTAACATTCAGCAGAAAATATCAGCAAAAAGGACTGGTGATATTGTCTGGGCAAAAATAGAAAGTATTGAGGAATTTGAAATAGATGATTATGTGTACGATTTCTCAGTACCAAATTATGAAAATTTTATTGGTGGAAGCTACGGAATTTTTGCTCATAATACTTATGGGCCAAGAATGTTAGAAAATGACGGTCGAGTAGTGAGTAACTTTATTGCACAAGCCTTAAAAGGAACACCACTAACAGTTTATGGAGATGGCTCTCAAACCAGAAGTTTCTGTTATGTGTCAGACTTGGTAGAAGGGTTTATTCGATTAATGGATCAAGATTTTATTGGACCAGTCAACATAGGAAACCCAGGAGAATATACCATACTTGAATTAGCTCAAACAATTCAACAAATGGTTAACCCAGATGCAGAGATAACATATAAACCTCTGCCACAAGATGACCCGAAACAGCGACAACCAGATATTACTCGTGCTAAAAAATATTTAGGTTGGGAGCCTAGTGTTCCTCTCCAAGAAGGGTTAAAATTGACAATAGAAGATTTTCGAGAGCGGCTCAAAAATGAACCGCCAAAAAGTTGAAAGGGTGCGGGGGTAAAGGAAAGCAAATTGTAAAAACTTAATCCCCATTAAAACTTTTCGTGTTAAAAACTTTGAGGATATAAAAGATGCGTGTTTGTGTCATTGGTACTGGCTATGTTGGCTTAGTTACAGGGGTTTGTTTATCTCATACAGGACATCATGTAATTTGCGTAGACAACAACGAGGAAAAAGTTAAACTATTAAAATCAGGACAGTCTCCAATCTACGAACCGGGGTTATCTGAACTGATGCAAGGTTGCACTAAAGCAGGAACTCTCGAGTTTACATCTGACTTAAAAGCTGGGGTCAATCATGGCGATATCTTATTTATTGCTGTTGGTACTCCCCCACTCCCTACAGGGGAAAGTGATACTCGTTATGTTGAGGCAGTGGCTAAGGGTATAGGTGCTCATTTGACTACAGGTTATAAGGTAATTGTGAATAAATCAACTGTACCTATTGGTTCTGGGGACTGGGTACGAAGAATTGTGTTAGATGGGGTTGAGGAGCGGAAAAATGAAGAGGGTGGCTCCGGTACAGATATTGAACCTGAATTTGATGTGGTTAGTAACCCAGAGTTCTTGCGCGAAGGTTCCGCTATCTTCGATACTTTTAATCCAGACCGCATAGTATTGGGTAGTAATAGTCAAAAGGCACTAGACATGATGTTGGAACTTTATGCTCCTCTGGTTGAACGTAAGTTTGCTGACGACTCCTCACTCCCACCAGTACCAGTGGTAACAACAGATTTGAGTTCTGCGGAAATGATTAAGTATGCTGCTAATTCTTTCTTGGCAACTAAGATTAGTTTTGTGAATGAGATTGCTAATATTTGCGACCGCGTTGGAGCAGATGTGACTCAGGTGTCTAAGGGTATTGGTTTAGACTCTCGTATTGGTAATAAATTTTTACAAGCTGGTATTGGTTGGGGTGGCTCTTGTTTCCCGAAAGATGTTTCTGCTTTAGTGCATACTGCTGATGACTATGGTTGTGAGGCACAGTTGTTGAAATCGGCAATTGAGGTGAATAAGCGTCAACGCATGATCGCAATAGATAAGTTACAGCAGGCGCTGAAAATTCTTAAGGGTAAGACTATTGGGTTATTGGGTTTGACGTTTAAGCCTGATACTGATGATATGCGGGATGCACCTTCTCTAGATTTGATTCAAGAGTTGAACAGGTTGGGAGCAAAGGTGAAGGCTTACGATCCGATTCTTTCTCAGTCTGGTATGCGTCATGGTTTGACTGGAGTAGTAGTGGAAACAGATGCAGAAAGACTTGCTGATGGTTGTGATGCTTTAGTTTTGGTGACTGACTGGAAACAGTTTGAGAAATTAGATTATGCTAAGATGTTGAAGTCCATGGAGCAGAATTTATTTGTTGATGGACGTAATTTCTGCGATCGTAAAGAGTTGGAAGCTGCTGGTTTTCAATATGTAGGGATTGGGCATTAACTAGCTATCAGTAATCAGCAATCAGCTTTCAGCTAGCATAATTTTCAACAAAATATTATGTAGGGGTGTTCTATGGAACGCTCCTAAATTTTTGGTCCCTACTCTGTACATAAGGATGCTGCATACAACATCCCTACTTCCCTCTTGTCCGGAAATGTCTAATTATTGCTCTGCTGATTAAATCTAAAAGCATTGATCATAATGAAAACCGTTGTAAAAAATATTTACAGGCTCTGTGATACTCAAAAATTAGCACTAGAATATAGATATATTAGGACTTACCCATGAACGCTATTGGTAGTGTTGTGTCAAGCTGAAAATGGTGTATTAAATTTTTGAGTATAATTCTTGCTCTGACTAAGGTTTGGAGAATTTTCCTAAAACACTATTTCAAGCTTGACGCGCTAGTAGAGTGTGTTAGCGCTAGCGTAACACACCAAAGACCTATATATAGTACCTTTGCGTAAGTCCTGATACAACTATGCGAGAGAAGATTTGCGAGATGTGCTTGATGATGAGTTTTATAAATTGCCTGGTGGTGAGGACTGGTATTTTAAGGAGTAATATCATGCGGGGGCGGGGCGGGTTTAGATCAATTAATCAGGACTTACGCACTAGGTACGAAAAACTAGGACTTGAGATTGCTTCCCTATCGGTCGCAATGACGGAAATACGTTGAGGTGTGTAAGTCCTATTAATATCTATGTATCAAGATTTTTGCTGAAACCCGCCCCTACGTCGGTGTTTAATTTATTTCCCAAATTGTAGGGGCGGGTTTTTAATGGGTTTTAGGTACATTTATCGAAATTTGGCTAAACCCGCCCCCCTTCGGATATCATGCACCACCGGGCCCGGAGCGGGAGAGTTCAATTCATAATAACAGGTCAGACGATTCACACTGATATGATTATTATTTGTTACGGAATGCCTAAATCAGCTAGCACTTTCACTTTTCAGCTAGCATCTGCATTGGTTGATTGTAAATATAGTCAGAGTAAGGTATACAAATCTTTACCAGAAAAAACTAAAAGGCATTTTTATAAAAATACACGCTTTATAGAAAAACTCGATCAAGCCATCTATGATTTAGTAGACATAGTACCTAGTGATAAAGTGTTAGTTATCAAAACTCATTCTCCTTTATCAAAACCAGTTGAGTCTGTTCTAGAATCGGGTAATGCTCTAGCTATTGTAAATTACAGAAATCCTTACGATATCATTGTTTCTCTCAAAGATGTGGGAGAGAAAGAACGCTTAAAAAAGAAGTCAGAGCGGCACAAAGGATTTGCTAAAATAAAAAGCATTGACGATGCTAAGGTTCTTATTCCAGATTTTATCAGAAAAGCCAAAACTTGGCTGGATAAAAAATCGGAATCATTGCTATATGTTTCTTATCAAGAAGTAGAAAAAATACCTTTTAATGTTGCACGGGATATTAATGAATTTCTGCAATTAAATTTAGAACCTAATTCTATTGACACAATAGTTGATGGATTCATAAGTGACAAAAGCAAGATTGGGCAATACAACATTGGTGTATCTGGTAGGGGAGCAGAAATAAGTTTCAGTGAGTCAGATAAAAAATTAGTAGAAGAAATTAATAGTTTTGTTGACTTATATTTTCAAGGAGGAGACAATACAATAAAAAAAGAGATAGCACCAACCATCAGAAAAAATATTGATGACTATGAGTATTATTTTCAAATAGCTGAAGAATTTTATAAACAAAGAGAATTTAATTCAGCTCTTACTACATATCAAAAAGTAATAGAAATTAATCCGAAGCACTCTTGGTCTTATTATAAATTAGGTAATATTTTCCGAGAACAAAACAAAGATGACCAAGCTGTCACCGCTTATCGTAAAACAATAGAAATTAACCCTGATTTTTCTTGGTCGTACTATCATTTAGCCACTATTTTAGAAAAACAAGGGAAGTTAGAAGAGGCGATCGCTTCTTATCAAAAAGCTATTGAACTTTATCCAAATTTTTCTCCATATCGCTACAAATTAGAAAAATTCCTCCAACACAGAATCTTTAAATAAACACCTATAAAAGTCTCAATAACTTTACCAAATATTCATAAAACTACCTTAATATAACAATCATTTGAGGGATAGTTCTTGGTGAAGTTATATAATTATTCCCCTGACAAATTAATTGTGTAGAACCTCCACCATCTAACATCATTACTTGAGTGGCACCGAAACTTTTCAAAACTTGAGCTGCATGGGGTTGAGTTGCTTGCTTAGATGTAAAAATTAAAATTGTTTCATTGAGGCGATCGCTATCTTTATCTTTAACTCCAATAAAGGTTCTACCTGTTTGATTTTCTACTCCTTTATCTGCATTTTCCTGTAAACCAACAATAAAGTTAGATGCTGTTGATAATTGGAGATTATTTGGCTGAAATTTAGTAATTAATGCTCTATCATTCCAGACTTCTAGGATTAACTTTTCATAGGGAAATTCTATTTCTCCGGCATAACCATCACTAACTATAATTCCATCTGACTTAACAGGAAATGCTAACCCTGTAGAGGAGTTTTGATCGTTTCTAAAAAATTGACCATTAGTGATGCAAAATAAATTTGAATTTTCTGAAAATAAGTTAGACCATACTTGTGATATTGTCTGACGTTGAAATTGTGGATCGTTACCGCCGTAAGCTCCTTTTTTAGTACCTAAGTCTGTGATGTTTCCGTAGATAAAATTAATTTTTGCGCCTTGAGTTAGATCGACAATTTGTAGATAATCTAAATCTTTTTGATAAAGAGTTGTTCCCTGAGAATTGTTAATAATTTGGAAACCAAGAGATAGAGGGTTTTGTGATTTACTTTCGGCATTCTGGGCAGAAAATAAGTTTATTGTTATTAGGAGGAAGGTTGTTAAAAATAATCCGGTTAAAGTTAGAGTTTTTTTATTCATTATACCAATTTCAAAAAAGAATGTTACAAATAACAAGGGTGATAAAAATACTTTACAGGAGATGTTTCTTTGACGAATTCAATAAATTATGAACTAAGAATAGCTAATAAGTTATTTATTTTGACTCCTAACTCCTAATTCCTGACTCCTTAAAAAAACTAGATATTTGTAGCAAACATTTATCAAATCGGAATAATACCAATTTTATAAATGTTTTTGACAAATGGTAGGGAGGTTGTATGCAAAGTCGCTACAGGGTTATCATCTTTTTATGTGCTTCATTTTTTGGGTAAATCCTGATGTCTAAAAAAAACTTTTGAAATTGCTATAGTAGTATTACAGTCGGCATGATTATATTTTTAGAGGAAATTTAGGCAATGAAAAGTTACAAAATATTAACTTTAGGAGCGTCTGGAGCAGGCAAAACTGTATTCCTTGCTAGTATGTTTAAGTCATTATCAATCCAAGGAGAATATGGCTTCTATCTTCAGGTTGAGGATTTCAACAAACGGAAGCTACTGAATGATATTTACACAAACTTGATTATTCAAAAATGGCCTCCATCAACCAGACGTAGTGAGATATCTAAGTGGAAGTTTACTTGTTGTATCAAGAATCCTGATCTGGAAAACTTTCCAATTTGTCAGTTTATTTATTTTGATTATGCTGGCGGACGGTTTACAGACATGGATGAAGAAGATTCTGATTTACAAGAAATAATTGTACAAGCTGATGCAATTTTGGGTCTTTTAGATGGTCAAAAAATTCAAGCATTAATGAGTAATAAAAATGAACAAAAGATTGATGATTTGTTGAACAAAGATTTACCACCAATAATTAAGTGTATGTCCTATTGTCAAGCACCTATTCAGTTTGTAATTAGTAAATGGGATTTGCTGGAAAATGATAATTTTGGTTTAAAAGAAATAAGCGATCGCCTTCTGGAAATTCCTGAATTTAAAGAATTAGTTTTGAATCGAAATCAAGAACGTTCTTCAGTACGTCTGATTCCAGTAAGTTCAGTGGGTTCGGGTTTCGTAACACCTCAACCTGATGGCAGTATGAAAATAATTGCAAATTCAATTCCACGTCCTTCTCACATGGAAGTTCCTGTATCTTGCGTTGTACCAGATCTTTTAGAGAAAGAGATTAAGGTAAACCTGAAACGGCTAACTACTATTAGTAATGAAGATATTGCTGAAAATAGTGGATTTAATAAACTATTAAATAAGTTTTTAAAGGGTGTGTTAAGTTTCCGTTGGTTGATTGATATAGTTGTTAATGCTATTGTTGAAGTTTTAGCATCAATTATCTTCGGTGAAGATAATGAAGATAATGATCAAAATCAGCCAAATGGTATAAAACAAGAATTGGCAAAGGAACTCCTCAAAACAGTTGATAATTTAGTATTGAAAAAAATTGAAAAAAAAGTTAAAGCAGATAATGAAAAATTAGCTGAATTGCGGAAAATAAGAGATGAATCTATCAAAAAAATTAAAGATAAAACAACAGCCTTGAAAAGTGCTGTGACAAGCTTTTTATATATTAGTAATAAACTGAGCCAAGATTTTCCTGACTCTGAAATAATCAGAAGGTAGAACAAAGTAATAAGGGAATCATTATCAAAGTTAAAAGCCCAGAAATGGATATTAAAAATTACAATATTATTACTTTAGGACCATCTGGAGCGGGTAAAACCGTATTTTTAGCTAGTCTTTTTAGGCAATTATCTACTCCAACCAGCGAAAGATTTTTCCTGGAAGTCTCTGGTGATAAACACCGTAAAGAGCTGAATGACATTTATTTAAAAATTATTGATAAAGATCAAGATTGGCCTAGTGGAACAAGAGATGTAACAAGGAGAACGTTTACTTGTCGTGTCAATAATTCTGCTATTGAAAAGTTTTCGGTTTGTCAGTTTACTTATATTGACTATGGAGGAGGATTACTTACAGAGACAAAATTACCTAATGAATATGATGTTATTCATTTTGAAGAAGAAGTTCCTAATGCACATGCAGTGTTAGCAATGATTGACGGTCTAAAATTATTGAAATTAATGCAAGGAAAAGACCTGGATAATGAAGCGGTTAGACAATTATTGCTAAAAGATTTACCTAACATGATGCAATTGATAAATAAATGTAAAAGAGACACATCCGTTCATTTTATTATTAGTAAATGGGATTTGCTTGAGGGTAATTATAATCTCTCAGAGATAGAAGAATGTCTGCGATTTTTCTCGCCTGACTTTAAAAATGTAGTTGATAGTAGAATTCAAGCTGGTTGTCCAGTACGTCTAATTCCTGTAAGTTCTATTGGTATGGACTTTGCAACCCTCCAGGATGATGGTTCGATGAAAAAGAAACCAGGCGCAGTTCCTAAACCTTTCCAGTTAGAAATTCCTATTGCGTATGTATTAATTGATGGGGTAAAAACTGATATTAAAGCCTCAAAAGCATCCTCAGAAAAAATTCCCGTGTGGGATTTACTTAAAAATTCTTTTCCTTCTTTAGATTCCCTAATTCATCAGTTTGTTTTAAACGAACTAGCTCATCCATATCAAGAAAAATCTTTACAAGAAGTGAGAGATTGGGAAACAGCACTTAAGCACTTAGTTATTATTTTCTTGAAACATCTCAAAGATTTTGAGGAGAGATTTCCCGAAGCTAATTTAGGAGGAGAAGTTCTTTTTGCTCCTGAACCTATCCATAATTTGACAAAACATGAAAAAGTAGTGTGTTCGGTTGGTTTCACATCTGATGGTAAAACTCTTTTCAGTTCCAGTGACGACAGAACCGTTCTGTTTTGGGATGTTGCACGGGGAAATTTACAGAAAAAAATTGTGCAGGAAAAATCAGGTTGGGTACTAGCAAATATTAGTCAAGACAATAAACTACTGTTTACTGCGAGCGCAGATAAAAGTATTAAGGTATGGGATGCCAATACAGGACAACGCTTGTATAAACCGTTGAAGGAACATTCTGAACCTATCAGTGGGTTTGTTGTTAGTGCTGATGGTGGCACACTGATTAGTAGTAGTCGAGATCAAACTGTCAAAATCTGGCAATTAGAAACTAATGGCGGTAGAGTCATACACAGTTTAAGCGAACATCAAGGCTATGTTTATGCTCTTGCTGTTTCTCCCAATGGGCAAACTTTAGCTACTGCTGGTACGGACAAGAAAATGCTGATTTGGGAACTGCCCATTAAAAATGATAAATTTCTTAAATTTCTTGCCCTCAAGCATCCTAGTTTTATAAAAGCTTTAGCCTTTAGTTCAGATGGTAAAATGTTGGTTAGTGGTTGTGGAGACCAAACTATCTATGTGTGGGATACGAAAACCTGGAATCTCAGGTATAATTTGGAAGGACACACCGGAGCAATTTGGTCTCTGGCGATTAGTGCAGATAACTGCACCCTTGCCAGAGACCAAACTATCTATGTGTGGGATACGAAAACCTGGAATCTCAGGTATAATTTGGAAGGACACACCGGAGCAATTTGGTCTCTGGCGATTAGTGCAGATAACTGCACCCTTGCCAGTGGAAGTAATGATTTGACAATCAAGGTCTGGAATTTATCAACCGGAACTTTAAAAACTACTTTAACAGGGCACACTGGTATTATCACCACCCTAGCTTTTAGTTCAGATAATCAGACCTTAGCTAGTGGCAGTGATGACAAAACGATTAAAATTTGGCGAATTGTATAAAATATA
Organism: Okeania hirsuta; assembly: GCF_003838195.1. GTDB lineage: Bacteria > Cyanobacteriota > Cyanobacteriia > Cyanobacteriales > Microcoleaceae > Okeania > Okeania hirsuta. The sequence goes on from NZ_RCBY01000039.1 coordinate 43,091, forward strand.
GCTTAAGTAAATATGACAACTAATAATATTCGTAACTATCGAATGCGAGCAATTTTACTAACTTTTCTATGCTGTTTGGTACTTGGAGGATGGGCAGTTTTTTATTTGCCATTCGGAATTGTCACAATTGTTTATGGAACTGAAGTCAAGACACGACTTGAATTGACAGACGAACTAGGAGCAACTACAGCATCAAAAAAAGCTAAGAAATGGTTTTGGTTTGGTTTAATAGTAGCGATAATAATGATGGTTGTATATGTACATTACACCTACATTGCTCCTATGCAACCCGAACCTAATACTAATAGTATTAATTAATCTATTCCTAACAATAACTTAAACATAGAATGGTTATACTAACTCAATTTAAAAATGTCATAAATATTGGGAAACTTATAACTCCTGAAATTACTGTATTCTCAAATTTTTCTATTTATCAAATCTTATTTTTAACTTTTGCCTTCCGTGATATGAAATCCGGTAGTGTAGGTATAAATAAAGCAGAGAAACTCGGTTTATATAAAATAAATCACATATCTCTCCCATAAACCCGGTTTCTTATAACACCCCAAATCTAGATTTATTAAATTATCACTATGAGTATTGAAGTTTGGCCTTTTTTAGTAAGTCGTAACCGCTATCTTGACTACAGAACAGTAGTAGCTCCTGATTTCATCTGTGAAGCTAAGACTGGTAACTTATTGGCAAGAGTGACGACAGGAGATTTAACAGAACCAGGAAAGGGATTTATTAGACAAATTTTTGGTTCAAAAGTAGGAGATTTCACCATAGTTTATCGAATCTTAAAAGCTACACAAAAAGACCTGAATTCTCAAGTAGGAGATGAGATTCTTAAAGACCAATTTGGGAGAGAAATACTTCTAATTGAAGGAGTGGTTATTCAAGAAATTAAAAGTAAAGAAGCTGTTTTTATTTCCCAGAAAAATATAGAAGAAATTCATCAGAAATTGATAGAAGGATACACAGAATTTTGGGAGCATCGCGACCCAAATCCAGCCATTCCTTCTGATAAATTATCTTTAAGTATGGATGGTTCTAGTAGACCCTTAGAACTTGAAGAAATAGAACTATTTCAGGTTGAGTCTCCAATCTCTAACCACAATCAGGAAAAAAAATGGATAACGTTTATTAAATCTTGGGGTAATAACGTTAATTATGTTGTTTTTCTTACTATAATTTTGGCAGTAATGGTTGCTTTTGGGTGGATATACAGAAGTGAAATTTGGGGAACAAAGATAGTATATGACTGCACCACTATTGAGTATAAAAATATAAGATTAGAGAGTAAAAATAATATAGATGATGTTCTCAATAATCTACAAAAAGAGTACCCAGATGCAACAATACTCCTTGATGCTAAATTAGAACTCAAATCCAACGAACAATGGCAATATTTGATAAAAAGAGAAAAACTCAATGAATTAGAAAACTATACCATTAACCTCTATGGAAATATCTTAAAGCTACAAGATCATCCACTTGATTTAGCGATCGCTCAACTTAGCAACCAGGAAATTGTTGAGTACATTAATATCAGCGCAAAAATTATAAATAGAAAGGAATGTAAAAGAAATTCCTGAAGCAATCTCATAGATACCCTACAGTTGAAGAGATTGCTTCGGGGTATCAATTTTTTCTGAATTTCATACCTCTATCAAATAAATATTAAAGGTTTATCTTTGATTAACGCGAATGCCTCAGAATTAAATCGATAAAGACTAGCTGGTCTACCAGCACCTCGTG
>NZ_RCBY01000390.1 GCF_003838195.1 Okeania hirsuta
TCACAGATAGGTAGAGGTTTTAAGTACTTAAAACCTCTACCTATCTGTGAAATTATTTAATTGAAATAGTATCAGCTCCCCTATTCCCCATTTAAAGTCATACATTCAAAAGTCAAAAGTTAGAAGTGATATTTTAAGTACTTAAAATATCTACCTATTTGTGACATTATTTAATTGAAATGGTATAAGCTCCCCTACTCCCCTACCCAGGTGATTATCAAAAAGACCGACTAACAGGATTTCTGAATCCAGAACAAGACCCTCTGGGCACGGGATATCACCTAATTCAATCTCGTATTGCTATTGGTTCTGGACAGATGTTTGGTAGGGGGCTATATCAAGGTACTCAAACTCAACTACATTTTATCCCAGAACAGCATACAGATTTTATTTTCTCAGCTATTGGCGAAGAGTTGGGTTTTGTTGGTTGTATTCTGGTACTTTTAGCTTTTTGGTTTATTTGTCTGCGGTTGGTTATTATTGCTCAGACTGCTAAGGATGATTTTGGTTCTCTGATTGCCATTGGAGTATTATCAATGTTAGTATTCCAGGTTTTTGTGAATATTGGGATGAATATTGGTTTGGCTCCTGTGACTGGTATCCCACTACCGTTACTTAGTTATGGGCGATCGGCTTTGTTGAGTAATTTTATTGCCCTGGGGTTAGTGGAGTCAGTGGCTAATTACAGTGCTAAATCTAGGCAAGGTTTTTGACAATAGGCAACAGGCAACAGGCAACAGACAACAGACAACAGACAACAGACAACAGACAACAGGCAACAGGCAACAGGCAACAGCTCATCTGGGACAGAGCTATTTCATTTTTGATAATCACCTGGGTAGGGGAGTAGGGGAGCTTATACCATTTCAATTAAATAATGTCACAAATAGGTAGATATTTTAAGTACTTAAAATATCACTTCTAACTTTTGACTTTTGAATGTATGACTTTAAATGGGGAATAGGGGAGCTGATACTATTTCAATTAAATAATTTCACAGATAGGTAGAGGTTTTAAGTACTTAAAACCTCTACATATTTGTGAAATTATTTAATTGAAATAGTATCAGCTCTCCTACTCCCCATTTAAAGTCAAAAATAAAAAATCAAAAGTTAGAAGTTAGAAGTGATATTTTAAGTACTTAAAATATCACTTTTGACTTCTAACTTTTGACTTTTGACTTTTGACTTTTGACTTCCGATAACTTTTGACTTCCGAAATATTTTGCCCTAGTTGTAGTATAATATAATTCAGAGTACATAATACTTTTATATATTATTAAGCTTTGATTCAATCCGAGACTTTAGAATTACTGGAATGGCCTCGCTTGTGTCAGCACTTGGCCACTTTTACAGCAACGAAATTGGGTGCGATATTGCTCCACAATTCTAGGACTTTTAATATCGGCGATCGCCAAGACGCTACTAATTATTTACCAATTCCGTCAACAAAGGCGGAAACTATACAACTATTAGCTGAAACGAAGGAAGCATATATACTAGAAACTCGTCTTCTACAGGGTTTGTCCTTTGATGGTATTGAAGACTTTGGAGATTCCCTGGAAAGAGCAGAACTAGGTGGTATACTTTCTGGAGGTGAAATTTTAGCTATTGCGACAACTTTGGCAGGCGCTCGTAAGTTACGTCGGACAATTGATAATTATGAATCGGAATATGAGTTGTCAGTTTTGCCGGAATTAGTAGCTGAGTTACGCACTTATCCAGAACTAGAACAGGAAATTCACCGCTGTATAGACGACCGGGGAGATGTTACAGACCGAGCAAGTCCCAAACTGGCGGGTATTCGAGAAAAAATGCACCATTTGCGCGATCGCATTGATGGGATACTTCGAGGCATTTTACAACGGAAAGCTAGTGCTATTCAACAACCAATTATTACTCAAAGGAGCGATCGCTTTGTAATTCCTGTCAAAGCACCTCAAAAGGATGCTGTACCTGGTATTGTTCACGATACATCTACAACAGGTTCTACATTATACATTGAACCTAATGGAGTTGTCAACCTCAATAACCAAATGCGACAACTACAGCGTCAGGTCCAAAGAGAAGAAGAAGCGATTCGGCAAGCATTAACAGAGCAGGTGGCAGAAGTCAAGGAAGACTTGGAGCAGTTATTGATAATTGCTACTACAATTGACCTCGCTACAGCTCGCGCTCGTTATAGTTTATGGTTAGGAGCAAACCCCCCTCAATTTACTGAACCAGATTCCGATCGCCCCGTGAATATCCGTCAATTGCGACATCCGTTGTTAGTTTGGCAACAGCAATACGAAGAAGGAAATGATGTTGTACCTATTGATGTGACGGTGAAATCTCCAGTTAAAGTTGTGGCAATTACGGGCCCGAACACTGGAGGTAAAACTGTTACCCTGAAGACCTTGGGGTTAGCTGCACTGATGGCAAAAATAGGATTATTTATACCTGCTAATGAACCTGTTGAGTTGCCGTGGTTTGAACAAATCTTGGCTGATATTGGTGATGAGCAATCATTAGAACAAAGTTTATCTACCTTTTCTGGTCATGTTCGACGCATTATTAGGATTCTAGAAGCAATAGATGAAGATGAAAATCAAGAAAATTCTGATTTATCTTCTACTCTGGTTTTGTTAGATGAAATCGGTGCTGGTACAGACCCCACTGAAGGTAGTGCTTTAGCAACTTCTATATTGCAATATTTGGCTGACCATGCACTATTAACTGTGGCAACTACCCATTTTGGAGAACTTAAAGCTCTCAAATATGACGATGAAAGGTTTGAAAATGCTTCTGTAGAATTTGATATCAATTCCCTACAACCTACATACCGCCTGCTGTGGGGAATTCCAGGGCGTTCTAATGCTATGACTATTGCTGGCAAGTTGGGTTTAAAACAGGAGATTATTTATAGAGCGCAAGATTATGTGGGAGGAAATTCTGAAGATGTGAATCAGGTGATTGCAGGTTTGGAAGCACAAAGACAGCAACAGGAAACAAAGGCGAAAGAAGCTTCTGAGTTACTACAAGAAACTGAGTCTTTACATCGGGAAGTTGCTAGAAAAGCTGCTGCGCTAAAAGATCGAGAAAGAGATTTACAGTTGTCGCAAGAGGTGGCGGTACAGGAAAAAATTGCTGAAGCAAAGGCAGAAATTGCTGCGGTAATTCGGAATTTACAACAGGGTCCGTTAACTGCTCGAAATGCTCAGAAAGCTACTGAAGCTATTAATGAAATTTCTGAGAAATATTTGCCTTCTCGTACTGTCCCTGTGAAGAAACCGAATTTTATGCCCAAGGAGGGCGATCGCATTCGGATTCCCAAAATTGGGCAAACAGCAGAAGTGTTGAGCGCTCCTAATGAGAATGATGAGTTAACTGTTAAATTTGGAATTATGAAAATGACAGTTAGTTTGGCAGAAGTGGAATCTCTTGATGGTGAAAAAGCAGAGCTTTCTAAAAAGAGTAAAAATGTAGAGGCACAAAAGAGTAAGAAGTCAGAAAGTAAGTCTAAGGAAACTCCAGCAGAGATTACTTCTAGTGGTTTAGCTGTTCGTACTTCTCAAAATAGTATTGATATTCGTGGAAGTCGGGTGGCAGATGCTCAAATTGAGGTAGATAGGGCACTTTCTCGGGCGATCGAGTATGGTTTGTTGTGGATTATTCATGGTAAAGGTACTGGTAAATTGAGACAGGGTATCCATGAGTTTTTGCAGGATCATCCGTTGGTAGAGCGTTATGAATTAGCGCCGAGAAATGACGGCGGTAGTGGGGTAACTATTGCTCATTTAGTGTAGTGCGACTCATTAGTGTAAAATTTTGGTCTACCTGAGTCCAAAGACCCTCAGAAGTTGATAACAAGCATGAAAAGTAGATAGGAGGAGCAGGGAATAGTTCTTAAATTGTTTAGGGGAGCCATATAGAAACCATTTGGGTTCTTTTTAACTCATGGCTAGTCTTTTAAGCATTAGCCTTACAAAACAAAGATTAATTTTGGTGTTAGCATGCTCAAAAAAGATTAATTCAAGCAGGTGAAGGAAGAAAAAAGGCTTTAACCAAGGAATAATAAATCACTTAAATATTAGACTTGTCGCGAAATAAAACCTTAAAGTGAAATGGGAAAATTCTGGTTTTCACTGATTAAACTATGCTACCATTAAGTAAAAATTCCAGAGTCCAGCCGCAGTGAACATGAAGCGATCGTCGCGCATCTTTGATGTGATTTCGATATCATCCTCTAGCTGCATTATATCTGTTTACCCCAGATATTGTCTGTTCACTTTTGACGCGGTCGCTACTTTTTTCTTGATTGAGATGTTTTTGTTGGTCAGTTAATATCAAATCCGGTAGCATCGGTATAAAAAAATTAAACCTGATAAATTAAGGGATGAATAGTAAGAGTTGGGCGATCGCCATGCCGAGATTGTTAAAGCTAGAACCACACAAAAGTATCGAAGAG
>NZ_RCBY01000391.1 GCF_003838195.1 Okeania hirsuta
TCGCGAAATAAAACCTTAAAGTGAAATGGGAAAATTCTGGTTTTCACTGATTAAATTATCCTGCCATTAAGTAGAAATTCCAGAGTCCAGCCGCAGTGAACATGAAGCGATCGTCGCGCATCTTTAATGTGATTTCGATACAATCCTCTCCCTGCATTATATCTCTTCACGCCAGATATTGTATGTTCACATTTGACGCTAACGCTACTTTTCTCTCTATTGAAAAGTAGCGTTAGCGTCAAATGTGAACATACAATCCTCTCCCTGCATTATATCTCTTCACGCCAGATATTGTATGTTCACATTTGACGCTAACGCTACTTTTCTCTCTATTGAAAAGTTTTTGTTCCTCAGTTAATTCCTTTCCTTTAGGTTTTTTCGTGGGAATTTTGATGTTGACGAATTCCTTCTGTAATCCCTGGAAACCCAAATCTACATGAATTTTCACTTCCAAAAAGCACAAAATCTACCAATTTTTCGCGCGTCCAACTGCCGAAGGCCCATGAACCTTGCCCTCTCTTGCTTTTGATAGGACGAGGACCCTTTTATCTGAGTCTGTCATGATCAGATGTTGACTCCTATGGCACTTTTTTTTACCTGAGTCATGATTTTTCTGCTTTTGCTGGTCTTTTGGACGCTGGATTGGCCGTTCCGTACCATCAATCATCACTTCTTTGGCAGATGGAAACCTGCCAATGAATTCTTCAATGCTTTGTAACTTACGTTCTGGTAAGGCCATTTTTTTCCCTAAAGCACTCTCAGGGCAACGGTTGTAGTCTTAACATCCAATAGTGTGCTCGGCTGCGGTGTAAGTCAAACAATATTCCTGCCACATCAAAGGTAGGGTAACACTTGAAGTAGAACAAGATAAAAAATAGCTTGTCTTTGGCCTCTAACAACCGCGCTTTTCTCCCTCCTCCTAAAGCTCGAACTCTAGGTTTTTGGCAAAAGAGCGTTCGCGGAGGGTGGCGGAGCGCCGTATCGCTTCCGAGTCAAGTTGGACACAAAAAGCTTGTAATAATTCATCCAATGCCTTACGGTTTAGTCCAGTCAATGCCCGCACTGAGGCGGTCTTCTTTTAGCACCCGATTCAGATCTAACATTGTCCCATCTCAAACACCCTATTAACTTTACTTTACCTTATAAAGCGACAAGTCTATTAACCTCCTCACAACCCACTACGAAAATTTAAAAGATGCCAAATCTACTCATGCTGATTCCATCAAAACAAAAATCCCCATTTCTCAAACAGACCGCAAATTCCTAGAAAATCTCATCTACAATAATGCCCTAGAAATTTGTATCGACGGTCTCAATGAATTCACCCCCGACACCCGCACTAAAATTAGTTATTTTGTCGAGCGTCATTTCCGGGGTCATATTCTCCTAGCAACACAACCCCTAGATTGGATTTCACCATTTATTCTCTGGTGAACTAAAGGTAATGCCCAACTACCCTTTTCTTCTGGAATGTAAGCCAAAGTACTGTATCCAAAAACTACTTGGGGATTAATGTGATAGTCTGTCTGGAAACTAAAATACTCAAAAACTCTATTGCTTTTAAGCATGAAAATTAGGTGAAGTTTAAGCGATCGAGTTAGTGAATTTATCAACAAAAACGAAAGTTTTAGTGTTGTAAATATTGAAATCAAGCTCTAAGAGTAGTTGCTATTTATAGGGGTTCCCTGTTTCCAGAGGGGACTTTTTTTTGACTTACAGCAGAAGGAAGAAGGAAGAAAGAAGAAGGTTTTATACCAAATCTCAAAAACTTTTCTATGTTTTCTGAAGCGGGGAAGTAGGGGAGGTAGGGGCGAACGGCCGTTGCATGCAATATCCCTAACCATTCCCCCACTCCCCTACTACCAATTTTTTTGGGTCTCAAATTTTGAAATATTGATCGCCTCTTCATATCAATATCAGTATAGTTGCCACTATAGTTAGGACATGGGGTAATTATGATGATTGATAACGCGAGCAAGATGCTCACACTAATTGTCAAACACCAACCTCACCCTTCTTGGGAATTGCTATAATCGATGACTACTGACTATCATATCCAAAATTTAACTATGTCCCAAAATCAATTGTTATTTACACCGGGCACTCTCTGGGAAAGACTAAAACAACAAACTGAATATGCTCTAGAATGTGGCGCACTTCAACCTATACCTACTGAATACGAGTTTGTGCAACAGGATAATATTCGTTTCCTAGTACGCATTTTGTCTAATTTATCCCGGAAAGATGAAGCTACAAAACAGCATAAAAAAAAGAAAGCTGAGACTGGCAAGGATTTTAACCCTTTTCTACCTTATGAGCAGGATTTATTTGTTGCTGATATCTCTGAAACTCATTTGTGTTTGTTGAATAAGTATAACGTTGTAGATAATCATCTACTCATTGTGACTAGAGAGTTTGAGGAACAAGAAGATTTGCTGAATTTGCAAGATTTTCAGGCTTTGGGTTGCTGTATGGGAGAATTTGATGGTTTGGCATTTTATAACGCTGGGAAAGTGGCAGGTGCCAGTCAACGTCATAAACATTTACAAATTATACCTCTACCAATGGTTTTGGATGGAGAGAGAATACCGATAGAAAGAGCGATCGCTACTGCTACATTTGATAATGGCATAGGTGTTACGTCTGAGTTTCCTTTTCGACACGCTTTGGCTAAATTAGATTCTGGTTGGATAAATTCTCCTGTTGACTCTGCTGGTGAGATTTTGGCATCTTATTTTGCTTTACTCAAAGCTGTAGGGATAGAAGATAGTGATGAGATGAGTGGGAAACAGTCTGGTAATTATAATCTTTTGGTGACGCGAGAATGGATGTTAGTTGTGTCGCGATCGCATGAGAATTTTAAGTCTATTTCTGTTAATAGTTTGGGTTTTGCGGGTGCTTTGTTGGTAAAAAATCAGGAACAGATGAAAATTATTAAGGAGCATAAACCTTTAAATATTCTTCGTGATGTGGGTAATTAGAAGAAGGAAGGAAGAGGGAAGAAGGAAGAAGGAAGGAGGCTTTAGTTATCTATTAGTTATCTAGAAAAGAAGGAAGAGGGAAGAAGGAGGAAGAAGGCTTGGTGGTGGTGAATTTTTATTGATCGTGCATTGTCTGGCAATGTTTCTTACGAGAATAGTGGGAGCATCTTGCTCCCGACTTTTTTGTGGTAATTTATAGACTATTATCGTCTCTATTAAATAGAATATGCTGTCTGTTTTTACGTTTGTCTAATTTTTTTCAGTTAACTTAACTACATTGGACTTTGGACAAAAAGAAAAAGTGGTTAGCGTAAGTATTACACTAACTAATCGGTGATTGTATTAGAAATCAAATCTGGAATTATCTTCGTTTCTCACATTATTTATCATCCTGAAGATCATAGGATGGGTCTGGTTCAATTTCTCCACCAAAACAAATATCTAAATAACTTTCTTGAAGGGAATGAACAACTCTCTCCAACTCATCAATAAGATTCCTTCGAGTCATTTTTTCAGCAGACAAAACCTTTATCCATTATCCTAATCCAATTAAAGGAAATAAACCCATTAGTATTGGCCATTCATATTCAGTTATATGTGCTTTACCAGAGGGAATAGCAACAGGTAATGTACCTTGGGCTGTTCCCTTATTAGGAGAAAGGGTTCCCTCGTCAGAAAAGGCTACTAACATTGGTAATAAACAACTGGAAAAAATCTTTAACACTGGTTCTTTCTCTGGAGATAAGTTATCAGTTTTAGTGGCTGATAGTTTCTACAGTCAAAGAGATTTTATTGGAGAACAAGTGAAGCAAAATAACTTTGACTGTAGAAACTATCAGCCACTAACACTGGTTCTTTCTCTGGAGATAAGTTATCAGTTTTAGTGGCTGATAGTTTCTACAGTCAAAGAGATTTTATTGGAGAACAAGTGAAGCAAAATAACTTAGTTACTGTGACCAGAATCAGAAGTAATCGAGTTTTTTACCGTCAATTTATCAGCAAAAAAAAACAAAAAATTACTTCAGGACATCCTCGTTGGTATGGAGATAAGTTTGACCTGAAAGATGAGAATACTTGGCATAAACCTACTGGGATTAGTCAATGCATTTTTACTACTAAAAAAGGTCGTCAACTGACAGTAACAATTTCGGGTTGGAAACAGATGTTAATGAAAGGAACTCAGAACTATAAAATGAATCGTTATCCTTTTACTTTACTACAAATTAATATTACTGATGAAGTAGGTAATCAGATTGGGAAACCGATGTGGTTAATTGTTATTGGTTCTCGACGTCAAGAGTTGAGTTTAATTGATTGCTATGAGTCTGATCGACAGCGTTATGACATGGAACATTTGTTTCGATTTGGTAAACAAAAATTGTTGATGACTGCTTATTCAACTCCGGATGTCCAACATGAAGAAAATTGGTTTAAATTAACACTCATTGCTTATGTTAAT
>NZ_RCBY01000392.1 GCF_003838195.1 Okeania hirsuta
GTAGGAGACAGGAGACAACCCACCCCTCGCCCCTCCCCCTCCCAGGAGGGGAAGACAGGAGACAGGAGACAACCCACCCCTCGCCCCTCCCCCTCCCAGGAGGGGAGAAATGGATCGGGAGCGAGGAGGTAGGAGTAAGAATTGTCAATTTGGGATTTTTCTGCCAAACTCCTGCCTAAAATACTAACTTTTTGAGCATGGAGAGCTGAAAAGTTTGCACTTTTTTCGACCCCAAAAAGGCACTTGTCTTTATATGTCAATGCTTTTAGATTAGATCGGTAAACCCTATTTAGTATTAGAAGGCAGAAGACTGTATGGTTGATTTTATCTGCCTCGCCACGCTGTACTAAAGCCTTATTTTAATTTTGCCTAAAACGGGATTGATGAATTGAGATTATGTTCAACTTTCCCGTTTCCTTATTTTATATAGTAGTTTAACTTAAAAATGAGGCGTTTTTTCGTCTGAAACTCCCTCATAGCAAGAAAGCTTTGTCTCAATCTAAAGTTAAATGACTATACTTCTTGCAAAAGTCTTTTTCAGATAAAATTTGTAGGTTGGGTTAAGCGACAGCGCAACCCAACAAATCTATAGCAGGGAACAGGGAATAGGGAATAGGGGGGAAAGCATTTCCCTGTCTGAGATTGATCGTTAGCATAAGTCCTAACCGCTTTGGCAGTTGCTATATATATAACTTTTACTTTCTTTGTTGGGTTTATCCTGCGGATAAGCTACGCTAACGTTGCCTCAACCCAACCTACAAATACTGATAAAGCGTATCTCTGTGTTGATAATTTCTTCCTAAACTCCTAATAGCTCCTTGCAAACTTTCGACTTCCATACAAGTACCTCCAACAGCACCTGCCATTGTTGTAATATGCTCTTCCATTAACGTACCGCCAATATCATTACAACCCCACTTCAACGCTTCCTTTGCTCCATCCAAACCAATTTTTACCCAACTTGGTTGATGATTAATTATCCAATTTCCTAAAAATATTCTCGACACTGCCGTTAATAATAAAACATTCAACAAAACAGGTTGGTCGCGTCCCACTCTCCGACGCAAAGGTGCAGGTGCTTCTTGCCCGACAAATGGTAATAAAATAAATTCTGTTATTCTCGCCGGATAATTTTTTTCAATGGCAGTTTGTTGGAGAAAGCGCAACCTCTCCAAATGTAAAATTTGTTGTTGAGGGGTTTCAATATGACCGCACAACATCGTACTTGTGGTTGGCATTCCCAAACGATGTGCTGTGCTGAGTATTTCTAACCAAGTCGCCGTATCAATTTTTTCTGGGCAAATAACTCTTCTCACTGCATCATCCAAAACTTCCGCAGCAGTACCTGGCATCGACCCGACCCCCTCATCCCGCAAAGCAGCAATTACATATTCATAACTCATGCCATCTTCTCTGGCAATAAACTGTACCTCTTGGGGAGAAAAAGCGTGTAAATGTAATTGAGGAAAGTCATCTTTAATACTTTTTACTATTTGCAAATAATAAGGTAAAGATTTACCTGCAATTTTAGCTTGAAGATTTAATCCTCCCTGCATACAAATTTCTGTTGCCCCTCGTTGCACGGCATCATTAGCTTTTTCCAGAATTTGACCGATATCTAACCAAAAAGCACCCGCATTTCCCTCATCCCGGCGAAAAGCACAAAAACTACAATGTTGTTCGCAGATATTGGTGAAATTTATATTCCGGTTGATAACGTAAGTAACAGTATCTCCTACTTGTTGTTGTCGGAGTTGATCTGCTGTTTTCTGGATAGTGGTTATTTCTGTGGGAAGTTGAGTTAAGGCAAGTTTTCCGAAATTTGCTTGAGAAGTTGGGGATAACAATAATAGTGTCTCTGCTGTAGATAGGTCATAACCTTCTAAAGCGCGATTTAAAATTGTCTCTGGGTTTTGGTTTGTCAAGTTGAAAGCGGTCATATTTATTAGGTTAAAAGTAAGAGTGAGAAAGTTTAATCGAGATATTAATCAGAAAATAGTCAACTTTTGGCGCAGAAGTTTACATAGTCAATGGTTACTTTTGCTAGTTTGGATAGCGATCGCTACTTGTTTACGTCTGACTAATTTAGATGGTAAACCACCTTGGACGGATGAATTTTCTACTTTGGTTTTTAGTTTGGGTAATAGTTTCCAGGATGTACCGCTAGATCGAGCGATCGCTCCTGATATTTTACTCCAACCCCTGCAACTTCATCCCAACGCCGAAATTAAGGATGTTGTCGATCACCTATTAACTCATAGTAACCACCCACCTGTCTATTTTATCTTGACTCATTGGTGGATGCAGTTTTTTTCTAAAGAAGGGGAGTTAGTTTCTCTATGGGGTGCGCGGTCTTTGAGTGTTATATTTGGTGTTGCTTCTATTCCTGCTATTTATGGTTTGGCTAAGTTGGCTTTTGATTCTCGGTTAGTGGGACAACTTGCTGCTGCAATAATGGCTGTTTCTCCTTATGGTATTTATCTTGCCCAAGAGGCACGTCATTATACTTTAGCTATTTTATTTGTTATTGCTTCTTTTAGTTGTTTAATTATTAGTATTCGCCATTTTCAGCAAGGTCAATCTTTGCCAATTTTTACGGCATTTATTTGGGTAGTAGTTAATAGTTTAGGTATTGCCATCCACTATTTTTTTATTTTGACTCTCTGTGCCGAAGCAATGGTATTAATTTCTCTATTTTTTGTTGAAGAAGGAAGAAGGAAGAAGGAAGAGGGAAGAGGGAAGAAGCAACAAGGAAGAAGGAAAAAGTTGATGGAGGCTCAAACTTTTACCAAAGAAGGAAGAGGGAATAGGGAAGAAGGAGAAAGGAAGAAATTGATGGATACTCAAACTTTTACCAAAGAAGGAAGAGGGAATAGGGAAGAAGGAGAAAGGAAGAAATTGATGGATACTCAAACTTTTACCAAAGAAGGAAGAGGGAATAAGGAAGAAGGAGGAAGGAAAAAGTTGATGAGGACTCAAACTTTTACCAAAGAAGGAAGAGGGAATAGGGAAGAAGTAAGAAGGAAAAATTTGATGGGGACTCAAACTTCTACCAATTTTCAACACCCTGTAGACGGCGAGGTATTAAACTCAAAAGAAAAAGATAAATTTTCTAGTTTAAAAGTCAAAAAATCAAGTAAATTTTCTCTCCATACTCTCATCAAATCACTTGCTAGTTTCTACATAGTAATTTTGGGAACTTTAGCAGGTGGTTTAGTTTGGCTGCCTTTTTGGAAAAATGGTTATAGCAGTGAATTAACAAAATGGATTTCGATTAGCGATAGTAACTTAAAAAGTTTGCTCAGTCCGATTTTTCAATACCTGGCTACAGGGATTACTATGTTATTTTTATTGCCGATAGAATCTCCGATTTTTCCTATAGCCATTATTTCTGTCGCGGTGATGATTTTATTTTTCATCTGGCTATTTCCTCTATTTATTAGTGGCACTATTAATTGCTTAAAAAATTCTGATATTAGTATTTATTTCATTACTTTTGCCGGAGTAATATTAGCTAGTAAATTATTATTTTTTGGTTTTACTTATATTTTTGGTATTGACCTAACTAGAGGTGCCCGTTACAGTTTTGTTTATTTTCCAGCAGTAATTATTTTTGTAGCAGCAATTCTCGCGCAAATTTTTGAACGGCAGTTTGTTAAAAGTAAGTTTTTGAATGTCTTAATTTGCACAAATACTGGCAAAAAAGCGGTAATTTTAATTTGGTTAATGGCTTTATTAAGTGGCTTAACTGTTGTTTCAAATTTAGGCTATCAAAAATATTACCGACCAGATTTATTGGTCTCTCTGATAGAAAAAAAATCTGACAAGCCGATAGTTATTGCTACTATTCATAACACTCATGTTGAAACTGGGGAATTGATGGGAATAGCTTGGAATATGAGAAAAATTTTTCAGCAAAAATGTAGAAAAGAGAGTATTTGTCAAGAAAAACATTTAGAGGGTGTAAAATTTATTTTAGTAGAGCAAAAAACCGATAGAGAAAATACTGTCAATTCACTTCAGGAAATTATCAATAGACTGGAATATCCTTTTGATTTATGGTTAGTAAATTTTGCGAGTAATTTTAATATTGCAGTAGAAAACTGTCAGGTTGATAAAGGTGGATTTCTATTAATAGATGGTTATAAATATCAGCTTTATCATTGCCATTTTTCGGGTGGATAAATATGGATTATTACTCTGCCAATCCACCACTAATTAATAAAGTAGATGGAGCAAAGTTACGCGCAAATTATTGCCTTATGTTGTTGTTATACCATTTTGAAAAAAGAATGTTACGAATAGTAAGAGGGATAAAAATAATTTTCAGGAGACATCCCTTTGACAAAAAAGATGATTTCCAACCTAAAAAGTGGTATTGAAGC
>NZ_RCBY01000393.1 GCF_003838195.1 Okeania hirsuta
AGTTTATTTGTGGCTGATTCGTTTTTTCATACACTACTTCAATTATATAGCAGCTAGTAGCAGGTACTATCCTAACTTCGATTACAGTATCCACAACTACAGGTATTTTGATATCACTCATGGATAAGTGACAAATACCATTTTTTAAACTTGCTCTATAGACTGATTCCTTTGAATATATAACTACATTTCTACCTTGGGTTTTGTCCTTATATTTGGGTATTTTGGGCTTACCCAAAAACTTCCCTGGATGTTTTGACCATTCTCCCATTGCCTGAAAATAACTACGCCAAGTGGCCACCAAGCATTTGATTATTTGTTTTGATACTTTAGTTGGTAATGCTCTATAAGCATCGCTATCTTTGGTGGCGTGGTACAGTTTAGTTAAATCCAGGCTTTTTGAGGACTGGAAAAAATGCTGACGACAATAATAATTAGCCAAATCATACAAGTTTTTCGACTTAAAGGCTAATTCATCACAAACTCGCCAAAAGTTATGTGTTCGGTTAATAATATGTCTATCAACAAGTCGCATTCACTTATTCGCTTTTTTGATAATTTATTGTTACCTATTTAATATTACAACAATGAGTGTAAATTTTACAACTATTTTCTACGGTTTAAGTTTAACAGTTAATCACCCCGACGCTTCAAGTTATCTAGAGCCGTAATTTGCCACTCTGGATAGCGTTGAGCAAGTCCCAGACCAAGTGATATGCCCACAAAACCTGCTCCTCCGGTAATTAAAACTCTTTTACTCATTAGGTTAATCGTAACAAAAACTCTCTTTGTTTAACTTATCACCAATTTCGATCGTAACAAAAACTCTCTTTGTTTAACTTATCACCAATGTCCTCTAAGTCTTGAGGCTCAATTTTGAATACTAAGTGACTGTAGGCAACGTGATCCACAGGTTTTTTATTCTCTCTTAGCCATTGAAAATTTTTTGGATTGGTCGTAATACCTAATAGTTGATTGGCTCCAACCACAACTAAATCGGCTTGAAACTTTTGAGGATTAACTTCTTCTTGATTGGCTCCACGCACAACTAAATCGACTTGAAACTTTTGAGGATTAACTTCTTGTTTTAGCTTTTTCCTACGACATCTCATATATTTTGCATCAGGATTTCTTTCAAGATACTGTTCTAAATAAATCCAATTTTGACCCCAGTCTAAGTTAGAGTCGGCAAGGATTGTGTAGGCCATTTTTCGGTCTAGCAGCAATTCATTAAAGTATGATAGGTAATGAGGAAAATAAGAAATATTAGAAATTAATAAATAAGCGACAAGACTAGTTACAAAAATCCGATATCGATTTCTTAATGCTGTCCAGGCTACTGCTAATCGGCTAGAGAAAACGAAGAGAAATGGGAAAATCATCAGGATGTATCGAATACCAATCTGAGCAGTGGTAAAACTGAAAGCAATGAAAAAAAATAGAGAGGGGATGATTAAGAAAGCTTCATTTTGCCAAAAATTCATTCGATGTCTATATCGAAGCAGGCTGACAACAGCCATAAATAGAAGTAGTTGAGTGGCAATAGGCACTTTGTAAAGGAAAGCAATGATAAAGTATTCCTTAAAGCCCTTCATTTCACCATTCTCTAAGCCTAATCTACCCATTAGATAAGTAGGACCATTGCCAAAAGCTGTTTCTTGTTTGTATTTACCCATATCTAGTCCCGAGAGGTAAGCATAGGGAACTGGAACAGGTAAAGCTCTCAACAATGGTGAACTAGCTTGTAATGAAGTGAAAGCTCTACTTGCAAACTGATAATCCCCTAGCTTTGTAAAAGTTTTTTCAAAGGAAAAACCAATATTAATGATTAGGATTGTCGTAAATAAAAGCAAGATTGTATAAGTACAAAACTGTTTGATGCCTGACAGAATAATCTTGAATTTTTTCGTTCGGATTAGATTCAAAATGGTTGGGCTGTAAAAGCCAATGGTTAAAATAAAATAGATGGGCAATAAATAAACTGCGGTGTAACGCGAGATTTGGGCAATACCAAACGTAATCATGATAGCAAGACTTCAATTAGCTCCTCTTTATTGCCTAAATGCTCAAAGAAGTTGGAAACAAATATCCTATCAAAGCGTTTATTAATTTTTTCTTGCTTGTTTAAGTCTAAAATATTGAGATTGAGAACATGGACATCAGGATTGGCGAATGTTTTAGAGTCAGGATTGAGATCGATTAAGTATTTTTCTCTTGCTTGAATATGATTGATAAACTCACCATATCCTCCCCCGATATCTAAAACGTCTGCTTCTTTGCCCAGATGCTTTTGCAGGAATTCCTTGATTAATACTTTCCACAAGGCGACTTTGGCTTTTCTCTGTTGATAGTTAAAACGATTAGAGTAAAGCTTTTTTAGGTATTCTTCTTGTCTGAGCGCTCTGTTATCTGCAATCATAATTCTTCTAGTTAGCGAATTTTATTCTGGATTGCTATTTGAGGTTGCTTGCACACATAGTCTCCTCTGGAGAGATGTTTTTCTAGCCAGATATAAAGCACAATAAACAAGTATCGGCTTCCCATCTCTTTCAGCTTTAACTTGGATAATCCCGTAGTGCGGTTGCGCCAAGTAATGGGCATGGTTGTGTAGGAATATTGCCGTGCGATCGCCTTAAGGGGCATTTCTACCGTTAAGTTAAAGTGGTGAGACAGCAGGGGAGAAATTCCTTCAATTACTTCTCGCCGGTAAGCTTTAAAGGCATTGGTAGTATCATTGAACTTTAAGCCAAAGAGAACTGAAATGAATAAATTGGCGAGGCGGTTCACCATTAACTTGTGGGTGGGGTAGTCAATAACTTTACCTCCCCTGATAAACCTAAAACCGAACACGCAATCGTAGCCTTCTTGCAGCTTGTAATAGTAATCTACAATATTTTCTGGCGCATCCGAACTATCTGCCATCACGATGGCTACCCCGTCTCCTAGAAAATTCTCTAAACCGCAGCGAATGGCAAAGCCAAAGCCGTTAGGGTAATAGTTATTAATGTAGCGCACCTTGCTGTTTTGAGCACTTAGCTGCCTTAACAAGGCTTCCGTGCGATCGCGACTGTTGTCATTGACCACCAAAATTTCGTAAGCAATCTTTTCTGCTTCTAGAAGTTGGCTGATAGATTGAACGGTGGTTACAATGCAACCTTCTTCGTTGTGAGCCGGAATCACAATGGAGAAAACCTTAATCCTTTTGGATGTTTCCGCTCGTGGTGGTTTTGGTAAAGAACAGCTATGGGCCAGTGCCGGAGCCAATCCCCTGATAAACCTAAAACCGAACACGCAATCGTAGCCTTCTTGCAGCTTGTAATAGTAATCTACAATATTTTCTGGCGCATCCGAACTATCTGCCATCACGATGGCTACCCCGTCTCCTAGAAAATTCTCTAAACCGCAGCGAATGGCAAAGCCAAAGCCGTTAGGGTAATAGTTATTAATGTAGCGCACCTTGCTGTTTTGAGCACTTAGCTGCCTTAACAAGGCTTCCGTGCGATCGCGACTGTTGTCATTGACCACCAAAATTTCGTAAGCAATCTTTTCTGCTTCTAGAAGTTGGCTGATAGATTGAACGGTGGTTACAATGCAACCTTCTTCGTTGTGAGCCGGAATCACAATGGAGAAAACCTTAATCCTTTTGGATGTTTCCGCTCGTGGTGGTTTTGGTAAAGAACAGCTATGGGCCAGTGCCGGAGCCAATCCCTCTGGGTAATAGATTTCTGAGGAAAAATCTGCTTGTCGCTGAGCATGAGAATGTTTAACCGGAGTTTTAAAGACTAAGTTATCGCTAATTACATAGTTAAGAGTAGCATTGATTAATACCCCAACTAAGGTATTAATTGCGTAATTAACCCCCCACCAATCTAAGAGAGGAAAGACCAAGAATATACGAGCCACCACAGCAGTTCCTGCAGAAACATGGTAGAGGGGAAGTTGTCGCCAGAAAACTTCTCTAAATGTCCAACTGCCCCCCGGCCAAACCCAAATCCGATAGACAAAAAAACTAAATAAAAGTGAAAGTTCGATTGCTATTAGATTAGCGACATTGTCATAGCTGTGGATGTTGTCGCGTACCTGCTTGCCTTTATAGCCGTAGATTTGATAAGGCTCTCCGGTGATGGTACATTTCATTAAGTTAAGATAGAAAGCCATGCAATTTAGTTCCCGAGTGACTTTGCCCAGTTAAACATCCGTTCTTAGAAACCTATGATTATCTATATAAATCTATGATTTTCTATAAATAATCTGTTCTATTCTTGCTTCAATCTGGCAACGTCGGCGTTATCCAGTCCACAAGCTGTCACGGTCGTTCGCGTTAGCGTTGCGGAGCAAACTGACCGCCATAGCTAAATTTAACG
>NZ_RCBY01000394.1 GCF_003838195.1 Okeania hirsuta
CTCCTGAGGACTCCGTAGTTATTTATTTATCACTGTTTAACCGGACATGATATAACTCAAGCATTTAGTTTTGATCGCCATTTTCGTCAATTTGGTTCCTTCACTATTGTGCCATAAAATAAGCGACTTAATCCAGAGTTCAATATTGAGTTTACGCAAACTCAGTTTCTCGTAGGACATTTATGGGAGCTGATAACTGATAACTGATGACTGATAACTGAAATTGCATATCTTCCTTGAAACTAGAAATATAATAGTATTGAAAATTTCTAGTTGTGAGGCAAGGGTTAAATCTATGGTTTCTCCCAAGAGGTGGTTGTCTATTCTCAGTGTGAATAGTCTGATGTTATTTAATGTCAGTTTGCCTGTATTAATGTTGCCCAATATTGTCAATGGGGGAGAAGTTATTGCTCAGACAGACCCCAATGCAGAGGCAGAAAAATTATTTAAGCAGGGACATGAACTATTTAAGCAAGGTACAGCAGAATCTTTGAGGGGAGCGATCGCTAAATGGGAAGAGGCACTATTACTATTTAGGAAAACGGGCAACCTGAAAAGAGAAGCAAGCACACTCCTTTGCATCGGTTTTGTCTATCATAGCTTAGGAGAAAAACAAAAAGCACTCACTTTCTACAATCAAGCTTTACCTCTATATGAGCAAGTAGGGGATAAAGGAGGGGAAGCTGCGACTCTCCATAATATTGGCGGTGTCTACAATAGCTTAGGAGAAAAACAAAAAGCACTCACTTTCTACAATCAAGCTTTACCTCTATATGAGCAAGTAGGGGATAAAGGAGGGGAAGCTGCCACTCTCCATAATATTGGCGGTGTCTACAATAGCGCAGTTATGAATTACCTCCAAGAACGGAAATAGAAGAATTAGCTAAACAATTTAGAGAAGAAATAACCTCTCTTTCCCCAGTACCAGAAACTGGAACTAAATCAAGTGAAATATTATTGTCGCCTGTAGCAAATAAATTAGAAAATAAACGACTACTAATAGTAGGAGATGGAATATTACAGACCATTCCTTTTGCAGCTTTACCACTGCCACAAAATCTCAATCAAACCAACTATCAACCCCTAATTGTCAACCATGAAATTGTCACCTTACCTTCAGCTTCAAGCATTGATATTCTCAGAGAACAAGTCAAAGGCAGAACCCCTGCACCGAAAAAAGTAGCCGTTTTTGCTGACCCAGTATTTGCAGATAATGACCCCCGGTTTCAAACAGCTTCTCAAACAAAAAAAGAAACCGAAACTAATAATTTAACCGCAATGGCATTAACCCGTTCTCTAGAAGATTTTCTCGGTTTATCATTCTCTCGCTTAGAAGGAACCCGTCAAGAAGCAGAAGCAATATTAGCATTAGTTCCTGATAATTTAGAACAACTATCTTTAGACTTCGATGCCAATCGAGAAAGCGCAATAAATCCCAACTTATCCCAATATCAAATAGTACATTTAGCTACCCACAGATTATTAAATGAAACTCAACCAGAATTATCAGGATTAGTGCTTTCTTTGTATGATAAAACTGGCAAAGGAAAACCAGGATTTTTACAATTAAACGATATATTTAATTTAGAAATGCCAGCGGAATTAGTGGTATTAAGTGCTTGTGAAACGGGAGTTGGGGAAGAAATAAGAGGGGAAGGATTAGTCAGTTTAACCAGAGGATTTATGTATGCGGGAGCTAAACGAGTAGTAGTAAGTTTATGGAGTGTGGCAGATAATTCGACTGCTGAATTAATGGAAAATTATTATCAGAAAATATTAGAAACAGGTAAAAATCCTGTGGAGTCAATGAGAGAAACTCAATTAGAAATGTTGAGTTCAGATAATTGGAAAGCACCCTATTACTGGGCAGCATTTGTTGTGCAGGGTGAGTGGAATGAGTAGAAGTCAGAAGTTTAATAGGGGAGCCGTCGGATTGGCGACGTACAGAAGTCAGAAGTTAAAAGATGTAGGTTGGGTTGACGGAGGAAACCCAAAAAATTGCTTGAATAAACAACAACACCTAACAAAAATAGGTATCTGTTGGGTTGCGCGATCGCTTAACCCAACCTACTTTTAAATTTTGATGTTAGAATATTTATAATAATCACTAAATAATTTAGCTAATGTCAATGAAAGCAATAGAAATTAACGGCAAAATTGATAAAAATGGCAATCTAATTTTAGAACATCCTCTAGAAATAAATACTCCTACAAATGTGCGAGTTATTATTCTTATGCCAGAAGATTCTGAAACTCAAGAAATACAAGCTAATCAAACTAACAAAGCTAATTTTGAAAAAGCTATGGCTATTTATAAAAAAGGAAGTGAAAAATATAAAAATGCGTTACGAGAATTAGCATAATGAAAGAACCTATTTGGATAGATGAAATTATTGCTAAAGCTATTCATGCAGACCAAATTATTCAACATGGAGGAAGTCCAGGAATTAGAGATGAAAATTTACTTTCTGCTAGTTTAGCTAGACCTCGACATTTGTTTACTTATGGTCAACCAAACTTATTTGAACTTGCAGCAGCTTATGGTTATAGTCTAGCGAAAAATCATCCATTTATTGATGGGAATAAAAGAACAGCTTTTATGGTTATGTATACTTTTTTAGGGCTAAATAATTATTTGTTAGAAGTTCCCGAACCAGAAGTTGTAAAAATGATGGAACAACTAGCAAGTGGAGAAGAAAATCAAGAATCTCTAGGGAAGTGGTTAGCAGCAAATTCTATAGAGATTTAAACATTGAAATAATATTTAGTTTAAATTAGTTTAAAATTTTAGCAAAACCGAGAAATAAGGAATAATTCAAAATGCCTCTCATCTCTCGTCGTCATTTTTTCCAATTTGCCAGTTCAATACTTGCCACTCTTGGTATAAGTCAATTTAAATTTATATCCCAAGCCGAAAATTATGGCAAAGTATTAGCTCAAAGTACCCCACGCAAACTTGCTTTATTAGTAGGAATTAATAAATATAAAAAAGCCCCTTTAAGAGGTTGTGTATATGATACAGAAATGCAACGTCATCTATTAATTCACCGCTTTGGTTTTAATCCAAAAGATATCTATATTGTTACTGATGAAAAAGCAACTCGCCAAGGTATTTTAGAAGCATTTGAAGAACACCTAATTAAACAAGCAAAACCAGGAGATGTAGCAGTTTTTCATTATTCCGGCCATGGTTCCCACGTCAAAGATCCTAATCCTATTGTCAAAACTTCTTTGATGGATGGTAGTGGTTTAAGTGGTACATTAGTACCAGTAGATAGTTCTCTGCCTCAAGGATATCCTAATGTTGGTGGTACTGTTAATGATATTATGGGGCATACTTTGTTTCTACTTACTTCAGCTTTAAAGACAGATAATTTTACCGGAATTCTTGATAGTTGTTTTTCGGGAATGACGACTAGAGATTTTACTGTTCGTTCTCGTGCAGGAGGGGAAAAAATAGAAGTTGTATCCCAAGAAAAGGCTTATCAAGAAAAATGGTTATCTCGGCTCGATATGTCTGAAGATGAATTTGTGAAAGGTGATCAAAGTTGTGTAGCAAAAGGAGTAGTTTTTGCTTCTGCTAAACCTTTTCAAAATGCTAAAGATGTGAAAATTCTTGATTTTCATGCTGGAATTTTTAGTTATTTATTCACACAATATTTATGGCAAGAAACAGCTACACCAAAAGAGGCGATCGCTTATGTCAATCGACAAATTCCAGATAGGTTAAAACAGAATTCACTTTATGAAGTTAAGACAGGTACTAAATTAGATAGTAAAGTTATATATTTGACTGAAAATTCCAGTCCTGTTGCTAATGCAGTAGTTACAGAAATTAAGGGCGATCTATCTCAAATTTGGTTAGGAGGATTAGATGTAAAAAAAATTGCTGAATTAACAACAGGTGCTGTATTTAATGTTGTAAATTCAAAAGAAAAATCCGCTGCTAAATTAATTTTTGAATCTCGTGATGGTTTATTGGGAACTGCAACAGTTAAAGGTATTGTTAAGCCTGGTTCTCTATTACAAATTTAAAAGGAGTCAGTCCTCAGGAGTCAGGAGGCAAGAAAGAAGAAGAAAGAGAAAGTTTTTTTGATCACTAATAGACATCTCCAATCATAAAAAATCAAATCAATTATCGCACATAAATTATCAATTATCATTTTCTTTGTGGGTTTAATACCCCACCGTCAACGGGGGTGTTCACGCATTACTTGG
>NZ_RCBY01000395.1 GCF_003838195.1 Okeania hirsuta
ATCTACAAATCTGAAATCTGGCGATCGGTTATAGAAAAGTTTTTAAGATTTGGTATTAGCGATCGCTGAATTATTTGTAGATTAATATTTTTGCAGTTGCTAATTTGTTAGTCTTCTTTTTTAGTCTAAAAAATCGTACATATCTGTGGAAGATAGTATTATATGAATGCCTAATTTAATTGAAACGAAACATCAATGGAAAAATCAAGGATTTTGTATTTTTCCCAACTTTATAGATACAAAAAAACTAGAAAAATTACATTTTATCTGTGACGATATTTTCAATCAATGGCTAGCAGCATCTCCCAATATTAAAGAAGCTGCCAATACAACTAATATGGCATATTTAACTGAGCCTATTTAGGGCTTGCTGATTAAATATAAAAGCATTTACAGGTAAAGTTTTTAACCTTTTTAGGATCGAAAAAACTGCGCCTGTTTCAGTCTAAAATGCTCAAAAAGTTAGTATTTTAGGCTCATAGTTGGGCAGAAAAATCATTCTTATAATTCTTACTTCTACCTCCTCGCTTATTCCCATTTCTCCTGTCTCCTGTCTCCTACAAAGAGCAAAAATACTTTCCATACGCAAACCCTATTTAACCCACTGTTCAAATATTTTTGCTCCAATTTTATACTGCTCATCATCAATTTTTTGAATTACTCCTGTACCAGCTAATACCTCAAGAGCGTCTGCTATTTCTCCAATACTTAAGTCAATTTATTGAGCTAGAGATTCAGTTGTTCCCATTCTCTGTTCTATCAGTTTTAAGTAAACCGATCGCTCAATTGCACTAAAGCTATAACTCTTTTTTTGTTATCCCACCAAGCAGAAAAATCTCCATCATATTGACGAATTAAGTTGTTCATTAAACTATCTATTATATAAGATTGATCTGAATTTTTATAATCAAAAATTGTGTTGAGTAATTGTTGAATTAAATAGGGATGACCGCCAGACCATTCAATTATTTGCTCAATTTCTTCATCAGTCAGGAAAATATTTTAAACTTGACGGCGGTAGGCAATTAGCTGTTGTACATCTGCCTCTTTCAAAGCTTCTAACCATTCTACTTCAGCAATATTGAGCAGGGGAGAACCAACTTTTTGTTGATAATCTTTTAAGTCTTGATAACCAGAAAAAATCAAAACGACAAATGGTTTGAGGGCAGTATCAGTATCCTTCAAAGCTCGGAGATAACTCCAAGCATCGTTTGCCCATTCCTGACTCACAATAAATTCTGCACCATCTATCAAATAGCAAACACCGACAAAATTTTTCTTTTGCAAAGATTTCAGTATTCTTAGTAAGTCTTGGCGGAAATCTTCATTTATCAAGCGACGTTCGTAGTCTGGGTTAGTCACTTTTAGAGAAATGCCTGCTTTTTTTATCTCTCCTCCCGAAATTTGTCGCCGTAAACGACGGTAACTTTTACGCCAGTTAGATAACCTGCCTTCTTTATATTCAGCGAAAGCTTCTTGGAGACGGGCAATCATTAAATAGCGCAGATGGTCTAAACTTTCTGGTCGCTCTTGTTGGAGGTTGAATAACACTGGAAATGCTCGATAGTCGAAATTGCTAGAGGTCAGAAACCGATGTTGAATCTCATTTAACAAGCTGGTTTTTCCCAAACGATGACCTCCTAATAAAATGCGTACCGAAAAAGGCGATCGCTCAATAGCTGCCAAAATATCATTTCGCCCAAAAAAGTAACTGGTATCTGATATTGGCAGTTTAAAATCTGGTCTTACCAAAGTTGTCACTCTTAAAGCTCCTATTGTTTAAAAAAGTGGTCAGCAGTCAGGAGTAATCTTATTTCTTTTTCTCCTTAAAAGCAGAGAATTTCAACTTTTGGGGATTAATTATCAATTCCCCATTATCAATTATCAATTATCCATTATCCATTCTTGCACCTCCTCTTGTTTCATTTGCATTCGCAACCATTGAGACAGAAGCGGTAATTTTATTTGATACTCATCTTCTGTTCCTGGCTCTTGCCCTAGAATTAAACCAACTGATTCTAATCACAGCAAAGCATCTAAACACTCACTTTCTGTGAATTGATTTTGCAGTTTTTTCAGTATACCAGATGATGGAATTCCTGATTCAAGCTTTTCATTGCAAGCAAGCAACCGAATAATTGCCATTGCTGAGTGAAACTGCCGTTTTTCTATGTCGCTCCAAATATTTTGCAGTAATTTTTTAATACTCCTGAATAAGTGAATGGTTTGCTCAAATAACGTTGGGCATCAGCAAACTGGATATTATTTTCATTCTCTTTTGCTACTTTCTTGCACAATAAACTTGCTAATTGCCGAGATACAAAGGGATGTCCGCCACTTCTAATATGAATTTCACTCTGAGTTTCTTCGTCAAAAGTAATTCCCATTAAGTTTCCAATATCAGTCAACATTCGAGTCGTTTCATCCACAGAAAATGGTACGACAAAAATTTCCTTGAAAAAGTTAAACACAGGATTAGTAGGTACATTAGATTGCTGCCATTGATTGATGCGATTAATATCTGGATGGACATCCGCTACCAGTAAGGAAAGAGAACGTTTTTCTTGACTGACTGC
This sequence comes from Okeania hirsuta, assembly GCF_003838195.1. Lineage (GTDB taxonomy): Bacteria > Cyanobacteriota > Cyanobacteriia > Cyanobacteriales > Microcoleaceae > Okeania > Okeania hirsuta. The sequence continues at coordinate 2,577 of NZ_RCBY01000395.1, forward strand.
TCGTAAAGCTCCGAAGAAAGCATTGCACTCCTCCGCTCGCTCCTTTGCATCTGTCTCTGTGGGAATGATGCGCTCAATTTCATCTAGAAAAATTAGAATGGGAAGTTGATAACCGAGTTGAGAGAGTTGTTGAGTCAAACTTTGCAACTGTTCAGTAAATTCTGTTGTCAGATGGGCAGCAGGGCGATCGCTCTCAAATAATTTAGGGTGACTCACCATTTTTGCGGAACGGGACTCAATTAGTTGAAACAGTTTTGACAAAATTTGATTAAACAACTCTGCACCATAATGTGGTTTGCTCCCGTAAGTTTGCAAGTCAATATGAACTAAAGGATTTTCTCGCATTGCAAATCCCAATTGCAACAACAAGGAAGTTTTCCCAGACTTGCGCAAACCAAAAATGCCAATACCCTGACCTCGACGTAGATTTTCTTCCAAACGTTGTAGTAGTTCCCCTCTACCAAAAAATGTGAGAGTATCACCGATGGCATTGCGGTCATCAAATATGTCTGCTCCTAGTAAATAGCGTTCTGTGTACTCAGCTAAAAGTCCTGAAGACTCTTTCTCCTCTCGTAGTGATTTTTCCACTGCTGTTAGAGGAATGGGAATGAGGATAAAGCGATCGCGCAATCTTACTTAGGCCATTCGCATTCGGAAGAGAATATCTGGAGGTTCGCGATAGAAAATAATTCCTGCTTGTTGTTGCTTAGATTTTTTCATTTTGGTTGCTTGTTGCACTAACTCAGCTATGTCTTGAGCATCAGGTTGTTCTATTGCTAAGGAGACAGGTATGGGAATGTAGGATTTTAGCTTGCCCGCAGCAGAGGTTATCTGTAGTCCATGTTTGCCATTGTCGCTAGTTGTTGCCCCTGCATTTTGCAGAAATTTTTGCACTTCAACTTTTAATCTATCTGTGACTTAATGAGTTAGTTCTATTTTCTACTTCAGTGGGGTGCGATCGCTATAGGTTAAAGGTAGGTCTGTATCTTTTACCCATTCTGGCTGTTTGTTTAGTGAAATTGTCATTGTGCCATCTTCAGAAACTTGGTAGATGTATAGGCGATTAGGACAGAATTTCGAGTCTAAATTTGGAAATGAATCAGGCCACTTTCCTTGTTGCTTTGCTAGTTCCTTAACTTGCAGAATTTTTTGGGTGAATTCTAGTTCTAGCATATGTGCTGCTGCTATTGTTTCAAATGCAGCAAAACCCTTTTTTTGTGGCAAACACTTTGTGAGAGGCTGCTTAATATTTTGCCTTTTCCTCTTAGTCAAGAGATTGTATATATTTTTTAGCTCATATGTCCTATAAATGCTTGTCCTCTAATTTCTCATTTACCACAGTTAAAAGACAAACCAAATTACTACAACCAAAAAAAGCAATTACCAGAACTGAAAAAAGCTATAGTAGAAGTCAAACACTCAGGCGAGCATCTGGATTTTTCCCAAGTCTATTCAACAGTTTTGCAAGATATCTGTAAAAGAGTAGAAACAACATTTTCTAGATTTGTAGCAGGCGATCGTAAAGGTAATCGTAGCGGCCAACCGAGATATAAAAGTCAATCTAGATATCGTTCATTGAACTTTCCTAATGCTGATGATTCTTGGTTAAAATTTTCATCAATTAATA
>NZ_RCBY01000396.1 GCF_003838195.1 Okeania hirsuta
TTCGTTTCTTCTGTCCCTTTTTTAAGCACGGGAATCTTCCGCCTTTCCCCATCCTCATAGCTGTCATTCATTGTCGAAAGGGAATAGGTGATGGCCAGTGTATCCCCGGCCATCCCTGCGTGGATGTTAGTAAATTCCACTTTCCCGGTAGAGAGCCAACTTTCCTGTTGACTGAGTAATGAGTCGGATGCTAGAAAGCGCGTCTTTATCTGTAACGAGTCGGGGTAATAGTTAGAGCTTTTGCCGATTAAATCCACTTCATCTCCCTCAACTCTAAGAATCGAGGAACGGCTAGTGAGCAGTGATGGATTTGAAAGCTCGTGTTTCAAGAGACAACCAACACCACTTTCTTCTTTTTTTATCCATAACCCATGTGCGTATGCTTTCCAGGACAGTGATGTTTGTCTGGAAGAGTACGTAAAGGAAGCTTCGGCCATTGTTGTCTGTAATAAGGTTGGGTTCCAGTATCCATAGTCTTTGAAATCTGATCGAAGTCCGGAGTCCCCGCAAGTGCAAAAAATCAAGACCTGCAGTGTGCTAAATTTGTGGTAATAATGATCACTCCGTTCGCTGCTTGAGCACCCATAGATGGCGGTCGCTTCTCGTGCCTCGATTTTCCTGAAGACTTCTAATTTGACTGGCAGTAATTTCGAAGGATCTCCAACTTTACATCGATAAGAAAGAGGGGGCCGCCTACCCGCCCAGTGCTAGCTCCTCGAATTAGGTATTGGAACCAGAGTCTGCTAATGTATAACTCCCGCTAATCTACCTTGAAGGACATCATCCATCAGATCTGCATTGCCCGATCTACTTTTCCTCTTACTGTTAACGGCATCCGGTGGGGATCAACTGATCCCCAAATCCTCTGGCGGAGCTTATATCCAGTTACTGTCACCGCTTCTAAATACTGAGCATTTTCAGCTAAGTTGATATCAACTTCTGGGCCCCGGGGAGAAAACTCTTGCGTAGCAAAACCCGTATAGCTGATGATCAAAGTAGGATACGATTGGAGAGGATGTATCTCCAATCTTCCATCTAAGTCTGTGACGGTTCCTAGGGTAGTTCCTTTGACCAGTATTGATGCGCCAATCAGGGGGTCACCTGAGCTATCCGGATGTAACCAGATATCGTACCTGAATGACCGCTGTAGGCCAGGGGCTAGGGTCAACAGGTGATTTGCTTTTCTCTGGGGTATGTAGAATATGAGATAGATGTTAAATCGGAAAGCCAAGATGTAGTATCTGGTTTAAAAGCCAGATCAGACAATCGCTGATAAAGCGTCTTATTGGCCTGAATAAATATTTGTTTCTGATAAAGTTGATAATCAGAACGGATAATGGTGAGATTATAGGTCCCTGCAGGAATTCCCTGCAGTTCGGCGCTCAGAGGGGAAGAGTGGCAATGAGGCTATCTTCTTGTTGAAGAACTGCTCCGAAAATAGTCCTTGCTGCGATAGTGGTATCCATGTAGACGAATGCCCCTCGAGGCATACTTGTGTCTTTTGTAAGCGTTTGGATAGAAGAGTAGCCTAGATATGTAGCATTTCATTAGGCGAATGAATTAGCTCTCCTGCGGCTTTTCCAATGATCGCTTGGATAAATAGGTTTTTTCCTTCTTTTGAAAGATTCGTGTTCATAAAGTTTAATCTTTTCACCGGATAGCTCATAACTAAAGCCAGGTTCAAAGTGAAATCGGTTGTAAACCCTTGGCTTTCCTGGTAGTGAGTCTGGAGTTTTGAAGAAACGGGCCTAGCTTAACGTGTTCACTTATAGCTATATTCGGCGAGTATAGTTTCTGGATATTATTTGCCTCATCTCTAATTGAAAGATTAGACCTCTCTTTGGCTGTTTCAACACTAAGATTGAATTTCGAATTAGTTTTTTTTTCCTTGGAGTTAAATTACTCGGCATTTCCCTGATTCTGATCCGTTTAAATGTTTCCATTTCCTGTAGTGCAATAGATCAATCGAGAATTCGAGTTTGTGTCCTTTCTGTAGTCTTACGCGTGCTATTGTAATCTCGAGCTTCCTGGTTCTGATTATGATGCTATTCAAATTCCTTCGATCCCTGAAAGCTATAGGCTGGGTTGATCTAAGTCGTGATATAGGACCAGACGTCGGTTACAGTAGATCATAAAACAGGCAGGGCTTTACCGTTTTGGACGACAAAATGAGCAAATTGAGCCACCGTTTTGTAGAAGCTATCTTGTATCAGCGTATCCGTTTGGAAATAAACTCCTTCCTCGGGTAATCGCAGGCGGTAATAATGAGCCTTGGCCAACCGTAAATCATCATGCATTGTCTTTTCTAATGATCTTTTTAGCTGTTCGGGAAGGATTGCTCTGAGGTCAAAAGTGTTATATGACCATGGGGATCAACCCCCTTTTTATATGGGATCTTGCTGCGACTTAAATGTTCATCTGGTTTCAAATTGTGCATTGATCGCCCCCAACTGCTAAAGTTGACTCCCGCAGCTCGTGATTGGTACCAGTATGTCCTTGCTTTTACCTGAATAAACAGCCGCTTGTCCAGGGTAACTTGCTCGGGTTGTTCGATCTCAATTTGTAACAACTTCTTGTATCGTATAATTTCCTGCTTCTTCCGAACGAGTCTGACCTCCCCATTGATTGATACTCTAAATGATAGGTTTTGTCTTTAGTTCGAGCCACTTGCCTTGCCAATCTTCTTGCATCGTTGTTCCCTCTGTTAGGGCGCCGCCGGGGTATCGAATTAGCCAATTTACGGCCAGTTTGTGTGGATTTTGTAGAGACAAGTGAATAGAGTCTTGTTCTCGTCTAGCTTCGAAGGCGAATATCCGATTGTATCAACGGATCCCATTCTTTAACTGAACTTCTTTAGAGGCCCTTACCAGCTGTGATCTTAAAAGATTTGACCATAGGGGACAGTGTCTGGCGCAGAGGGAGTTGGACCTGAATAGTATCACATGGATTCATCAGGTGTGGAAGTTGTGATAAGGGTAGCGTCTAATAGTATCCTCTTGTTGATTTTTAAAATAAGTACCATAAAGCTGTCCCTTCGTAGTTCTATCTGGATTCTTCTCTTGCAAAGGACATATAGTAGAAGTAACTCCTTTTTTCTTGCGCTCGCTCATGCTATTGCTGAAGGTTGCAGCAATTTTGCACCCTCATAGCGCAAACGCAGGGAATATTGCTGTCAGAATGGGTTACCTGCAAATTTTTCCTGCATCGGCAACATCTCCTTCAAAGCTCCAAATGGTGTCTGGAATGATTATTTCATCAGCATTGGAAACTTAAGAGTCGATTAGCTATCACATTGAATTTTATACTGGCATCATAGACAGGTAATTCGTTTTATCTTTGGCATTAGCTCGTTAAAACAAATTTTTTGGCCCTGATGGAAAAGGTACTGAAGGACTGAAGATATATATGACCTGATCTAATTGATAGCTTCATATTTGAAATGATGTGTGTTAGGCCCATCCATGTCTTAATGTTTTGGATGTTTTAAGGATATAGTGTAAACGCTGATCTAATTTAACGAGTCGGGAATAGCCCAGTCTTAGCAGGAAGGCACCAGTACTACTACGTTTCAACCAGGGTGTCCCAATATGGGATACTGTTGACGATAGTTCTTGGCACTATATTTCTAAGGCTTCCTATTTATTGGGCGTCCTTTTGGAGTGGTGCATAAGCTTTGAGTTCTCAACGTGTCTCCAGGTCGTCGTACTTCGTTTATGCCGTGACCATATAGACCATGCAGAGAGCGAGAGCCATTTTTCCGGTACCTTCTTGGAGGCCTCCAACTGCCATAAAGCACCAGTCGTCTCATGTAGTGATAGAGTTGGCTGCCCCATCGAATAGGGGTAGTGAGATAATAGCCAAACTTGGTATCTGTAAAATGACGATATCGTTTGCTGAGTAACCACTTTGAATCCTTTGGGTTGACTTTGTAAAACAGTGTGTCAGTTGGGAGGACAATCGATAAAAATCCTCCCTTATTTCTCTTTCTTATACGGTAACTCCCCACCGAAAAATCGTATGGGATGGTTCTATTTCCCAACTTTAATTCTGCATCTTCTACCATTTCTCCGTCTTCGTTTAAGACACGAAGCATAAGATCTCTATCATTGTTTATGGGAAGTACAT
>NZ_RCBY01000397.1 GCF_003838195.1 Okeania hirsuta
GCTCCTGCAATTGGCGGAGTAAATCAGGAAGTTTTTGCAGTAAATGCCAGGGTGAGATGGAGGGGTCATAAAGTGGACTGAGTTCAAAACGGCTAAGGTAGGTCGAAAGCTTGATCATATACCAAACAATTACAAAACAGTGTGAATGAAAAAGATCTTAGCGCTTTCAAAGTGATTGTTTCTGGCCCAATAGGTTTGACTAGGAATGGCTTCGCCGACGTTTCCATTTTCGAAAAAGTCGCGGGCCGTACCAGAGCCAGATTCCCGTGATCATCAGAATAATCAAACCTATTCCAAGGCCATTCATAGTGATCAACTTAAATCCATCGGAAACAATAGAGCCATCGTGAAGTTTCTCAATCCAGTCGGAGTGCCGCTTAGCTATGGATAAGATTTCTCCACTAGTTCCGTCAATCTGCACTTCCCACCAGCCCTTTCAAATAAGACTTTGGCAATGCCCTTGGAAGGGCGTACATCTATGCGATCAATGGCATTTTCTCCCAACTCCGGATGGCTAGCAACAAAAGCGGCTTGAGCCAAATCCGCTAATTCAGAGACGGGTTTCCAATCTGCCAAGGATTTGCTTTCCCCCTTCTGCGTCGGTGGTTGGATCCAATCGACATCCTTTTTCCAAGCCAAAGAAAATACCCGTCAAGCACTGATCAGGAGTAAGATGGCAAACTCAGGCCAAAGTACTTATGGTAAACCCTATATTTTCTTAGACTTCTGGTGATCCGTGACAACTTAACTTATTTAATCATACTCCAAGTTAAAAACCGAACATTTAGTAATCCGGTCAATTCTTTTACTTCCTTCACGGTTTGTTGGGCGCGCTTTCGAATTTCGGCAGAGGAGGCCTTTATCTGATTCTTTACTTCTTTCTTATTACTGAGCAATTCTTGCTTTTTGGCTCTAATCGGCGCGCTTACGGATACTAGCGCATCTGCTACCGCCGCTTTAGGTCTACGTACTTCAGCTCACCTTTGTTGTAATCCTCCATCAAACTATCGTGAGCTTCCTGATGATTGGAGGCTTTCAATAGGCTGAAAAGGTTTTCTACGCCCGGGCTCATTTCTCCAGCAGGTGTATTCTCCCGTATCTGTTACCGGCGGAGCGAATCTGCTTGCGGATACGTGCTTCGTCCGCAAATAGGTCGATGTTGTGCTTTTCGCCTAAACTAGCACTCATTTTCCGGTTAGGATCTGCCGTGGACATCACCTTTGGGATCTCCGTATATAGCGGTTCAGGGCAAACAAAAAACTCTTTGCCCATCAAGTGATTAAAACGAGTCGCAATGTTTCTGGATAATTCGAGGTGTTGCTCCTGATCTTTTCCGACGGGAACGTAGCTTGCTTGATAAATCAGGATGTCAGCAGCCTGTAGTACAGGATAACCGAACAAACCAGCAGAGATAAATCCTTCACCACTCTTCTCTTGACTTTGCGCACTCTTATCTTTGAACTGCGTCATCCGCGTCAATTGTCCGTAGGAGGCAAAGCAATTGAGGATCCAGCCAATTCAGCGTGTTCAGGAATTAGGGATTGGATAAAGACATGTTCTTTCTTTAAGCCGCAGGCTAATAGGTTAAAGGCCAAATCCCACACATTTTCTCGCAATTTCTTAGGAGAGAAAGGCATAGTCATGGCGTGATAGTCCACGATCCCGTAAAAGCAATCGTATTCTTCCTGCAGTTTAACCCAGTTGGCAATAGCGCCAAAATATCTTCCAAAATGTAGATTACCGGTGGGCTGAATACAAGAAAGTACCGTCTTTTTTTCCATTAGTTGTTATTAATTCCTCGTTCGTAATGCTTAACTGAATCTATACTGTAATTGGTTCCAGGTCTGGAATATATCTCTGTAGCTATTAATCGTTCAAGCCGAAGCCAGCGATCACAGAAATCTCAATATTGACGAACTTAGGCAGGTTTGCTACTCGACCAACTCCCTGGCTGGTGCCGTTGCTTCATTGAAGTACTCTGCGTATACGGCATTAATGCGGCTATATTGATGCATATCACTTACAAAGACACTGCATTTAATAACATCTTCGAAGGTCAAGCCCGCTTCTTCCAAGATAGCTTGAATATTCTTCATGACTTGGTGCGTTTCCGCTTCAATGTTATCATTAACGAGCTCCCCAGAAGCCGGATCAAGGGCTATTTGTCCAGAAGCGTAAAGTGTATCGCCATGAATGATGGCTTGATTGTAGGGACCTACGGGAGCAGGTGCATTTGAGGTAGTGATAATTTTTTCATGCAGGTTATTGGTTCAGGTATGAATGGCTTTGACCTCATGATTAGAAGGGCCAAAGTCGATTAGGGTTAAAGCTGACAATTAAAACACAAAAAGCCCCACATCTATTCTGTTCGGATGGGAGCTTACTGTGTATATCTTTGAGAAAGATCTTAATCTTCGAACTCGGCTTTCACTAATATCTTACCACGGTAGTACATGTTGCCTTCAGCATCATAGTATGCGCGGTGATAGATATGCTTTTCGCGGTAGTAGAACAAGTGGCTACTTGCGGAGTAGCTGCCTTCTTATGCGTTCTACGCTTGTGCTTACGCTGCTTCGAAATTCTACTCTTGGGATGTGCCATTATACAGTGATTTAATGATTCTCAATAAGTTAGTTAATAGTTTGACCTAGTCTACTTCTCTTTCAGCTTCTTGAGGGGCGTCCCAAATGGGATTATCCTGTTGTTCCTCTTCATTTTGGGTCTCCAAGTACCCTAGCATTTTATCATCGCAGGGTCTTTCATCCTCGGCTTGACAATCGTAGGTTTTAATCATCGGAATAGCCAAGCAGATGAATTCATACACATACTTGGAAACATCCAATTTGGGTGTTTTCTGGGTGTATGAAGATCACTTCTGCTTCTTCCGAAGTTTCTTCTAAGGAATACTTAACCAACAATCGTTCTGCGCCTTCAATGAAGGTCTATGGGAGCCAGACATCGATCACAATCCGTCTTGACTGTACCTTCAAAATCAAAATGAAGGACATACATATCGGATTGCTTATTCAATTCTAAGCGCACCTCCACATCACCATCCTGAACAGGAGCATTTTCAAATTGCTCAAAAAAGAAGCATCTATTTCAAAAGTGTAATCATGCAGTCCGGGAAATAAACCTCGGATGGGATTACAAAGGTACTAGCGGATTCATTGCTAGTAATTTATCAATTAATGAAACTCCTCATTCGGAGATTTTACAAAGCGTTCGGATCAAACGGACCGCAAAGATAGTTTTTTTTTGAACAATATGCGACCTTTAAAACGAGTATTTTTATGCGCGGCGGCCTGAAAATCTATATTCTCACAGATGGACCAATTTTTTAATTGCCGCTTAACACCATAGTCCCAGAATAAACCGTTTAAAGCCTTACATTTGCATCTGTTTTAGAACAGCAGGATCACTTGCCAGAATGCTATGATACCGAACAATACTAAGTATCCATCTGCAGGTAATCTGAATTGGAAATAAACCTAGCCGACTATCCCTCAGCACTTCAATTGGATCAATACTACCCATACTTACGCCTCTTTATGGTTGGTTTAGTTATTTGCATTTTTCGATTATTTGAACATGCTATCCAACACCTTTTTACAGATGAGAACGAACGCTCACAACACCATACAAAGCTACGCGTCACGAATTGGAAAAATCTTATTGCTGGGAAGCTTCATCTTTGGTCCTTCCTGCCTATCTGGTCAAATTGTCTGGCAGGAGAACTTCAGCACCTACCCTGATGGAACCCAGAATACTGCCATGTGGAGCACTAATTTCAACGATTGTGATGATGCCGATGTGAATATGGGCAACAATTTTTGGGGAGTGCAAGGCGGGGAGTTTCGAATTAACGACATGGAAGGCTTCAATTGCACGGGTGGTGGCGGAGATAATGCCAATGAATTCATCACTAATCCTATAGATATTAGTGCTAACGATTGTGTAGATATATCGATCGATATTGGAGGAAGTGGAGGGCTTGAGTGTGATTTCCCCGGTGGCCCCAACTTTACTGCTGATAATAGTCATGATCAATTAG
>NZ_RCBY01000398.1 GCF_003838195.1 Okeania hirsuta
GGGATAGGATTTTCCTACTTTGAGTCCCTTAGTGACAGCCTCTAATTCATCTTGATTGCTGATGGATTTACCATTGATAGATTTGATCACATCTCCTTTTACGCATCCTGCTTCGTGCAAGGCGCCCCCATGTGGCACATTACCTCTAATGGATACTTCTCCATTTTCGTATTTCATACTAGCTCTGAAGACAACTTGATCATTTGGGCGGTCTTAACTGCGAGCCCAAAGTGGCCTAAGATTCAGCAATATCAGCAATTGGCTGTCGTAGATGTTATTGCTGAAAGAAATGCTTCGGCAAAGGCTGGTCGCCGGTAACGGTTGCTTACCGCAGCTTGTAAATCGGGAATTTCATACGGTACTGTCTGTCTTCATGGTTGCCATAGATGTTTCATCACATCGTCCAGAGACTTACCTTCGTAGTCCTTTCGATGCGTTAAATCCAAGCAGAGTCCAAGTACTGCTCCATAGGAATAGTAGCTAATAAATTATGGCAAAATTAGTCTCGTCATTGGCGGTAGAGTCATCGACAAAGGGCGCATTGTAACTCATCTCGATCGGATTTCGATACTGTCTTCCGGGAGAATTGTAGACATAGTAAGCGTACCTGTTAACCCACGAACATATTGATCTGTATTTAAAATTCCCGCTCTACAGAGGATAAGATCATCATAGTAGGAAGTGAAGCAACTTGCAAACCACAGCTCTCCGCACAATTACATCATCAAAATTGAAGGTTCTAGCGATTTTGGACGGATCGTTCACGTTCCACAGGTGGAAAAATCATGCGAGATGTGTCCAATCAATTGGCTAGCATTTCTCGCTAAGCTTCCTTGCTACTGCAAACGTAGAATTTCGGTGCTCCATCATCGCCATTGATCCAGGGATTATAGCTGTGAGGAGAAGTAGCGACCATAATCGAAATCCGGTAATTCACCATACTACCTCTTTCGGGCTTCAACGATTTGCTGCAACCCATTTATATAATCATCGAGTTCTTTATCTGTCCTCGTGCATCATGGCTACTTCAATCGTATAGTCTTCCATTGGAACTAACTCGTAAACCGACGGAAATCAATGTCCCCCACCATAGTCGGGCTATCGAAGGAAGTAAGTAATAGTTAGGTGCGCGGTAGCAATCTGTTTCTACCTTTTCTAATTGCGTAGCCACTTGCCAGCTAGCATGCTTACTCAAATCAATACAAAAGTTCGACAGGTCGCCGCTCCATATCACGCCGTAAACGAAGGTGGCTGGCATATTCATATGCAGTTTTCGATTGTCAAATACCTGTATAGGTTCCATCCCCATAGTTCCGAAGAGCGTATACTTAAATTTACATACCCATCATGTCCACTAACTTTCCCATTCTTGCGGACTGTGTTTTTGTCTATAGATAATTCTTTTGCCTTCTGCATCCAGGCTTTCACATCATATACATTCTTGGCAAAATTGTGCACAGCATAGCGGCCGGGGAGGGCACGTGCATGCGCACTGTAAGGGCACCTAAGGGGCACGCTTGGAAACTCTACTGTATATTTGAGTTCATGCTGGCCAATGTCATCCAGGTTCAGGTGATATTGGATGGGGGCTTGGGCAAAAGAGAAGTGCTCAGGAAAGTAAAAAGTAAAAGAATAGGTAGGTAAATCCGAAAATTTAGGCAGAACTAGTGCTTGGCATGTTTTGTAATTTGGTGAATAGCACCGGTGGGCTCTGGGCAATTGGCCTAATTTAGGAGTAAGTGTACAGAAAGAGGGTATAAAATGTTGGGATTTTGTGACTTGAAAGGGAGAGTAGCCTTTTTAAACCAATATCTGAGAGCTTCTACCAATAAGCGAATGTTTTTCCATTGTTCATCAATGATCCCTGCTGTACTACAGTTAGAGCAGATAATGGTAGGGGCTTGGAGGAGGGTGATGGAGCATGTTCAGATCGGTAATTCATAATCCAAGAGAAACAATACTGGCTTAAATGAAGTCTATGACCGATGCATCCATACTATAACCAGATAGTAATTCTCTAGCGTTGCAAAATGCAAAAGGATGGGACAAATTTGGGTATTGATGACGATATAGCCCTTCAAAAGCAATCGCTGTTTACTACCGATTAGGAAAGTCAATCAGAGATAGCAATTCCTCCGTGGTCAATTTTTCAAGTAACCACTTTACTCTGTTAAATTGCTGTGGCGCCTCCCGCCAATGCCTACACTTCCAAGATGAAAGTCGATTATGATGAGCAATCGCTCTGATGGTATCTTAGGTATTGGAGGGGTATTTAGAGTAGTCATACATATCACCCTAAGGACCACTGCTCAAGCCTACAGTCAGTGACCTCACCATAGTACAGTAGGTTTTCAATCCACCACATGAGGTGCGTAGTATCCGCGGGGATCTGGGCTTCCGCTCCACTAGATACCATAAATCTCCACAGCCCTAATTTTCAGAGTGTGTCCAAGAGGGGATTGCAGCCATTCACTAAAGTTCCTCGATTTCTTCGAAGCAATGACTGCTAAAGGTGTAGGAAGCATCGGTGAAGGGCCAGTGGTATTACTTAGGGCTTGCTCCAATTCGCAGAGCTGATTTGATTTGATAGGGTAGATTGGGTCCGATATGTAATGCCACAATCGACATCTTCTTGAACAAGAGAAGCAGAAAAGAGGAGAGCTCCATAAAGATGAGATAAGCGCATGGGGATAGTTTGGGCTTTTACTATTTCAATGCGCTTAGCAAAGAAATAGGTGCCTGAGAACAAATTACTACTCCTCTCGCCCCGCTATTCTTTCCGAAACAACAACTGATCTCAAAACTCCCTCCGATATACCTGGCGCTCTAAGCGTTTTTCCAATCGCTCATTAAGCTTGCGGAGTCGATCAGCGTAGTCGGAGATGGTTTCGAAATTGCGGCGCGGGCGGCGTTATGAGGTATGTGATGTTCCTCCATGGGGATATCGATGAGGACGCGGAAGAGGTAAGAGTTGCTCGTAGTAGTTGGTTTTCCCGGACTCAATCGCTGACGAGTCGTGGCATCTCGTCGAGGTAGGGGGGCATGCATCCATGGCGCTGGGCTATCAGCCATGGGCGTGAATTGGTGCGACGGTAGTGGTTTATAGCTGTTTGTCCTTGTAGACGCGCTTCATGAATTCGCCCCAGATCGGTAGGGCGTATGGAGCCTTGCCCTACGCCCATGGTGCGGAAGTGTACACGGGGACCTTTCTGTCCAACCCAGGCCCTCCGGCGACGAGTTTAGGGTGTGAAGCCCATAACCAGCCATCGGAATGATTTTGGGTGGTAGGTTTTGCCGCCACGGCGCCCATAGATGCCATAGCGATAATGGACCCGTTTCGCTGTCTCCGCTATCGATCACGGACTCCATATTTTGATCATGACGTCAGCATCCTCTTCGGGAAGTACGCGGCTGAAGTTTTTAGGGTTCGGTCGTTCGAATTCGGCGATGCCATAGCCATCCTGTTGTTCGATTCGATCCAAGTATGTAGATTGGCCGCACAACCTCGGTTGCAAAAGTGCTATAGACGTAACCATCTCTTCCAGCGAGGCATCTACTGCTCACCCAAAGAAATGGCTGGACCTTCGGGGATGTTAGCGCTGATGCCCATATCGCGAGCAAGTAGGCGGGTGGAATCTAGCCCTCCTCGGCGCATGATCTCCACGGTTACGGTATTGACGGAGTGACTGAGGGCGCCCTCCATGGAGTAGACGCCTTCGTAGTTGCCGTCGGCATTGCGGGGCTGCCAGTCATTATAATCGGTATAAACAACTTGGCGATTATAGGTGTATTCGCAGGGGAGCATGCCATTGCGTAAGGCTTGGGCGTAAACGATGGGTTTGAAGATAGATCCTACTTGCCGGCGTGATCGCACGTGATCGTATTGAAAGTATTTATGGTTGATCCCTCCAACCCAGGCTCGAATCAAGCCCGTGTTGGGTTCCATGGCTAGGAAACCCGTATTGAGGATAGTTAGGTAGTACTTTAATGAGTCTAGAGGGCTCATTTCTTTCAC
>NZ_RCBY01000399.1 GCF_003838195.1 Okeania hirsuta
AAAATTTTCTAGGCAACTCTAGAAGTTATCCAAAAAATTCAACAATATTGAGATTTTACTGATGTGGGAATGACCAAAGTCAAAGAGATACTTGCCATGGAATAAATCATTTCCCTCTCTCCACCCTTCCACCACTGAAAATTTTCTAGGCAACTCTATAAATTATCCGAAAAAATCAACAATATATATATGGAATAAATCATTTATATCTCTCCACCCTTCCACCACTAAAAATTTTCTAGGCAACTCTATAAATTATCCGAAAAAATTAAAAATATTGAGATTTTGCTAGTGTGACAATGACCAAAGTCAAAGAGATACTTGCCATGGAGTAAATCATTTATATCTCTCCACCCTTCCACCACTAAAAATTTTCTAGGCAACTCTATAAATTATCCGAAAAAATTAAAAATATTGAGATTTTGCTAGTGTGACAATGACCAAAGTCAAAGAGATACTTGCCATGGAGTAAATCATTTATATCTCTCCACCCTTCCACCACTGAAAATGTTCTAGGCAACTCTAGAACTTATCCGAAAAATTCAACAATATTGAGATTTTCCTGATGTGACAATGACAAAAGTCAAAGAGATATTTCCCATAGAGTAAATCATTTATATCTCTCCACCCTTGCACCACTGAAAATTTTCTAGACAACTCTAGAAATTATCCAAAAAATTCAACAATATTGAGATTTTACTGATGTGGGAATGAGAAAAATCCAAGAAATACTTGTGATGGAGTAAATCATTTATATCTCTACCCTTCCACTACTGAAAATTTTCTAGGCAATTCTAGAACTTATCCAAAAAAATCAACAATATTGAGATTTTTCTGGTTTGGCAATGACCAAAGCAAAAGAGATATTTCCCATAGAGTAAATCATTTATATCTCTCCACCCTTCCACCACTAAAAATGTTCTAGGCACCTCTATAACTTATCCAAAAAATTCAACAATATTGACCAAAGTCAAAGAGATACTTGCCATAGAGTAAATCATTTATATCCCTCCATCCTTGCACCACTGAAAATGTTCTAGGCAACTCTAGAACTTATCCGAAAAATTCAACAATATTGAGATTTTCCTGATGTGACAATGACAAAAGTCAAAGAGATATTTCCCATAGAGTAAATCATTTATATCTCTCCACCCTTGCACCACTGAAAATTTTCTAGACAACTCTAGAAATTATCCAAAAAATTCAACAATATTGAGATTTTCCTGATGTGACAATGACAAAAGTTAGACGTTCTTTACTTGATAAAAATCCAATCAACTTCTAAGATTAAATCAACCATTCACAAATCAAAAATATGAAATATTCAAAAGAACCTCTAACATATCCCATCACCCACAAAACAGACATAGTAGAAAATTATCATGGTGTAGAAGTGGCCGACCCCTATCGATGGTTAGAAGACCCTAATTCAGAAGAAACTCAAGAGTGGGTAAAATCTCAGAATGAAATTACCTTTAATTATCTCGCAGAAATTTCCGAAGGAGAAAACATCAAAAAACGACTGACTAAAATCTGGGATTATGAAAAATATAGCGTTCCTTTCAAACAAGGCGATCGCTACTTTTATTACAAAAATGATGGTTTACAAAATCAAAGTATTTTATACACTTTGCCTACTCTTGATGCCGAACCAAAAGTTTTGATAGACCCTAATAAATTATCAGAAGATGGAACAGTCGCTCTTTCAGGAATTGCTATTAGTAAAGATGGCAAATTAATCGCTTATGGTATTTCTAAGTCTGGTTCAGACTGGCAAGAATGGCGGATTAAAAATATTGAGACAGGAGAAGATTTACCAGATGTTTTGCAATGGATAAAATTTAATGTACCAGCTTGGAAAAATGATAATCAAGGTTTGTTTTATAGTCGCTACGAACAACCACAAGCAAGAGAATTAGAAGAAACTAATTATGTACAAAAAATTTACTACCATCGTTTAGGTACTCCTCAAAGTGATGATGTATTAATTTATGAAAAACCAGAGCGAAAAGAATGGAGTTTCAATTGCTATGTCACGGAAGATAGTAAATATTTAGTTATTACAGTTTGGCAAAGTACAGACCGCAAAAATTTGGTTTTTTATCAAGATTTAACTATAGAAGATGCGCCGATAGTAGAACTAATTAGTGAGTTTGAAGCCGAATATCGTCTAATTGATAATGATGATAATATCTTTTGGTTTGTCACAGATTTTGATGCTCCGAAAAGACGAGTTATTGCCATTGATATTAATAATTCTCCATCTCCTTCTTTAGTCACAGGAGAAAATAAGGATAAATGGCAAGAAATTATTCCTGAAACAACAGATACATTGAGAGGGGTAGGCACACTTAATAATCAGTTTGTTGCTTTCTATTTAAAAGATGCTCATACTCAGGTAAAAATATTTAATCTTGATGGTTCCCCAGTCAGAAATGTAGACTTACCCGGAATTGGTTCTGTGGGTGGTTTTTATGGTAAACGTCATGACACAACCACATTTTATAGTTATGTTAGTTTCACAACTCCATCAACTATTTATCAGTACGATATGGTAAGTGGTGAAAGTAAAATTTATCGTCAACCAACTGTAGATTTTAATCCTGATGAATTTGAAACCAAGCAAATTTTTTATAGTAGTAAGGATGGTACAAGAATTCCCATGTTTATTACTCACAAAAAAGGTGTAAAGCTAGATGGTAATAATCCGACTATTCTTTATGGATATGGGGGATTTAGTATTTCTCTAACTCCCAACTTTTCTATTAGTAGATTAGTTTGGTTAGAGATGGGTGGCGTGTATGCAGTTGCCAATATTCGTGGTGGTGGAGAATATGGTGAAGAGTGGCATAAAGCAGGGATAAAACAACAGAAACAAAATGTATTTGATGACTTTATTAGTGCTGCTGAATGGTTGATTGAAAATAAGTGGACTTCATCGAAAAAATTAGCTATTACTGGTGCAAGTAATGGTGGTTTATTGGTAGGTGCTTGTATGATTCAAAGACCAGAATTATTTGGTGCAGCTCTACCTGCAGTAGGAGTAATGGATATGTTACGTTTCCATAAATTTACTATTGGTTGGGCATGGGTTGCTGATTTTGGTTCTCCAGATAATCCAGAAGAATTTAAAGCTTTATATGCTTATTCTCCTCTACATAATTTAAAGCCAGAAATATCTTATCCGGCAACTTTAGTTACTACTGCTGACCATGATGACCGAGTTGTTCCAGCTCATAGTTTTAAGTTTATTTCTGCTTTACAAGCAGCTCATGTTGGAGATAATCCAGTATTAATTAGAATTGAAACTAAAGCAGGTCATGGAGCAGGAAAACCTACTACGAAAATTATTGAAGAAATTACAGACGAATTTGCTTTTTTGCTCAGAAACTTTGAGATAGAATTGCCAGAAAATTTTAGTAATTAATTACAGCAGTTTTGGAGTTGATGAGGTCAAAATTTTAGGACTTTAGGGAGTAGGGAGTAGGGAAAAAAAGATTAATTTTAAAACTGTACCTCACGCTTCCTAAAAAGTGCTGTAAGTTGTGAGTTAATCACAACTCCAATAATGATTTGATAAATTATTCTCCGGTATAACCAACTAAAAATCCAGCAAATATTCCTCCCCAAAAATCTTCAACAGAAACAACCTGTTGAACATTACTTTTTCGAGAAATTCAACAATATACCAAAGAAGGATAATTAACGATTAGATTAGCCAGCTATAAACTACCTTAAGTTATGATTATTATTGGAAGTTAAAAATTTAGAAAAATGACAATTACAGTTAATGACTTACAGAATATGCTACAGCCTGAGCTAGATGAACTTTACAAAAATAGCCATGCAGGTATTATTCCTGATGGTGAAAGTAAAGGCACAGTAATATTTGCTCCTGGTACTTCTTTTTCTCAGAATGTTTCCTCAATTATTAAATTTCTAGCTTGGCAAGGTAAAAT
>NZ_RCBY01000004.1 GCF_003838195.1 Okeania hirsuta
TTTTCAGCTTAGTAAATGCAGAAAACTTGGTACTTAATTATAGTTTCCCTAGTTTGAAGCCAACTTCTCAAAAATGCATAACCTAACTTAGACCAGATATACGCATCTTTACAGTTACAGGAAACAACTTGATTCCTGAGATTAATACTAGCTCAAATGACGTAAATTCGTTATTACAGTTTCTCTAGTTTTAAGCCATTTACAGATATAGAAATAGAACTGGTGGCAGGGACAGAAATAGAGATGTTAGTTTAACCCACATCTGCTATCTCAAACCTTTCTCCATCATTCTGTTCAGCAAACCCAATCTCAACGGAAATAAAGCATGATAATTGTCCTCAAAGCAGCCACTCCGACAGTCGAAATTGAACACATTAAAGACGAACTGTCCCAATACAAAGTCAGCGTCGAAAAAATCATCGGCAAACACCGAGTGGTTATTGGTTTAGTCGGTGAAACGGCTGAACTCGATCCCTTAAAAATTCAAGCTGTCAGTCCTTTTATTGAAAAAGTCTCACGAGTTGAACATCCCTTTAAACGCGCAAGTCGAGACTTCCGACATGGTGAACCCAGTGAAATTATTGTTGAGACACCGAACGGTTCTGTTACTTTTGGCGAACACAGTCCCATCGTTCAAACTGCCGGTCCTTGTTCGGTTGAAAATGAACAGATGATTGTCGAAACCGCCCAACAAGTTAAAGCAGCAGGTGCTCATTTCCTACGTGGTGGAGCTTACAAACCTCGGACTTCTCCTTATGCTTTTCAAGGACATGGTGAGAGTGGTTTGGAATTGCTAGCCATTGCACGTCAAGAAACTGGCTTGGGAATTATCACCGAGGTAATGGATGCATCCGACATCGAAAAGATAGCAGCTGTTGCAGATATTCTCCAAGTTGGTGCTCGTAATATGCAGAACTTTTCTCTATTAAAAAAAGTTGGTGCTCAAGAGAAACCGGTTCTGCTGAAGCGGGGAATGTCAGCAACCATTGAGGAATGGTTAATGGCGGCTGAATATATTTTAGCAGCGGGAAATCCCAATGTTATTTTGTGTGAACGGGGAATTCGCACCCATGACCGCAAATATACCCGGAATACCCTCGATTTATCCGTGATTCCTGTCTTGCGGACACTGACTCACCTTCCCATTATGATTGACCCCAGTCACGGGACAGGTAAAGCCGAATACGTCCCGGCAATGGCAATGGCTTCAATTGCAGCAGGAGCTGATGCTCTGATGATAGAAGTTCATCCCAACCCTTCCCAAGCTCTGTCTGATGGTCCTCAATCCTTGACACCTCATCGCTATCAAGACCTGATGCAAGAAATGACAGTTATTGGTAAAACAGTGGGTCGTTGGCCAGAAAAGTTAGCCCTCGCCCCTTCATCCCCTCAAGCCACCAAAAAATTAAGTGCCATTGTTTAAATTTTGTTGTGAGTTGAAGGAAAAATTGAAGGCTAACTTAGATTGATTCAACTCACAATATCTGATCAAACATGTCTTTTTAGCCAATTCTAGAAAAATAATGCATATGAACGCTCAAACCCTAGTCTTAAGACCAATTTTTTCCCAACACTTTCCGCGAAAGCGGAATTACATCGAACCTGTATTACTCAGCCCATTTCAGCGAATATTACTCACAACAAACGGCACTGTTACAGATATGATTGAAGCTTACTCGGGGGAAGCAATCAAAATCAAAAAGCTGTTTGAAGACGAGATTCAACTTGAAGAAGACATCGTGCCGATGAACCTCAAAAAAGGCACAGAAGTTATCGCTCGCAAAGTGCTACTTCAAGGTAAGATGAGTGACCGCAACTATGTCTATGCGGATTCAATTTTAGTTCTCGACAGACTGAATGAAAAAATGCGAAACCAACTGTTACAGACCAAAACTCCCATTGGGAAACTCTGGATCGAGAACAAAGTGGAAATCTTCAAAGAAAATGTCGAACTTGGCAAAGAACATGCAGGGGATTTAGCAGATTATTTCCAGATTCAACCCAAAGACAATCTCCTGTATAGAAGCTACTGCGTCATCTCCAATCATCAGTACACCATGATGATTACAGAGAAGTTTCCGGAAAATAGTTTTAGGCGAAATTTCTAATAGACATCTCCAATAATAAAAAAGAAAATCAACTATCGTAAAGAAATTATCAATTCTTTCCCACTACTCCCTACTCCCTACTCCCTCTTTTGGAAGAGATGTCTAATAGCATCGGTTGTTCAAGTGGCACAATAGAGGTAAAATTATGATTATTAAACAGTTGAAAGAAGCGGCTCATTCCTTTCCCAAACATACAGCAATTGTCTATAATGAGTCCCGAATTAGTTATGAGCAACTTAACTTCAAAGTTCAAGGATTAAGTGAGGGATTAAGTTCTCTAGAAATCGGCAAAGGTGATTGTGTCGCTTTCGTTTTACCCAACTGTCCTGAGTTTGTTTATAGCTTCTATGCTGTTGCTCAGTTACAGGGAATTGTTCTGCCTCTCAATCATTTATTCAAAGCCGAAGAACTGAGTTATTGTCTCAGGGATAGCAAGGCAAAAGCAGTAATTACTGACCTCAAACGTGCCAAAATTTGTCAGGATATTATTGCAAATATTGACCGAAAAATTGAGTTGATTGTTGTGGATGGTGTTTATCCCGAAAGCCACTATATATACCATCTAATTCTGCCAGGAAAATTTCAACATCAAGACTATTCAGAAAAAGCTCTTTCTTCTGATCTTCTGTATCAATATTCATCCGGTTCAACGGGGAAACCAAAACGAATTGCACGCACCCAGGCGAGTCTTTGCCATGAGGTAAAAAACTTCGCAGAAACCACCCAAATTCAGCCCTCAGATAATATTCTTTGTGCAGTTCCGATGTATCATGCTCATGGGTTAGGAAATTGTCTCCTCGCAGCCACTTGTAATGGTGCAACCTTAGTTATTTTAGAACAGGTTTTGCAGAAGGATGGTACACCTGTTGAGGTTCCCTTTGTCTTCCGGTGCCCCCGAATTTTTGAACTGATTAAAACGGAGAAGATTACCATCTTTCCGGCAGTACCTTATATCTTCAATGCTTTAGCAGAAACTCGAACAAAAACCTTGGTGAACCTATCTAGTTTGAGATTATGCTTTTCAGCCGGAAACTTTTTATCCAAAGACATTTTTGATAAGTTTTGGCAGCGATTTAAGATTCCTATTCGACAGCTTTATGGCTGTACTGAGGCTGGATCTGTGGCAATTAATTTAGAGGAAGACATCAACAAAATTTATCACTCTGTTGGATTTCCGCTCAATAATGTTGAACTCAAAATTGTTAATGAAAGTGGAAATGAGCAACCCATGGGAATGAGTGGAGAAGTTGTGATCAAAAGTCGCTCTCTAACTCAAGGTTATATTAATCAGCCAGAACTGAATCAACAAGTCTTTAAGGAAGGATGTTTCTATACAGGTGATTTAGGGAAAAAAGATGAGTGGGGTCGAGTGTATATTACTGGTCGCAAGAAGCTGCTCATTGATACCGGAGGTCGCAAAGTTGACCCGATAGAAGTAGAAGATATTTTGATGAATCATCCTCACATTAAAGAAGCTGTTGTTGTTGGTGTAAAAGGATCTTATGCTGGCGAGTTGGTTAAAGCTGTAATTGTCAAAAAAAGTCGAAAAAATTTTGACGACCAAGAGATTCTTTCATTTTGTAAGCAGCGTCTTGCGGAGTTTAAAGTTCCCAAAATCATTGAATTTCGCCCAGATATTCCCAAAAGTCCACTCGGAAAAATTCTGAGAAAGGAATTAGTTTAAACCGATATCATCACAGTCCAAATACTAATTTTTTAACGAGCATAATACCATGATTACAACTACAAGAATTCAAGAACAAGTTCAAGGGTTAGTTTTGGAAGTTCTACCCGATGTGACCTTAGAAGAGTTGCAAGACGATGTAGATATCTTCAACTTGGGTCTAGATTCAATTAACACGATGACTCTAATTTCTAACTTGCAAGAGACTTTTGAAATTGAGTTAGATGTGAGTGAGATTAGTTTTGAGAACTTTCAAAATATCTCAACAATTGTGGAGATGATTGAAGAAAAGAAAAGTTGTTAAATTTTATAGCGCTACTTGAATCGGGAATAGGGAATAGGGAATAGGGAATAGTAGACTAATAAAGGGTTTTAGGATTTAGAAATGTCAAGAGCCTTAATGCGTAGCACTATAACAATCTATTTAGGGTTTCGGTGCGTTACGCTACCGCTAACACACCCTACCCATAGCTTTCTTCCCTTCTGCCTCCTGCTTTCTGCCTTCCTTCCTCCAAAGTGTAATTATTCAACCAGACATGATATAATATGTCACTCGAAACATTAAACAAAAAACAACAGAAAACTTCTCCAGTTACCAATAATTCAACTCAATCAGTGGCTGCTAAAAAGGAGTTATGGGAAGCAATGAGAACGGTCATTAGCTTACAAAATCAAGCTCCACCCTTAGTCTCTGTTTCCCGAGAAAATCCACTTCCTCTCTCTTTTCCTCAAGAGCGGTTATGGTTTTTACAACAGTTGGAACCAAGTAAAGCTGCTGCTTATAATATGCCATTTGGGTTTCGCATTTCCGGTTCACTTAATCCATTAGCTTTAGAGCAAAGTCTGAATGAACTTATTCAACGTCACGAGGCTTTGCGAACGACTTTTACCTTAGTTGAAGGTCAACCAACTCAAGTCATTCACTCCTCTTTTTCCTTTCGTTTATCTGTAATTAATTTACAGAACTTCCCTCAAAAACAACGGGAAAATAAGGTAATGGAATTAGTGAAGGGAGATATTGAGCAACCGATTGAATTGACTCAACTGCCTCTGTTTCGAGGAACACTTTTTCAACTTGATGAACAGGATTATTTTCTGTTACTGAATGTTCACCATATTATCGTCGATGCTTGGTCAAAAGGAGTTTTATTTCAGGAGTTATCAACACTCTACGAAGCATTTTCTCTCGGTCAATCTTCACCACTACCAGAACTTCCAGTGCAGTATGCGGACTTTTCGGTTTGGCAACGTCAATGTATTCAAGGTGAGTTTAAAGAGACTTTGCTAAACTATTGGAAGCAACAACTTGGCGATAATTTACAAGCCTTAAAGCTGCCAACTGACTATCCTTATCCGACTAATCCTACCCATTCTAGTGCCTACAATAAACAGTTACTTTCTGTTGAACTCACGACTCAACTTAAAAGCTTCAGTCGAAAACAAGGAGCAACATTATTTGCAACGTTATTAGCTGCATTTAATGTGCTATTATATCGCTACTCTGACCAAGACGATTTTTTTGTATGTAGTCCAATTGCGAATCGGAGTCGGAAAGAAACAAAGGGATTAATCGGTTACTTTGCGAACTTACTGATTCTACGGACACAGTTGAACGTAAACCAAACGTTTCGGGAGTTTTTGAGTCAAGTTCGTCAGGTTGTTTCCGGAGGTTACGCTTATCAAGATTTACCCATTCAAGAAATTATTAACGCTCTAAATTTACTGCAAACTCCTCTATCTAAGGTGATGTTTGCACTGCAAAATACAACAATTCATACCTTAAACTTACCCGATTTAAATGTCGAAACCTTTAATCTTGATAGCGGAACAGCGGATTTTGACCTCTATCTCTATCTGATTCCAGAAGGTGATACTTTTGCTGCTATATTCAAATACAATGCTGATTTATTTGAGGAAGCAACCATTGCTAAAATGCAGGAGCATTATCGTACTATTCTGGAAAACATTTTAATCAATCCAGAGCAGTCTATCTTGGATTTACTCCCTTTGAGCGCAACTGAACAACAACAATTAGAGGAGAAACGAGCCAATCAATCTACATTAAAACCACCCAGTAATTATTCTAAACCTGCTTATCTTGCACCCCGCAATTCAACTGAACTCAAACTCGTTCAATTATGGAGTAAAGTATTAGGAATTGAATCCATTGGAATTCGAGATAACTTCTTTGATTTAGGTGGACAGTCCTTAATGGCGATGAGTTTGTTTACTCAAATTGAACAAACCTTTGGTAAAACGTTACCTTTGGCAACACTACTAAAATCTCCAACCATTGAACAACTAGCCGAAATTCTTGCTGAAAACGAATCTTCTCTCCCTTGGTCTTCATTAGTTCCACTTCAACCTCGTGGTTCTAAACCCCCTTTCTTCTGCATTCATGGACAACAAGGAAATGTATTGAATTTACGAGAATTAGCCAAATCTCTAGGTTCAGAACAACCGTTTTATGGATTGCAAGTTAAAGGGTTAGATGGCAAACAAATGCCTGACTTTACAATCGAAGCAATGGCGACTAATTATCTTCAAGAAATTCGCAGTGTTCAACCCCATGGTCCCTATTTTCTAGGGGGAAACTCTATGGGAGGTACGATTGCTTTTGAGATGGCACAACAACTTCAACAACAAGGAGAAAAGGTGGCATTACTGGTGATGTTTGACACTTTCAATAAAAGTGCTTTTCCTCGCCTTGTATTCCGAAACCAACACTACTTCAAATACTTATCCCAATTGGGACTATCCAAGTCACTATTTGAGGAACTCAAAGACGTTACTCAACGCCAACTGCAAGCAATCCTTTGCCAGCTTTATCTAGGTTTAGGAAAACCTCTACCTCATCATCTCAGTCGTGCGATCGTAGCTGAGGCGAATATGCAGGCAAAGTGGGTTTATTCACCACAAGTTTATTCCGGTAAAATTACCCTGTTTCGGGCTAAAAAATCTGCTAAATTCAACAAGTTTTATTTACCGAATCAAGCAGATTGGGAAACTCGTGATCCTGAACATGGTTGGAGTAATTTTTCTAGGGATAAATTAGAAATTTACGATGTACCGGGAGACCATTATTCAATTTTTGATCGACCAAATGTACAGGTCTTAGCTGAGATTTTAAAAGCTTGCTTAGGTTAGTCTCACTTTTCCTTGAATTAATGTTAACCGAAATAATGTTTACTCTCAATACAGCAGGAGATTTCACAATGAATACAATGACTTATGATGTAGCAATTTGCGGTGGTGGTTTAGCGGGTTCTACTTTAGCTAGACAGTTGAAGTTAACAATGCCCGATCTTTCTATTATTGTCCTAGATCGTTTGGCTCGACCTCTACCTGAAGGTGCTTTTAAAGTTGGAGAATCAACGGTTGAAGTGGGTTCCTATTATCTGGCTGAAACACTCCAATTTGGTGATGGTTATTTCAAACTGAATCATATGCCAAAGTTGGGACTGCGTTTCTTCTTAGGTGATGCTCAAGGTAAATTTGAAGAACGTCCTGAACTCGGACTATCTAAATTTCATTCTCCTTCCTCCTATCAAATTGACCGAGGTAAGTTTGAAAATGATCTGCGAAACTTAAACATCGAAGCAGGAATTGAATTTTTAGAAAATTGCAAGGTTCTTGATATGATCCTATCTGAAAATAATCAAGACTTCCATGAAATTGTTTACACTCAAGATGACACGAAGCAAAAGAATACCATTCAAGCTAAATGGGTTATTGATGCGATGGGTCGTCGTAGATTTTTGCAGAAAAAACTGGGTTTAGCTCAACGAAATAGTTCTAAACATAGTGCGGTTTGGTTCTGGGTCAATGAACGGGTTGATGTCAGTGATTTTGTTCCCAAAAGTAACCAAAACTGGCATGAGCGTGTCCCGGGAAATCAACGATATTATTCAACCAATCACTTGTGTGGAAAAGGCTACTGGATTTGGATGATTCCCCTCCCCAATAACTATACCAGTATTGGGATTGTCACTGATGAAACGGTTCATCCTTTCAAACAACATAACACTGAGGAAAAAACATTTAATTGGCTCCAAACCTATGAACCTACTTTAGCTAATCATCTTCAAGGGATTTCAACTCAAAAATTTATGAAGATGCCTCACTATAGCTATTCCTCTAAACAAATTTTTTCAAATAATCGTTGGGCTTGTGTTGGTGAAGCTGGAGTATTTCCCGATCCCTTCTATTCTCCTGGTACTGACCTAATTGGATTTGGAAATTCTCTCGTCACTCAGATGATTGAAGCGGATTTGCAAGGTAACTTGACTTCAGAAATAGTCGCGGAAGCCAATCGCTTTTTACTCACTTATGCCGAAGGGGTAAAAGATAATATTCATAAGGTTTACTCCTGCTTTGATAAAGATTTAGTGATGGCAATTAAGGTAATTTGGGATACCCTATCCGGCTGGGCATTTAGTGCGCCTCTGATGTTTAATTCGATTTTCCTTGACTCTGAAAAACGGGCAAAAATTCGTCAAGGTTCAGGTCGATTTTTTCTGTTAGCTCACCGGATGCAAAAGTTGTTTATAGACTGGGCAGAACTCTCGCAAAATCGGGGAACTTATGAGTATCTTGATTACTTAGAAATGGATTTCATCAAGCAATTGCGATCGCGGAATTTACAATCCAATAAAACGGAACAGCAACTCATTGATGATCATATTGCTAGTTTGGAAATGTTTGAGGAACTTGCCCAGGTTATTTTTCGCATGGCACTTGAAGATACAATGCCTGAAAAATTAGCTGATTTTCCGGAGTCTGCCTGGTTAAATGCTTGGGCAATTAGCCTCAATGAACACCGATGGGAAAAGGATGGATTATTCCGCCCCAGAACTCAACCCCGTGACTTGCATCCAATGACTCAACAACTCCGAAAAAAGATTCACTTCCCTTCAGTTGTTAAGCAACCTGTTACGGTTTAAGGATTCATTTTCTATCATCAATGAGGTGAGTGAAATACCCACCTCTTTTCCAAAAGATTGACCAAAATTAGGAGTTTACGATGACAAAGACCACACAGTTAAAAACCTCAGTCTGTATTCTTGGTTGCGGTCCAGCTGGTATTGTTCTCGGCAATATTTTGCTCAGAAATGGAATCGATTGTATTGTGATTGATAAGTATAATCGTGAAGAAATTTATGCCAGAGGACGAGCCGGAGTGATTGAAAGTACAACAGTTCAAGTCCTTAAAAAAAATGACCTGGCGGATACCCTGCTGAAAAATGCTTATACTCACGGTTCTTGTGAGTTTCGCTATCCTGATAAAAGCCTAACTTTTGAATATGGAAGCTTAAGTGGAGGAGATGTTCATTATGTTTATCCTCAAAGTGATCTCAACGATGATTTGATTGAAAAATATATCAAGGATGGTGGTAAGTTACTTTTTCATCATGAAGGAAAAAAGATTGTTCAAAGTGATGACAAAGTCGAAGTTGAATGTTATGATTTAGATAGTCAAAAAACTGTAACGATTCAAGCGGATTTTGTAGCTGGATGTGATGGTTATCATGGGTTAGCTCGTCAATCTGTTCCCCCTGAAGCTGTAGAGATTTACAGCAAACAATACAACTATCGCTGGTTAGCAATTTTAGCCTACGCTCCCCCTTCAGCCCAGTATACTCTTTATGGTGTACATCCAGATGGTTTTGCAGCTCATATGCTTCGCAATAGCAAGATTTCTCGCTATTACCTTCAAATTCCCAGCACCGATACTTTAGAAGATTGGTCAGATGAGCACATCTGGGCTAATTTACACCAGCGGCTTGCTAAAGAAGGATGTCCGTTAAATGAAGGCGAAATCTTTCAAAAGCGTATTATGGAGCTGCGGAATTATGTGATGGAACCCATGGGTTATCAACGATTATTATTAGCAGGAGATGCAGCTCATATTATTACCCCAATGGGTGGAAAAGGCTTAAATTTAGCGGTGCAAGATGCGGGAGTTTTAGCAGAGACATTGATTAGCTACTATCTCGAAAACCACGATCTTTCTTATCTAAACCGCTACTCCGAAATTCGCTTGCCCTACATCTGGCGTGCTCAAGAATTCTCCTACAGCTTGTTAACAATGTTGCACTCACCGGAAGGAGAGGATTTAGAGGATGTACGTTTTCGACGTAAACTCAGTGAATCTAAGCTCTCTCAATTAACAACTTCATCAACATTTGCTAAGAATTTTGCCCGAAACTACGTTGGTATTGTATAATTTTCGAGATTCCTTGGGAGACCAGGGAATTTCAGACCATTACATTGTCAAAATTTTTAGCAGGTATACCCATGAATGCCAGTACTAAGTCTACCGCATTTTACGTCGCTAGTTCATTTCTATTAATTTTGGGAATCAGTTTTCCAGCAGAAGCTCACTTTGGTTTTGATTTCCATGAGCATGGACAACAGGATTCCTCAAATGTTTCTTCTTTTACCATTCCGACCAATGCTACTGAAGCTTCAAATACTCTTGAAATCACAGCAAATGGTGACACTCCAGTTGTATTACCTGATGTAGACCGTCCGGGCTTTTGGCTATTCAGTGACAACGCAGAGTTTGTTGAAATTGGTGACAATACTGATGGTCAGTTAGCACTTTTTGATTTCATTACCTTACCGGGTGGACCACTACCTCACTATCACACCCTTGAAGATGAGTTTGTCTACGTTCTTGAGGGAGAAATAACCTATCAACTTGAAGACCAACTCTTTACTGCGACACCTGGAACCTTCATTTCTAAACCGAAAGATGTTCTCCATGCTTTTGTTAATGCGGGTGAAGAACCTGCCCGTCACATAGAGTTTGTAATCCCGGCTGGAATTGATGGCCTATTTGAACTTTTGGGTCAACCGGGAACCTCTGATAATCCACCTTTTCCTCAACTTCCAACACCTGAATTATTAGAGGGTGGCTTCCAACTGTTGAGGGATTTTGGGGTAGTGGCACCTGACTCATTACTCATTACTCCCCCTCAATTTGGAATTACGCAAGAGGGTGATCCTGAACTTGTTGTAATTCGTCCGGGTGAAGCTGATGGAGAAGCGAGTGCGACACTGATTGTTAGTAATCCTGAAGATGACTCAACTGTTGCTGAAATTCCTGTTACCTTTGGGGATGGAGAACGAATTCAAAACTTAGAGATTACTGGTATTGAAGGTGCAGAAAATCAGAACTTTGAACTGACCTTAGTTGATCCGATTGATACCAGTATTGCACTCCTACAAAATAAAGCCCTTTTCACCTTGGGTGAGGATAATACTTACACCTTAATTGATGGGTATTCTCCGGATGATTTTCCTCTGTTACTCCCTGATCCGAATCCGAATTCTTTTTGGTTAGGTGGAAGTAATTATACACAGGTTGCTAACCTGAATCAAACGGAAGGACTGCTCTCATTATTTGATGTCTTTATTCCCGAACAAAACTCAGGGATTGAAGAATTATTAACAGCTCCAACCGATTTAGCACTCTACACGTTGGATGGAGAGCTAACTATTAATGTTGCCGATCAATCCTTTAGTGCCGATCCGGATACCTTTATTTACTTGCCAGAAGGAAGCAAGTACAGTTTTAGTAACTTTGAAACATTTTCCGCTCGCACTCTACTATTTACGACTGATAATCCCTCTAAATTAGAAGATTTTGTTATGACATTTGGTACTCCAGATGATCAAGACAATGTAAATATTCCTGAGCCTTCTTTGATTTCTGGTTTACTACTCATGGCTTGCAGTGCAGGCGCTCTGTTGAATAAAAATCGTAAATCAGTAAATCATTAGACATCTCCAGAAAAGAGGGAACTTAGATAGCCCAATTCAATTGTCATTGTTTGATACTTCTGAGTTGACTACTAGATGTAAAAAGTTTAATGGTGCACTTCGGGCGATCAATTAAGTTTGTTCTCAAATTTTAGGGGAAAGTAATTTATATGCTGGTTGCTTTCCTCCCAACACTAAAACACACTTTATAGTGTGGGTCTCCAGCAACTATTTTTATTAATGAATACAAAAACTAAGTCTACCGCATTTTACGTCGCTAGCTCATTTCTATTAGCTTTAGGAATCAGTTTCCCCGCACAAGCTCACGTTGGTTTACATTTCCATGAGCATGGACAACAGGATTCCTCAAATGTTTCTTCTTTTACCATTCCGACCAATGCTACTGAAGCTTCAAATACTCTTGAAATCACAGCAAATGGTGACACTCCAGTTGTATTACCTGATGTAGACCGTCCGGGCTTTTGGCTATTCAGTGACAACGCAGAGTTTGTTGAAATTGGTGACAATACTGATGGTCAGTTAGCACTTTTTGATTTCATTACCTTACCGGGTGGACCACTACCTCACTATCACACCCTTGAAGATGAGTTTGTCTACGTTCTTGAGGGAGAAATAACCTATCAACTTGAAGACCAACTCTTTACTGCGACACCTGGAACCTTCATTTCTAAACCGAAAGATGTTCTCCATGCTTTTGTTAATGCGGGTGAAGAACCTGCCCGTCACATAGAGTTTGTAATCCCGGCTGGAATTGATGGCCTATTTGAACTTTTGGGTCAACCGGGAACCTCTGATAATCCACCTTTTCCTCAACTTCCAACACCTGAATTATTAGAGGGTGGCTTCCAACTGTTGAGGGATTTTGGGGTAGTGGCACCTGACTCATTACTCATTACTCCCCCTCAATTTGGAATTACGCAAGAGGGTGATCCTGAACTTGTTGTAATTCGTCCGGGTGAAGCTGATGGAGAAGCGAGTGCGACACTGATTGTTAGTAATCCTGAAGATGACTCAACTGTTGCTGAAATTCCTGTTACCTTTGGGGATGGAGAACGAATTCAAAACTTAGAGATTACTGGTATTGAAGGTGCAGAAAATCAGAACTTTGAACTGACCTTAGTTGATCCGATTGATACCAGTATTGCACTCCTACAAAATAAAGCCCTTTTCACCTTGGGTGAGGATAATACTTACACCTTAATTGATGGGTATTCTCCGGATGATTTTCCTCTGTTACTCCCTGATCCGAATCCGAATTCTTTTTGGTTAGGTGGAAGTAATTATACACAGGTTGCTAACCTGAATCAAACGGAAGGACTGCTCTCATTATTTGATGTCTTTATTCCCGAACAAAACTCAGGGATTGAAGAATTATTAACAGCTCCAACCGATTTAGCACTCTACACGTTGGATGGAGAGCTAACTATTAATGTTGCCGATCAATCCTTTAGTGCCGATCCGGATACCTTTATTTACTTGCCAGAAGGAAGCAAGTACAGTTTTAGTAACTTTGAAACATTTTCCGCTCGCACTCTACTATTTACGACTGATAATCCCTCTAAATTAGAAGATTTTGTTATGACATTTGGTACTCCAGATGATCAAGACAATGTAAATATTCCTGAGCCTTCTTTGATTTCTGGTTTACTACTCATGGCTTGCAGTGCAGGCGCTCTGTTGAATAAAAATCGTAAATCAGTAAATCATTAGACATCTCCAGAAAAGAGGGAACTTAGATAGCCCAATTCAATTGTCATTGTTTGATACTTCTGAGTTGACTACTAGATGTAAAAAGTTTAATGGTGCACTTCGGGCGATCAATTAAGTTTGTTCTCAAATTTTAGGGGAAAGTAATTTATATGCTGGTTGCTTTCCTCCCAACACTAAAACACACTTTATAGTGTGGGTCTCCAGCAACTATTTTTATTAATGAATACAAAAACTAAGTCTACCGCATTTTACGTCGCTAGCTCATTTCTATTAGCTTTAGGAATCAGTTTCCCCGCACAAGCTCACGTTGGTTTACATTTCCATGAGCATGAACAACAGGATTCCTCAACAGAAACATCTAGCTCGACAGAAACATCTAGCCCGATTGATATCTATGATTTTTTGAATGGCCCCATTCCCACGGCTATCACTGATTATGTAGCCGGGTTAGATGATATCTCAGCGACATCTTTATTCTACCAAGATTTAGAAACTGCATGGGTTGCAGGTGGACGAATTTCCTTTGTTGAAACAGGCGAGACCACTAATGAACAATACACCCTATTAGATGTGGTTGTTGTCCCTGGTGGTGGTACTCCATTACACTTCCATGAAAATGAAGCTGAGTGGTTTTTCATGCTGGATGGTACTTTAGAGTTTCAATTAGAAGACCAAACAGCACTGACACCACCTGAAACGCTTATTTTTGGCCCCGAAAATGGCAAGCACGCCTTCCGAAATCAGACATCAGATTTGGCGAGGCTACTCATTTATTATGAACCTACAGGAGTTGAAGACTTTTTCCGGGAAGTCGGTCAGCCCGTAACAGATCCATTTAATCAACCTCCTGTAAATCCTGAAGAACTTTTGGAAGCCGCCCCAGCAAACGGGCTTATATTTCCTAGCTCACTAGAGTTTGCCGGTAATCAATTCTTCACTGAGGAAGGGTCTTCTGTCGCAACAGTAGATGTAATCCGCACTGGTGCTGTTGAGGATATTGTTGGTGGTAGCATTTTTCTAGGTACTGGAACTGAAATCCCAATTGAGTTTGGTATTGGCGAGAGTTTTCAAAGGGTAAATATTCCCCTACCTAATGACATTAACACCATTGACTTATTCTTAAAAAATCCTACGGGTGGAGCTTCTATTGGTCTGCTAGCAGACCAGGCTATTATTAGGACAAGATCAATCCCTGAGTCTTCTTTCCCTGTTGGTTTGTTAGCTTTTGGTACAATCGGTGCAGGTTTAATGCTCAAAAATCGCAAGTCAAATCAATGGAATGTAGAACGTAGTTTCATGTTTAATTCATCTAAAACAAAGTCTTCTAAAACTTTATAAACAGAAGTTTAGCGTCAGACTTTTTTAATCTCAGAAAATAAAAACTGGAGTGGAAAAAATCCTGCTCCAGGACTTAAATTGATAACTCAACTAGGACAAGGAGAAATTTTTGATGAGCATCACTATCGATCAAATCTTTGATGAAGATTTTTATCTTTCTCAATATCCAGAAGTGGCTGATGCGATCGCAAATGGTACTGCCAACAGTCCCCTCGATCATTACCTAACAGTTGGTCAATATCAGGGTGATCTTCCCGGCAAACTTTTTAGCGATGTTTATGTCTTTGGAGATAGTTTTTCTGATGATGGGAATTTGTTTGAACTGACTAACGGTATTTTTCCAGAATTTCCAAATTTTGAAGGACGTTTTACCAATGGGATAATTTGGATTGAAACTTTAATCCCTGAGTTGGGTTTAGAGATAAATCCTGAAAATAATGTCGCCTATGGAGGTGCAACGACAGGAACCGATAATGTTCTCAATCCGAGAACAGATGTTTTACCCGATAACCTACTGCCTTTACCCGGAATCCAAACACAAATTGATGATTTTGTCGCCGAAAATCCTGTTGCCGATCCCGATGCACTTTATATGGTTTGGGGAGGCGGTAATGATTATGTGGGTTTAAGTCTAACGGAAGTTGATACACCCATTACCAACTTATTAACAACAATTGATAAATTAGCCGATGCAGGGGCAAAAAATATTATGATACCTAATCTTTTTGATTTAGGTGCAATTCCCCTTGCTGTTAATGGTTCTCCTGAAGTTCAGCAAAGACTGGCACAAGTTACTCAAGATCATAATGCAGCGTTGCAAACAGCTTTAGAAGAAGTTGAACAAAATTCAGATATCAATATTATTCAGGTTGATATGTATTCAGCCCTGAATCAAGCTATAGAAAATCCAGCTAACTTTGGGTTTTCTAATGTCACAGAGGCTTTTTTAGATACGAATGCAACCAATCCTGATGAATTTGTATTCTGGAATCCGATTCATCCTACTGTCCGTTCTCATAATTTATTTGCAAATCAGGCTCAGAAATCTCTTTCTGAGGTTTCTGAAGTGCTGAGTATTGTCGAAGCAACTCAAGAATATCCCCGTCAATCTGTACCTGAACCTTCAATTTTTAATTCCGGATTGGTGATTGTATTGGCATTATTATTTTTGAGTAATAACTTATCAAAAAAAACAAGATAAATTATCCGGAATACTGACATTTTGCCCCCCTAGACCCCCAAATTTGGGGGGAATAAGAGTCAACTTGCTTCTAAAAGTCCCCCTAAATTGGGGGATTTAGGGGGCTTTCACATCAAGTTAACTGAAAATTTCACTGCTCAACCTAGGAGTCTTCAATGATTGAACTGTACACACACAATACCCCAAACGGTCACAAAATTTCTATTTGTTTGGAAGAACTTGAACTCCCTTACACTGTAAAGCATATAAATGTTTATGAGGGAGAACAATTCAAAGAAGAATTTGTTGCACTCAATCCTAATGCTAAAGTTCCAGTAATTGTAGATCAAGAAACTGGACAAACGGTATTTGAATCCTGTGCAATTTTACTCTATCTTGCAGATAAAACTGGACGGTTAGTATCACAATCAACTCAAGGTCGTTGGGAAGCAATTCAATGGTTGTTTTTCCAAGCGGCTTCTATTGGACCAATGTTCGGACAACGAGCGCACTTTGCCTTGTTTGCTCCTGAAAAAATCCCTTACGCAATTGAACGCTATACCAAAGAAACTGAAAGGCTGTATGGTGTCCTTGAACAACGTTTGAAGCAGCAAAAATATCTCTGCGGTGATGAATACTCTATTGTAGATATTGCCCATTGGGGTTGGGTTTATACTGCTAAACGTATGGGATTTGGCTTCGATCAGTTTTCCTGCTTAATCGCATGGCACGATCAAATTGCAGAACGTCCTGCGGTTCAGAAAGGAATTCAAGTTCCTGGACCTCTTCCTTTCTAAGTTCATCACAATAGATAGAGATGTCTGGTGCTATTTCAACAGAAATATTATGCATTATGTAATTTTATGATTCCAGACATCTCTGGAGATGTCTATTGAAAAACACTATTCATCAAATATCAACAACCCATCACTTTTTGAGGATAAACTGATTTGCAAAATTTTTACAACTGATAAAACTCAACTCACGAGTTGTTTTTTTTGACTGTTTTTTAAATCAGTAATAAAATATGAGGATTTTTAATCCCTGTTATATCATGTTCGGATGATTAGTTATAAAAACTTCTTCACTTCAAACTTTGCTCTCTTCCTTCTGCCTTCTGCCTTCTGCCCTCTGCCTTTCCTCTGCCAAAGTATAAGTATTTAACCTAGGATGATATTATATCAATTTGTTTACTAATAATCAACTTAAGGGATATTAATTATATTTGATCAAAGCCGCAATCAAAAAGCTGATAAAATTAGCTTTTTTATAAAAAAATAATCTTCAATAGTTTAAAGTTTATGTATTCATTATTTCAGTTGATTTTATCCCAACGTTCCATTCGTTATAGTCTATTGTGTGTACTCACAGTTTGGACAAGCTGGCTGATTATTCTTGAACCTAGTCGAGCTATTTATAACCTGATTGAACATTGGGAATTTGCCTTCACAATGGTCTTTGGTTCCATGGTTGCAGGAGCGACAAGTATGGGAGGAGGCGCAGTTGCTTTTCCAGCTTTAACAAAGTGGCTTCACGTCTCTCCCCCTGATGCAAAACTCTTTTCTTTAGCCATTCAAAGTATTGGCATGAGTGCCGCATCTTTTACGATTGTGGCTATGAAAACTCAAGTAGAATGGAAGTTAATTCGTTGGGTGAGTTTAGGGGGAATTCCAGGTATTTTTATGGGAACAGCTTTTCTGGCTCCTTTACTTCCTCCCGAAGTCATAAAAATTTCATTTACAATGATGATTGGCAGTTTTGCCCTCATTTTAATTCACTTAAATTTAACTAAGAATGAACGGAAATTTACTATTGAACACTGGGGTAAACGAGAAAAAATTTTATCTCTAGTCGTCGGATTAATGGGTGGTATGATTAGCGGTTTAGTCGGAAGTGGAATGGATGTTTTTGCCTACTCTGTAATGGTGTTACTATTTGGTTTGTGTGAGAAAGTTAGCACTCCTACTTCAGTGATTTTGATGGCAATTAATGCCGTCACAGGCTTTTTAATTCATAACTTTATCCTGGGGGATTTTGTTACTCCCGTCAGTAATTATTGGTTAGCGGCGGTTCCGGTTGTGGTAGTTGGTGCGCCAACAGGAGCAATTCTTTGTAGTCTGATGGAACGTCAAATGGTGGTTTGGATTTTGATTAGTTTAATTGGAATTGAATTGTTGACTTCTTTATTGTTGATTCCGCTCACAACATCCGTAGTTTCGGCTGGATTGTTTGCCCTGATTTTATTTACTTCATTTTATTATCTCATGTATCGCACAAAACTAAGATGCTCTTCTCAAGGGGTGACAAGCATTTCAAAACTATTGTGAGATAAAGGATCAACCCACATTCCGCACCACAAAATGTAGTATAGGAGAAGGAGTCAGGAGACAGGAGACAGAATTTTAGAAGAAAATCATAGCTGCCGTGAAGGCTAAAACCTTTATCTGTAAAAACTTTGAGATTTAATCAGCAAGCTCTAACTAAACCCTTTTTCCTTCTTCCTTGCAAACTTAACTCAAGCTTATCAACCCATTTTCTTCATATATACTCTTACCAAAATATCAGATAAAAATGAATCAAAATATTAACATCTCAGCCATCAGGGGTTCATTCCTAGATTTTGTTGCAGATCCGTTTTACTATCCAGAATTAGAAACCGTTCGTTATATTCATGATGGTTTAATGATTATCTCCAGAGGCATAATTCAAGAACTAGGAAACTACGACAAATTAAAGCCTAAATATCCTGAAATTCCTATTATTTCTTATCCAGGAATGCTAATTTTACCAGGATTTATCGATATTCATATCCATTATCCCCAAACAGAAATAATTG
The DNA here is from genome assembly GCF_003838195.1 of Okeania hirsuta. Lineage (GTDB taxonomy): Bacteria > Cyanobacteriota > Cyanobacteriia > Cyanobacteriales > Microcoleaceae > Okeania > Okeania hirsuta. The sequence goes on from NZ_RCBY01000004.1 coordinate 18,645, forward strand.
CCTCCTCTAGTAAACAACTTTTGGAATGGTTAGATAAATACACTTTCCCAGCAGAAGGAAAATTTAAAGATCAAACCTACGCTCAACAAATAGCATCCTTTTTTCTAGATCAACTACTAAAAAATGCCACGACAAGTGCTTTAGTTTTAACCACAGTTTATCCTCAGTCAGTTGATGCCTTATTTGAAGTAGCAGAACTACGAAATATGCGGATAATTGCTGGTAAAATGCTCATGGATCGGAATGCTCCAGATTATTTGTTGGATACTCCAGAAACTAGCTACGAAGATAGCAAAAATTTGATTAAAAAATGGCATGGTAAAGGCAGACTTCTATACGCCATTACTCCGAGATTTGCCATTACTTCTACCCCAGAACAACTACATCTAGCTGGAGTTCTCAAACAAGAATTTCCAGATGTGTATGTACATACACATTTATCTGAACAAAAATCTGAAACTGAGAAAGTTGCCCAGCTTTTTCCTAATAGTAAAGACTACTTAGATGTTTATGAAAAGTTTGGTTTAGTTAGTAATAAATCAATTTTTGCCCACGGTATTTATCTCAGTGATTCTGAATTTAATCGACTCTCACAAGCAGGTTCAACTATTGCATTTTGTCCGACTTCAAATCTATTTTTAGGCAGTGGTTTATTCCAACTACACACAGCAAAATCTCAACAAACTCCAGTGAAAGTTGGTTTAGGTACAGATGTGGGAGGTGGCACTAGCTTTTCAATATTTCAAACTATGAACGACGCTTATAAAGTATCTCAATTACAGGGACAAAATTTATCTTCTTTAAAAGCTTTTTATCTGGCTACTTTAGGAGGAGCAAAGTCTCTATCCCTGGAAGATAAAATTGGCAATTTTGATGTAGGGAAAGAAGCAGATTTAGTTGTGCTAGATACCAGAGTAACTCCGTTGTTAAAGTTGCGGAATTCTCGAAATAATTCCGATTTATTAACTGACATTATTGATGAATTATTTACCCTGATTATTTTGGGAGATGAACGAGTAGTTAAAGCTACTTATTTAGCAGGAAATTTAGTTTATGAACCTAATATTATGTCCATTTAATTAGGGGTTGCTGATGAACTATAAAAGCATTGGCATATAAAGGTTTCAGCCTTCTTATATCATGTCCGGTTAAACAGTGATAAATAAATAACTACGGAGGAGTCAGGAGTCAGGAGTCAGGAGTCAGGAGAAAAGAGGTAATAAAGAAGAACAACAGGAGAAGAAGGAGAAAGTTTTTTTATAACTAATTATCCGGACATGATATTAGGTTGAAAAAAAGTGCCAGCTTTTCGGTCAAGAAACCTCATGCATATTAGCATTTTGTGCAGACAAGGTCAGAAAAATTAAGGGATAATTCTTCCAACTACATCCTCTGTAATTCTCATTTGTCCTGACTCTTGACTCCTGATTCCTGACTCCTACCCTCACCCATAAGACTTTTTCAGCAAACCCTAATTAGTTATAATAAAGCTCTTATAGTGTTTTTATTTGAACTGGGTAGTTCTACTCGCGTAATGGTGAAGATATATATTTTTGGTGTTGGTGAAGCGCGTGTATGATATTAATCGCGCATTACTTAGGAGTCAGGAGGGAAGAAAGAAGAAGTAAAGAGGAACAGAAGGAGAATGTTTTTTGTTTGCTGGCGCACAAAGCACGTTAACGCAGAGCGCGGAACGGAGTTCTATCCCTAATTATCTGGACATGATATCATACCTCAAATCACCAACGCCATATTTTTTAATTTCTTCCCACACTCCCCATCTCCCCACACTCCCCACGCTCTCTCTACCATTACTATGCACCACTACCTTGAACTGTTCCCTCTCTTGATCCACCTTCCCTTGCGTCTGCTACCGACGGGGGGTCGCACCGCTGTTGCCTCCTATACTACAACTTCAATACATGATATTGCACGCCTGTTTCAAAAATTCTTACCCCACCCCCTTCCGCAACAGTTTGTCTTAAAACTTCAGCATTACTAACAGTAACTCCTGCCAAATAATCAATCCCAAATTCCTTTAACTCTGCTAACCAAGGCATAGTCGGACCCATCAAAACTAACTGAGAATTTTTTGCCAACTCCACTAACCGAGGAAAGGTCTTATTAGCAATAGAAGTCGCTGTCAAAAACACCCATTCCGCCTCCGGTAATAAATATTCTGATGCAGTGTCGGGAAGATCATCTGCTCCCGGTTGCCGTTCGATGACAGTTATTTCCATCTCATTCTCATAACGAGACAACCGAGGATACCTACCAATAATAACAACTTTTTTTCCCCGAATCATTGGTAGAAAATATTCAAATACTGCCAAATTTCCTGGTCCGTATGGAGATAAGGGTTCCGCTTGAGTCGGAAGTCGAGATTGCCCATTTATCTCAGCATTAATAGCTGCCATTCCCACAGTTGCCTCAAAGCTATTCCAAGAGCGTAACCAGGATGCCAACTCTTTCACAGGTTTATTTACCAGAGTTCCTGACCAAGGTAATGTGCGTGTAACTGTACCTGGACTCATACATAAACCAATGCCTTCTGTTTCGCACAAAGTCCAGGTTAAACCAATTAATATTTCTTTGATTGGAGTACTTGTGTTGCCGTAATCTAATAATAAGTCGTATATTTCTTTTGGATGCACCATAGTTTAAAAGTCAAAATTCAAAAGTCAAAATTCAAAAGTTAGATTTGAGTCAAAATTGCCAAATTTTAGGGATTATTTTAATATAATGCCACGATTTGTACTTGAACAAAATACAGGACTACCAAATTTATATTCTGTTACCAGTAATGATTAAATCTGTGATTAAAGGTAAATGATCTGAACCTATATTTTTACCACTTTTTATTTTGACAACCCTAATATTTTGACTTACCAAACAATGGTCTATTGGAATAGATAATAACGGGATGAAGCTTGGCCAAGTGGGAATCATACCAAAGCCTGTTCGTGCATTATACAGTCCAGAATTACGAATCAACTCTTTGTAATATGGAGACCACATCGTTATATTCAAATCCCCAATGACTACAATTGAGCTTTTCTGACTTGCTACATAACTGGCAATTTCTGATAGTTGTTTATTCCTCAAATTAAACTTATATTTTCCAATACTCCAAGTAGGATGGGTTGCTAATATTGAGAGAGTTTTTCCCTGAATCTCAACTTGGGTACTTACGGTTTTTCTTCCTCCTCCTAAATCTTGTATCGATGTATTTTTTAGAGGTATCTTACTATAAACTGCTATTCCCAAATTTATATTTTTACCGAAAGCAATTTGTGGATCTTGATGAATCACCCAATAAGAATAATCTTGTTGTAAAAGTTCTAATTTTTCTGCCCAAGCATCAGTCACTTCTATAAATATGGCTACATCGGGATTTTCTTCTTTGACTTCAGAGATTAATCGCTCATACTGTTGGTTCATATAGAAGACATTCGCTTCCAAAAATCTGATTTTTTGAACGCTCCCATCTTTGATTATATTTCGGGAAATATAAAACGGGATTACTTCTAACAAATTAATCGTCAGGCAGAATAAACTAATCAGCAACCAGAGATAATTGCCAACCCATAAAAAAAACGAGATCCCCAACAAGCTAAGAAATGTATATTGGATTTTAAAATGGCAGGTTAGTTCGAGCAGAAAATGAAACTTCCCTAAATAACTTGCCAGAGAACATAGAGTCACTAAAACGATGGTAATGACAAAAATCAAGTATAGTAGTTTTTCTATCCCCAAAATATCCATTAGATTTCCTGTTATATTATGTCCGGTTGAATAGTTATAAATAAGTAGGGAGGAGTCAGTCCTCAGGAGTCAGAAGTCAGGAGGGAAGAGGAGAAAGTTTTAAGGTCTTAGGAGAAGCAAGTTTTTTGATCGCTAATTATCCGGACATGATATTAATAAAGATATCCAAAATTAGATTTGGAATGGTTTTATTGAGGAAGTGCGAGAACATTTATACTTCCACCAGGAGGACATAATTTTTCGATCGCCTCCTTTGTCATCATAATTGGATATTTAGCAGTTAAATGTACTAATCGATATTGAGCATCTTTTAACTCAGCAAGCAATTTCTCTAACTGTTTTTCCTCTTCCTCATTCTGACGAGCCATCTCAAGAATTATCTTGGGGGAATCTCGTAAAAGCAGTTTCCTTGCACCTTTAAGAACAGCTAGTTCATAGCCATCCACATCTAATTTAATCAGATCGACTTTATTGTGGGGATTCTTCTCGAAATATCCATCAAGTGATATCCCTTGACCCCCATCAGTAGTCATTAATCTTCCTTTGTGTTGTGGGTGCGTCAGTTTGTCCTCGCTCGCCGACAGATTCCAGCTCGAATACACAAAAGATGGCAGTTCTTTTTCCTCCTCTAGTAACATCATCTGCTCAGTCTTAACCCGATTAAGCAAATGAGGGTTTAAAGATAAGTTATTCTGTAACTTACCATAGGCCCATGAGGTTGGTTCAAAAGCAATAACACATCCATCAACTCCCACATATTGAGCTAAGGGAAGGGTTAGTGCGCCGATGTTAGCACCGATATCCACAACAACATCTCCAGGCTTAACAATACGCTTTAGTTCCTTGATTGTTTCTGGCTCGTAAACTCCTAAATAAATGGCAAGGTCTATACCCTCTTTTAAATCAAGAGACCAATGTAAACCTCGACGATATACTTTAGTAATTGATGAAAGCCCAAAGATTGCTCTAAACCCAACAATCAAATTACTAATAAATCGGGCAATTGTGATTTTTTTCTCAGTTGGAAGTTTCACCATGTCATTTCAGTTATCAGTTATCAATTATCAGTTATCAATTATCAGTACCTCTGGCTGTTTGCGCAGCATGACCTAGGAAACCCAGAGGCTTGAAATACGGAAACTTAATTTTTTCATCCCCTTAAAAGGGGAAGCTTTAGACTTTATTTTTTGGTAAAATTACCATTCGTTAATTAACATCATCCTAAAGAAATCTTAGCAAAAGTCTACCTGAAAGGGGAAAGCTTCAGATCCACTTTTTCGGTTAAGCCTTTCAATATTTTTCTCCAATGACACGTTATACCAATTCACTTTAAAGATGTGAAATTATTTCCTGAAGTAGCTGTAGTGTCAAAGTTCTGAGTCTATAAAATCTTACTTTTGACTGTCTTGAGTGCGTCTTACATTCTGAGGAAACCTCAGAATTACGCACTCGCTTTTGTACGGGCGTTAGCGGCAGCTTTGCGTCAGCAAATGGCCATTCGCCCCTACGAATTTTGACTTCCGTGAAACGGTATTTGAATCTATAAAATCTTACTTTTGACTTTTGACTTTTAACTTTTGACTTTTGACTTCAGTGAAGAGGAACCCCACCTCCCTCGCTGGACTGGTAGGCTGCTTCGACGCAGGACATGGTGACGAAGGCATCTTCCACCGAAGTAGGCAAGGGGCGAGATGGGTCTTCCAACTTGCGCATCAGACTGGACATGGAACCAATAAAAGCTTCTGGGAACCACGACCCGCGAATCTCGTAGCTTTGCCACTCCGCTTCCTGCTCCCCCCGCAACAGGCAAACTTCAAATTCATCGTTAGTTCCCTTGGGATAATCCATCAGCACGCCCAAGTGGATCTTGATCGCTCCTTGGGAGCCCTCGAATTTCAAATATGATTCCTGATGTTTCAGACCAAACTCATGACAGTGGTTGGTATTGATAGTCGCCCGGACAAATTCGCCATAGTCCAACATTAAGGTCGTGCGCACTGAGGACATTTTCATCATCTTAGGATGCTTTACTGTTTTTGCGTAAACCCCCTTGGGGTCTCCCAAGAATGAGCGGATCAGGTCGATATAATGGATGCTGTGGTAAAGAATTTCCACTCGCTGGCACTTTTCCAAGAAGTCCCATAAATGCCAGGGGGTGTAAACTGTGACTCGCATCTCAATGTCGTTAAGTTCGCCCAGGTTACCTTCTTCGATCAGATGGCGATCTGCTATCACAGGCGGTGCCGTGCGCAACTGAAAATTAACCGCCGCAGTGTACTCCCGTTCACGACAGATACTTAATAACTGACGTGCCTGAGCTAGATCCTCGCCCATGGGCTTTTGGATCAATATCCCAGCTCCTCGCGGAAACTTGGGCAGCAGTCCCGGTAAAGCCGAAGCTGGTACAGCAATATCAAAGACTGTGTTTGCTGGAGCATGAGCTACAGCTTGTTCAACACTAGCGTAAACATTAGGAATGGAGAATTTTTGAGCTAGCGAGACTGCTTTCTCCTGCTTAATATCGGTAATTCCTGCTACCTTAAAACCAGCGATCTGATATGCTGGTAGGTGAGCATCGGATACAATGCCACCAGCACCGATAATTACTATGGGTCGTGGCTGCTCAGGCATGGGAATTTGGTCATTTATCTGCATGAGTGACACCAAAATATTACTACTTAGGGTTTTCTGAATAAAATCTTTTGGTAAGGGTAGGAGTCAGGAGTCATATAGAATCCGGTTACATAATATATGTTCATAATTTTATCTAGACTTCAATATCCAATCTCCTCCTATATCCTATCTTCCCATCCCCCTCAAATATATAATTAAGTGTTTAACCTGATTTTATATGAGGGTTTGGAGACTAAATGAGGGGTCTGACCCTTAACTGCAACGTTATAGTTATTATGAGGGGTCTGACCCTTAACTGCAACGTTATAGTTATTATGAGGGGTCTGACCCTTAACTGCAACGTTATAGTTATTATGAGGGGTCTGACCCTTAACTGCAACGTTATAGTTATTGAAATTTTTGGATGATATAGAATCTGGTGATTTAACGAAGTCAGAAGTCAGAAGTTAACCCACCCCTAACCCCGACCGTGGAGGGGAAGTAGGGGATTTGAGCTTCGCTCCAAAAATATTCCGCCTTAAAAGGCGGGGGTTTTAGACCCATATTATTTTGATAATATGTGTTCATAATTCTCGATAAGACTTCAATATTCAATCTCCCCTACTGCCCAAACTATATATAAGTACTATTCAACCGGATTTGATATCAGGTAAGGGAGCCATCGGATTAGCGATGTACAGGAGAAATGGGAATTATAGAGGAAGTCGTCGGAAAAACTGTCCATAGATTTTTCTGCCATAATCAGCCCAAAATACTAGCTTTTTGCAGCTCTTTCCACTGAAAAGCTGGTACTTTCTCCAACCCAAAAAGGCTAAAGCCTTTATCTTTCAATACGCGCGAGAATTAATCAGCAAGCCCTACTTAAATAGGTATTAGTTTTTAGCATTTCCGTTCCGGAATACTTTCCTAGGTCATGCTACGCAAACGCAAACAGCTATCAGCTTTTAGAGAAAATCAAGTCTATAGATTTCTTAGTAAACCAGTATTATTAACTAGGCTATAGATAAATACTAAAAATTTCTGAAAAAATTGCATTATTGCATTAATTTCTCACCTCCTAACCTCTGAAGCAGTATATAAAATCATTTTTAAAAGTTGGAAACCGCCTTGGATATGTTTAATATTTGATTTCCCATAAGTTCTTGGTAAATATTCTACAGGAACATCCTGAATAGTTAAGCCAAATTTTTTGCTCCCAATGAGCAAATCAAAATCCCCAAAAGGATCGTATTTACCAAAGTTTTGCCAATTAGCAACTATCTGGAGATAGTTTTCTTTGGTAATAGCTTTAGTTCCACAAAGGGCATCCTTAATTTCAACTCCCAATACAATTGATAACAGTTTAGCAAAAAAGCGATTAGCAAGTTGATTCACCAATGGCATCGCTTTCAATGATACTGAATGGGTAAGTCGCGATCCATTCGCTAATTGGCAATCACCTGAAGCGATCGCCTCGAAAAATTTGGTTAATTCTTTTGGTTGAACAGTTAAGTCAGAATCTAGAATAATCAGAACATCACCTGTTGCCATGTTAAAACCCTGACGAACAGCATCGCCTTTTCCTTTACCATTCTGTTGACATATTTTGATATCCCATTGCTCCTCATATAAACTCTTAACTCTCTTAATTTCTTCCCAAGTATTGTCTGAGGAATTACCCTCAATAAATATAATTTCTGTATGTTTGCCTAGTTTTGGCATTTTAGTAATGCAATCTTCAATAGTACCAGCTTCGTTTCGGGTGGGTATAATTACACTTGCTGTTTTTTGATAACTTGGTGCTTTTTTTGTTAACTCTAACATATATTACCGAAAAATTAAGGTTTAAAGCCTCTCCTTTCAAGAAGAAAAAGCGGTCGTTTAGCTAGCGCACAACTACATTAACGGCTGTCGCCGACATGAATGCGGAGCATTCGGAAGTACGCCATATCCAATCGACCAAGAGAACAAAAAAATTCCTTTTAACCAATCCTCTTCTTTTTAAGAAGAGGGGCTTTGTTGCATGAAAGTAGCGATCGCCAAAAACTCCCTTAGTTGGAAGTTAACTAGATTTCTACTTTGTAGCTCTGGGGTTTACCATTTTGAATCATCACGTTGAGTATGGAACATTGTATGAATAACTCCACTGCCTGATTATCAAATTTTCGTCGTCGTAACTTGCATCCATTGAGGACTTTGAGCCTGAACATTGTAGTTTCTGACAACGAGCGTCGGTGGTAGCCACATTCACGTTTCCACTTCTTGCGTCCTACTTTTCTTATCCTTCTGAGGTTTTCATCTCTGGGATGAGGTGAGCATTTACAGTTGCCATGTTGACCTATTACTGCATTTTTCCTGGGTGGAATTGTTGCCTTTGCCCCTCGTTGCCTAGCTTTCTCGTAACACTTATACTTGTCATAGGCTCCATCTCCTGATACTTGGGCTATTTCCCCATCTACTCCATCTAACAGGTCAGAAAATACTTGGTCGTCACTGACATCATTGGTAGTCACTACCCCACTGATAATCTCCCCTGTGGCCTCCGAAACTCCTAGATGTAATTTACGCCATGTACGCCGTTTACTGACACCATGAACTCTTGTTTTCCATTCACCTTCGCCGTAAACTTTCACCCCTGTAGAGTCTACTACCATATGAATTGCTTCGTTCGTTGGTATAACTGGTAGTTTAACATTCAGTTTTGGCAAGCGACGGGATACAGTGCTATGGTCAGGTACTGGTAAATCTAAGTCCATCAATTGAAATATAGATTTGACAAAACCTTCGGTCTGTCGTCCGGCCAGACTATACAAGGATTGCATAGTCACCATCAATTCAATGGCCGTGTCACTATAATTATTAGATGCTCCCCTACGTCCAGTTTTTTTCTGATTAAGCCACTGCTCGATGGCCTCTGGAGTCAGCCAAAAAGTGAGACTCCCTCGCTGCTTTAAGGAGGCATCATACTCAGACCAGTTTTTGAGTCGATACAAGGACTTGGAGTTGGATTTAGACTTACTCTTACTCATATCTGCTGAGTGTAGTTTCGTGTACCATCTTGACTTCTTTATTTTTACCCTAAACATCATCTTTTGTGCAACAAAGCCAAGAAGAGGTATTAATTATTAATTATCATTTTCTTTGTGGGTTTAATACCCCACCGTCTACACGGTGTTCAAAATTACTTGGGGTTAGAATCCCCATGTAATTTTCCTCCTGTCTCCTGTCTCCTGTCTCCTGTCTCCTTCTTCAATAATTATTAATTATTGAACTATCTTTATTCTTTATAGTTTTTTTATAGTCATCTTTTGTGTAACAAAGCGGTGTTTTACCTAAAATGACATCATACCAAATATTTGAACTATCAAAACTCATCAATCAGACTTAATACTACTAAAAATTAACCACTAACTTTGCAGCGATTTATACAAAGATTCTAATTTAGCAGAAACATTTGGAGGTTTAGCCGTAAAACGAATATAAAAATTACCATTTTCTCCTGATTTCTCTAAAACTTTGCCATAAACATCCTCACTTTCTTTTCCATCCCAGATAAAATTAAGCTTAATATTAATCAAAGCTGGTGGAAGATGATCTCGTGTTTGCACAACCTGAATTTCTGCTTCTTTTTCTGATAATTTGATTAAGCTTCCTTTTTGCAAACAATCACCGACATTTTTGCCATCTAATACTACATAATTTAGAGATATTGTTTCTGTGAGTGGGAGATAATGTTCTTCTTCTTTTGTCAAAAATAAATTATATTTACCATCAATACCAGCAACATCATAAATCGTAATTGGTTTTTTAACTCCTTTTGGCATTACTTCTTTTTCATCATTAATTTTAATTATCGGTCCCACATTTTTTAAGGTTGTCTCAGAAATTAAAATTTGACCACCTGTAGTATAAGATTCAATCCGATAAGTTAAATTTACCTGACTGCCTACCACACCATATTTTGTTCGTTTATCAGAGCCAATATTACCAACAACAACCTCTCCAGTATTAATACCAATTCCCATTTCTAATGGCGGTAAACCCCATTCTTTCATCTGTTTATTCACAGGTTCCATAGCTAATTGCATATCAATAGCACAAGCAACAGCTCTTACCGGGTCGTCTTCTCTAGTTATAGGGGCACCGAATAAAACCAAAATTCCATCCCCCATAAACTCATCAATAGTTCCCTGATACTTAGTAATTACATCTGCCATATATCCCAGATAAAAGTTAAGAATTTTCACAACTTCTTCTGGTGTTATACGTTCTGATGTGGCAGTAAATCCTCTTAAATCGGAAGTTAAAATTGTGATGTTTCGGCGTTCACCTCCTAGCTTTAATCCTCCTGGACTTTCTAATAAAGTAGCCACTACTTCATCAGTTAAATAACGACCAAAAGTTTTGCGAATATCTTGTGCAGTACGAGCAATATAAGTTGTAATTGTAACTGCTGATCCAGTCAGACCTAAAAACGCAGGAATTACTGGCAACCACCAATTCCATACAAAAGCAGTATAGGTGCTAGCGAATAAGACTATACCTGAAGCGAACATTGTCAAGACTTTCCAAATAGAAAAATAGCTAACACCACCAGCAGTACGCCATTTCCAAGTTGTAGCTGCTCCCACCAAAGACCAGAATAAAATCCACGCCCACTCAAGAGGTTCCCCCCAAATCTGAATCAGAGAACGACCATCCATAGCAGAACTAATTAGTTGACTGATTAGATTAGCATGAACTTCTACCCCACTCATGGGTTCTAGAGTTGTAATTAAGTTACTACTGTAGGGAGTAGAAAATAAATCATTAAAGCCTTCACTGACTGCTCCAATCAAGATGATGCGATCGCGACCCCAATCAGCAGGCACTCTGTCTTCAAGAATATCCATCATGGAAACAATCTCAAAGTAACGACTCGGACCCCGGTAGTTTAAAAGCATTAAATAACCACCTGCATCTGCTCTAATATAACCACCATCATTGGCTTCAAATGGCTCTATTATTGTCTTTCCTAGCTGAAATTTGTCACCATCAATTTTCTCTAGACTAATATCAAGAGTATCTAAATAACGCAAAGCAATATGAGAAGCAAAACTCCAGACATTTTCTCCGTTTTGTAGCGTGATATATAAATAGCCTCGTCGAATTTTTTTATCTGGGTCTACCTTTACATCATTAGCACCTGCTTGATGATTAGTTTCCAGAGCTGGTGGTGCTTCTAATACGTCATTTTGCCTTTCCCCCACTACTTTTTTAATTCCTACCAAGTTGGAGGTAGACTGGAATACTTTCACTAAGTCCTGATGGCCAGGTTCTACAGGTAAGTCTCGATAAATGTCTAAACCAATAACTTTTGGCTCCATTGCTTTTAATTTATTCAGCAATTTAGCGTAAATAGCGTCAGGAAAAATTGGCTGCCCGACTGCTCTGACATCATCTTCATTAATACCTACAATCACAATGCGATTGTCTGGACTCTCCAAAGGCCGTAATCGCATATATTGGTCATAAGTTGCCCATTCCCAAGCTTGTAGTAAGCCAAGAAAACGTAGTATAATTACTAACCCTGTTACGGTGGGGGCGGTAATCCATACACCATACCACTGATAAAAAAAATTCTTGCATTTATTCCATAACATTGGTGTAAGCTGCTCTGTAGAAATTAAAAGTTTTTGGGGGAGGGTAAAAAAAAACAGATCTATCTGCCCACCTTTACCATGAAATCAATGTGAGAGTAGTTTACCAGACTCAACTTAGTTACTGACAGCTATTTCAATGCTAACTTAATTTATTCTTCTACTTGACAGCAGGGTGCAAAGGGTTCAGAAGCAATCTCGTGTAATCCTACTGATGTGAGTAATTCTTCCCACTCTGTTGGGTAAGAATTGCGTAACTCGGCCACGGTAGCGATCGTTTCATTCCAAATCTTTGCTTTTGCATATATTTCTGCTTGTTCAAGGGGACTAGCATTTTTTAAGCTATTTTCTAAGTCTGAACTGATTTCTACTTTTTTGACAATTCCTTCAACAGATTCGTTAGCACTGTGATCCCATTCATCGCAAATCATAGCAAATCTCCAAGTATATTCTTTATTAGTTGTCAAACTTACATTTTTTGGCAGGGCAAGTTTCACAATACCAGAAGTCTCGGAAATATCTAATTTAGTTAAATAGATGCTCTTACCTGATTTATCAAATACTTCAAATTCTGCTGACTCTGCTTTGTGTTCGGGAACATACACGAAAAACTTGGGATGATCGGCAACTGTTGTTCCGACATTATCTCCTGGCATTAAGGCTGTCAATTTGGTTTGACCAGGAGTACAGTAGGATTCTGGAGCGCGAGTACCCCCACCTCTTGTTCTTCCTGAGCTTGCTCTTTGTGGCCCAGAAGGAAATTCTACACTAATCAACAATTCTGCGGTTGACTGTGCTTGTACTAACTGCACGCCTGAAAAAGTTACAATAATTGGGGATGTAGCTAAAGCCAAAAGTCCCCAAAACTTGATATTTTGCCTCGCCATAATCAATGATATCTCCTTTTTTTGATATTTTCACTATTTCGTATAATTTTAACATATCTCTAAATCAGTTTTTATCGATATATTAATTTACTTCATACTTTTAATTATTTATCTTTGATAGATTATTACTGATAATTAATCTGAGATGCAGTTGAATTTTTATACATGAAGTGATTAGAGGTCAGGAAAAAGAATAGAGTCAAGAAGGATAGGGCAGAATAAACTTTTTTGAAAGCTCATTAAGCGGACATGATATAACCTATTAAATATTGCTAATCAATAGAAAAAACCACAAAAAATATTTACGCTATATCTTGCAGTAGAGGAGTGAGAAGATCAAAAAATTGTTGTAATTTGTTCTTCATATACTAACTTAAAGATCGATATAGCAATCCTAAATAGATCGTGACAAATCAAAAAGTAAATAAAAAAACTGAAACTCTTACCTGTTCTCTGTTCCCAGTTAAGTGTTCCCTAAAAAGCAGTAAGATTTTTGACACGAATAAAATAGGATTGCTATATCAGCAACCAAAAGGAAAAAAGATTAAATTTTGATCTTGATAAAAAAGTTTATGGATAGAGGTAAAGTCCTACTAAATTTTTCCAGTAATTTCCTCTAAAACTAACATTTTTTTGGGAAAATTCTATATTTAGCGAAATTGGATTTGTTGGATTTGATATACTAAGTAAGGGATCATCAGAAAGTAAATCTAAAATAGATCTGAGAGGATAGGCAAACTGATTAAGTATAGTCATCAAGGAAGACAAAATAGAACAACATTTAGGAAAATCTTGATTTGTTGGTGTAGCTACCATTTGAATCAGTGAACAGTTAACAATTATTTAATTAGCATTCTGGGGAGGAACTGCGGAATTCAGGTGTATGATGGAAAATGAGCAACCCGCCACAAAGGTGCAGCACGCACTTTTCAAGCAGAAACGTGGGGGTATTAACCTGTTAAAAATATTAACTGTTAACTGATGAGTGATAAATAACATCTTTAAATACTGAGTTAATTGACAATATCTCACAAAAATTTTTAACAATAGTCTGTTTTTTTAGGAGATGTATTATATCAAGTTGTTAGTGATGTATACAAAAATTGTCTACTTATCCGGCCTCTCTTTTTGAATAGTCCCAATCTGGTGAAAAGATAGTTAAGCTACTCTATATAAATACAGCTTTTTATTTGGGCAAAGTATATATTCTAGCTTAAAGGTAGCAATGCAAAGGTTATTTTCCTTAAAGTGAAAAAAGCTGTAAATACTTTTCACATATTCTCTCAAATCAGGCTAGTAATTATTATTCAAAGCCATTAATATTTTGAGTCTGTCGCTCAAACAACCTGACATTTACAGTAGCAGATTTAAGAAATGAGGTAGTATGACTATTTTATTATTAAAACAACTCGGTTTGATTTCTGTTATACCTATATTTTTAATAATATCTTTTGAGTATCCTTCTTTGTCAAAAAATTATACTCAAAATCAAAAAATCTCAGATCATGAAGCAAACAATATATTAAAACTGAACAAACCTCAATCTACTAAACTTCAAAATCAACCTGCTAATAAATATCTAAAAAATAGAATAGAAGTATCTGAAAATGGATGTATAATTAAGAACTTGAGATTGAGAAATGGTATGAAGATCAAAATAAGACAAAATTGCAATTAAGTGAAATTTAAAAAAAATCAGGTTTGAAGAAGGAGTCAGGTAGGGGAGCCGTCGGATTGGTGACGTACAGGAGTCATAAAAATGTGGTCTATGGGGATTCTAACCCCAGCAACCACATTTGCACCACAGGTGATGATGGGTTATTAAACCCATAAGGGATAAAGATAAATAATACAAGTATTTTACAGCCAAAAATAAGGAATTAAATTAAATTTACCGATCATTATTGAAGTCTTAAAAAGTCAAATAATACTCTAGTAATAGCAATTTAAAAAAGTAAGACTTAACAATAAATTTAAGTAGGCAATAAACCTTTTTAAGCCTAATGTTGTTGGTATCCAAAAAATAATTAAATATTTTAAATACTACCCATTTTAACTTGCCATTAGAATTAGAATATATTTGTTGACTGCAATATCCGAATTCAGCAAGGTAATGCAACTATGACACAAACACCACCACCTCGTCCCCCAGCTCCTCGTCCTCCAGGAGGCCGTGGTTTACCGCGTCCCCCAGCTCCACCTAGTCCACCAGCAGCAAGAAGACCGCCAACATCTCCTCCAACTTCTGCCGATCCTCCAGCATCATCAACACCTGTTTCTCAACAACTAATTCCTCCAACGGAAACAGCACCAGTACCTCAAATAGCAACTCCTGGTAGTCCACAACTGGGTTATGGACAAATTCCGCTGACAGATATTGTCCGGCGAGCTAATCAAGAAGGTGTTTCAGATGTTCATTTAGGGGTGAAAGAAATACCACGGTTCCGCAAACTTGGAGACCTTCTACCGCTTGAATATCCAGAAACTGACTTGAACACCTTTATGTTTTGGTTGCGAGAAATTCTTACAGATGAAGAAATTCGTCGATTCCAAGAAAATCTTGACTTTGATGGTGCTGCGGACTTAGGTTTTGTCAGGATTAGGATTAGCTTGTTTGACTCTCTTGCAGGTCCAGGGATGGTTTTACGACTGATTGGATCTAAAATCCTAACTATGGAACAACTTAAATTGCCAGGAGTCTTGAAGAAAGTCTGCCATTACCATAAAGGGTTAATTTTGGTGACCGGACCTACAGGTTGTGGTAAGTCCACCACCATGGCGGCGATGATTGATTATATGAACAATACTTTTCCTTATCATGTCATCACTATCGAAGACCCTGTAGAATTTGTCCATGAAAGCCGAAAATGTTTGATCAAGCACCGGGAAGTAGGTAGACATACTCTAAAATTCTTCAATGCTCTTAAAGGTGCTCTCCGTCAAGACCCTGACTTAATGTTAGTAGGGGAAATTCGAGATAAGGAAACGGTGGGAATTGCAATTAAAGCTGCTTCTACAGGACATTTGGTGATGGGAACATTGCACACCAACAGTGCCATCAAGACTCTGACTCGTATTTTGGATATGTTTTCTGCTGAGGAGCAACCAGCGATTAAATTAGCTCTTTCAGAAATTCTGGTAGCAATTATTGCTCAGTTGTTGTGCAAAACTACTGATGGTAAGCGGGCAGCTTTCCATGACATTTTGATTAATACTGATGTAATTAAGGAATATATTATTAAAGACCAGTATGAAGACATTAACCAAATTATGCTCAAAGATACTTATGAAGGTATGATTACTATGAATAGGTCTTTGTTTGAGCTTTACCAAGAAGGTCGAATTACAGAAGAAACAGCAATAGATCAATCTCCTTACCCAAATGAAATGGCTATGATGTTACGAGGTAGAATTTAAAAAGATTGTGAAGTTTTAAATTTTAAGTTCTCAGGATGAACTAGAGTATAAGTTAAGGTTACAGTTTTAAGTTAAGCTAATGCCTTAAGCAGTTGAGTTTAATGGAAAAACTCAAAAGTCTGTAGTCGATCCTAATTGATTTTCTTGAAACCAGCTCCAGTAAAATTTCCCCTGTTGTTCAAGGGTATTGCCTTGTTTACACCTGGGGGAGATTTAATTTATTGTATAGACCCAAGTAAACAAAATCGATGGCATCTACACCTCTGTGTAGAGCTACAAGAAATATTGGGGTTATCAGAACCACCTCATTTCTTAATACCAGGATACACTGCAACTATTGATAAATGGTTAGACCATCGCACTCAAAAAGTCCAAGTTTCTGCTGAAGCTTATGCTCCAGTCTTAAGATATCAGATATTACTTAATGCCATTTTTAAGACTGATGACTTGATTTGGCAACCTGCTCCTTGGTCAGAGGAATTTTGTAATCCAATGGTAATTGCTAGTTATTACGACCAGTTTTCTCAACTCTGGGAAAATCATGACCTTGTTGTACATCTTGAGCAGCAAGAGGTTAATCTGGATTCAACTCCAGAGAAATTTTTGACCTCCAGTCTCGACCTACAACTAGAAAAACCAAAAGTTCAAGGGTCTGTTCTTCGCTTATTTGTATCGGGTAACAATATTGGCACTGAGCGGACTCTCAAGAGTCTGCACCAAATATTAGAAAAGTCTCTTTCTCATCCTTATACTTTAAAGGTAATAGATGTGTTGCAAAATCCGGAACAAGCTGAAGCAGATCAAATTACTGCTACTCCTACGCTGATTAGGGTTTGGCCTCTACCTGTGCGGAGAATTGTTGGGGAATTTAATGATGTGGAAAAAATTATTAAGTTGTTGGAAGGTGTTAATTCTAGATTTTAAATGTTAGATTTTTTTAGCGTTTGGTAGTAAAACTTTTCAAATTTATAGTGCTACGCGCTAGGGAATAGGGAACAGGGAATAGCAAACTGTCAAAGGGTTTTAGCATTGAAAAATGTCCTAAGAGACTGTTTGTAAAGTTTTGTAGTATACAATGATTGACCTTTAAACTGTAACAACTTGGTTATTTATCCCAGATTTATAGGCTGAAATACCCAATTTGCCAGGGGTAAAAACACTTCATAATTCTTTACAAACGACCTCTAACCAATTCTTGTAGTGCTATAGTATGAAACAACCTATGACATTCCAGCAGCTAAGATGAATTTTTTAGTTGCTGGTAATGCTTGTATACTAACAATTCACTAACTACGGCTTGCTGATTAAATCTAAAAGCATTGACATATAAAGACAAGTGCCTTTTTGGGGTCGAAAAAAGTGTCTGGTTTTCAGCTCTTCATACTCATGCATGGAGCGTATTTTAGGCTCATAGTTGGGCAGAAAAATCATTCTTACAATTGTTATATCATGTCCGCTTAATTAGTGATAATACAGTTTTTAGGTTGTAGGTTGTAGGCGTTATATAGAATCCGGTTATATAGTATATGTTTATAACTATACTTAAAGCCTTCAATCTCCCCTACTCCCCTACTCCTCTACTCCCCCGAACTATATAATAAGTGTTCAACCGGATTTGATATTACTCCTACCTTCTCGCTCCCGATCCATTTCTCCCCTCCTGGGAGGGGGAGGGGCGAGGGGTGGGTTGTCTCCTACCTCTACTACAAGACTTTTGAGCGCAAACCCTAACTAGGTAAACAGACATCAGGAGCGCACAAACCAGGAAAATTTACGGTTGTGACTTGCAAGGTATCTAGCTCAACTTTGCGGATAATACAATTATTTGTATCTGCAATAAATAAATGTTGCGCGATCGCACTTAATCCTGATGGCTCAAAAAATTGACAATTAATACCTTGTCCATCTTGATGACCGGCGGTGCCATCTCCCAACATGGTAAGGCATAAACCTGCGTGATATTCTACCCGCTTAATTTTGTGATTATAGGTATCAGCAACCCAGACATAATTTTGGGTATATTCTATTCCCAAACAATGCTGTAGCAAAACTTCTGGACCTCGGCCATCTTTGTCGCCAAAGCCAAATAGTCCTCCACTACCACAAATAGTCCGCACTTTCGGATGCTCATTAATACCTACTGCTCGAATAGAACTAATTTCACTGTCAGCCACAAATAATTCATTGCCATCCGTACTAATACCGCTAGGTTGAGCAAAAGCAGATTCTGTCAGAGAGCCATCTACACAAGCTTCTGCACCAGTCCCTGCATAAGTGCTAATCATCCCAGTATCCAGTTGCAACAGCCAAATTTGATGGGAACCTGCCATAGCAATAAAAATGCGATCGCCTATCTTGTCCACATCCCAAGGTGAATTAAGTCTAGTTTCTCTAGCAACTCCACTATGAGGCGAAATTTGATAACTCTTTTCTCCAGTACCTGCAATAGTCTCCACCTGCTGAGTTGTAAAATCAATTTTGCGCAAAGCATGATTTTCTGTATCGGCAACATATAAAACTTGATTCTTGGCATCAAAAGTCATACCTTGGGGAGCAAAAAATTGAGCTTCAGAAAATGAACCATTAATTAATCCTGGTTTCCCAGTACCAATAATGTGCAAAACTTCTCCCTCAAGAGTACTAACAACAATACGATGATGTCCTGAGTCGGCGACAAATAATTGATTAGTATCACTATCAGCGAGAACTTTACCAGGAAAAGCTAAAGGTGTAGTCAAAGGTTGCTTTTGTTTTTCTAGAATTGAGCTAACTTCACTAAAATTAATAGTACCTTTGTCTTGATGTTCTTCTATCAACTTACCAATAATTTCATCCAAGAAATCACGTTTACCTTCACCAGAAACAGACCCTACTATATACCCTTCTGGATCGATAATTTTGAAAGTAGGCCATGCACGAACAGCATATTGTTGCCAAACTCTCGATCCACTGTCCACTAAAACAGGATGTCCAATGTCGTAGCGGAGGATAGCTTGGCGGACATTTTCCACATCTTTTTCATTCTCGAATTTTGCTGAGTGGACACCGATAACAGTCAGACTATCTGGATATTTTTGTTCTAGGAATTTTAGGTCTGGTAGAACGTGGAGGCAATTGATGCAACAGTAAGTCCAGAAGTCGAGGATAACCACTCGTCCTTTCAGAGATTCGAGGGATAGTGGTTTGTCTGTATTTAGCCAGGGATAATTTTGGGGCAGTTTAGGTGCTCTGATACGGGACATAACAATTAATAATTAATAATTAATAACTGGACAGTACAAAGTTATGAGTGGAAAGAAACTATGTTAGCAATGGATAATTAGAAATATAGCAATCATATTTCAGTTGTAAGATTTTAGTTGTAATTCTGGGGAAGTGACGTAATATAAAAGGATTTTGATTTATCTTAATTGTTCTTAAACATCTCATAAATCATTCCTGATTGCTATAGTTTTCATTATCCATTATTCATTAGATTTTTTACCTAACGTTGCCCTTTGCGAATCATACCCAGTCCATACAAATATAGTTCAGCAACACTATAAACACGAGCAGACTGGGAGGGATCTTTACGGCGCAAATATTCTTGGAAAATACCTGCATCCATCATTTCCTTAAGACGAGTAGTTAACTCTGTACCTTCAATTTCCCATATTTCTGTTAGTCGATTTTCATCAATAGGAGAACGTTCACCCTGGAGTTTATCCAATAATTTTTCCAGTTCAGGATATTCGTTGCGCACTTCATTGACACGCTGCTTAGATACCTCTGGTAAAACATCAGACAATGAGCGAGGTCGCAAAATTCTACTATCTGTGTATTCTGTTGATAAATTTTTCTCTCTTTTAACTGCTTCGTCTAAAAGCAATATCAAGCTTCGAGGGAAGCGGTTATCTTGACTGTCAGCGGTTCGTTTACGTACCCAATTATATGTGTAAGCAGCTTTGCCACGACCCATCTTTTCGCCCCACAGAGGAAAAAGACTTTTGCGTAATTGCTTTAATTCAATATTCTCAAGTCGTTCAACTTTTACTCCTGATTCCTGATTGATAGTTTGGCTAAGACTGCGAGAATTATTGAGAACTTGACGTAGTACAAGTCGCCAGAGATCGGCTTCTTCCCACTTCAATTCAAGCGATCGCCCACTGACGTAATGTCCTTTGTTAGTAAAGTTAAGTTGATTCCAAATATCCTCTCGTAAAAATATCTTAGGCACAATATATTTAAGACCAATGCCACTTTCCAACCACCAAGCGAGCAAAGCTTCTAATGCTTTCCTTCGTCGCTGATAGTCTTCTTGACTATAACCAAATCCTGTATCTAACTCATCATAGAGGAGCCAAACTCGTCGGTTATTTTCTTCCAACCATGAGTTAATATCTCGTAGTTGGTCAAAAGTTTCGAGACTAGCTGTTGACGATTTTGCTTGTTCAACTAACCATGAAACTATATCAGCACTTCTAGGTTTCTCAGTAGCTATTAAACCTTTTAAATTATCATTAATATTAGGGAGTGACTGCAACTCTGGCAAAGAAGAACATAATTGCAATAAAGCATAATTTAACCAAAAATATTTCCAGCAATCATCGCCTACCTCACGTTCATAACTAGCTAGAGCAGTACCCTCTAAAATATAGCTTTTGATTGTAGGTTTACCATGTCCCGCAATAAAATTAACATTACCGATCTCTTGATAATAACCAGCTAGTTTTTTAGCTTCTTCTGGTTGCTCTACAAATAGTCTAAATAACAAACTTTTTCCTGTACCTTTAGCACCTCGAATTAGCCAATTTTTATCGCTTAAAAATTTGGGGAAATCTTCTGTACGTTGAAATATTTCTGGAATTTTTTCTGGTTCTATATCTTGTGCTGTTGCTGCTATAAAATTCAACTCATTTAAAATAGTTTTCTTGGTAGCTTTCTCAACAATAGTGTCAGTTGTTAGACTAGGTTTAATATCTGGTAAACTAGCATCAATTACTTCTGCAATTGAGAGATAATTATCTAGTAAACTTTTAGGTACATCATTAACAAGACTTGACAAAGTGCTAATGTTAGGATTGTAGTTAATTTCATAGTAAAGTTCGTTAACTGTTGTATAGCTTGGCACTCTCCAATTCTTCTCTATCCAATCTTCAACTTCATAGATCCAAATTTGACGTTGTTCTGCAGCAACAGCAGGCATAGGTGTGAGGACAAAACGTAAATCTGGTCTGCCTCGATATTGGCATTGTTTACTAACAGTTTGTACAATCCAACTTAACCCTTTAAAACTTTGGTCAGTTGGTGAAAAACAGATAATTCCTAAATCAGCTAAATCTAATAAAGCAATAGCGCTAGTATCATTAAATCCAGGACGAGCATCAATTAAAATTACATCAGGATTTAGTTGTTCTTTAATATCTTCAATTAATTGTTGAACAGGATTATTGTCTCTGCGATAAAAAGCCTGTAAAGTTCCCCGGTCTAGTTCAGCTAAACGATGAATATAATTTTCATCATATTCTCCAACTGGAACTAAAAAGAGTTCGCCACGGGCTTTTATTTCTACTTGATAAATGCAACTTTCAATAGGAGGAAATTTTTCTTCTGGGGTGAGAAAGCGTTGGTATAAATAATCTAATACACCATAATTTTCTTGATTAATCAGCTCAATATCTGACTCCAATAAAATTGAAATTCCTGGTGCTTCTAAATCAAAATCTACTATTACTACTCGACGTTTTTTTTCAGTAGCTAATATTCCGGCAACTAAACCTAGTGCAGTAGAACGACCAACTCCTCCTCTAAAAGAATAGAAAGTTGCTATTAAAGGAGTTTTAAAAACATCTTCTTCATTTGGTTCTTTAGTTTCCTCTGGTTCTGATGACATGAGAATATCTGACCATAAAGGTAACTGAAGTTGAGTATATTCAGGAGGTTGTTCTGTTGCTTCTTCAGGAGTTAATAAGTCATAGCTTAAAATTGGGTATTTACTCAAATTAAAGTCTATATAGGCTAATATTTCATCAATCTTTTGTTCGCGCTCTTCTAAAGATTTTTCTTGAAATAAATTGGTAATAATTAAAATCTTTATCCAACCCAATGAATTGCGTATAACAGTTATTTTTGATGAATCATCTTCAGCTACTAATATTGTACTTAAATGAGTTTTAATTTTTGTAGGTAAAGTATTGAAATCCATAATTATCAAGTTTATCCTTGTTTATCTAGCAATAATCTGTGTAATTTTTCGACAGCTTTGATAAATCTTTCACTATCTTGTTCTTGACCACTTTTATCTGAGTAGCGTAATCGATCGTTGTGCCATAAAGATGAGACTGTATTCCAAGCATCTTTATAACTATTAGTACGATCTAAAGCGATCGCTCTTTGTACCGAGTTTACATAATCTAGAAAAACAGCCAGATTATGTAAATTTGAACCTTGTATTTTTATTTTTTTGTATGCTTTTGTATCTTTGAAGTTATGTTTTTTTTCCTCATAACAAATGAGAGATTTTAAGGCGCATTCAATAGCATAACCACCCATATAAATAGCACCATTCCATCGTTTTTGACCATGTAGCACTCTAGCATCTTCAAGACGACGACGAGAAGCACCTAACTGAATGCTTCTGCCATAAGTATCTGGCGTATTTGGCAAAAAATAGACCTCCTTTCATTGATTGATAATGGATCATGAATAATGGATAATTATATCATGTCCGATGGGGCACGTTTGTGTAAACCCAAAGGTGAATATCTATAGTAAATTTAAATTTTTTTCTTGCTTTTAGGTATTCCTGACTGTTCCTTGTTCCCTGTTCCCTACCTTTGCTATACAATATTGATGCTATCGGACATGATATCAGTCAAATTGCAGGAGGTGTCTAATAGACATCTCCAGAAAAGAGGCAGTAGGCAGTAGGCAGTAGGCAGTAGGGAGAAAGAATTGATAATTTTTGTGTGAGAATTGATTTTATTTTTTATTTTTGGAGATGTCTAATAGCTAAAAGTCCTATATCCATTATCAATTAATGAATCCCTTCTTGCTTCTTCCCTCTTCCTTCTTTCTTCTTCCTTCTTTAAACAGATAACATAATTTGAGAACCTTGAGGGGTTTTACTAACTTCTATTCGTGCCTGAAAAGCTTCTTTAAAATGAGGAATATGAGTCACAGTTAAAATACAGGAAAAATCAGAAGAAATGGCATTAATAGCTGCAATTAATCTGTCGCATCCCTCGGCATCTTGAGTGCCAAATCCTTCATCAATAATCAGCAGTTGTAATGCAGTTCCAGAACGTTGTGCTAATAATTTTGACAATGCTAAACGAATGGCAAAGTTAACTCGAAAAGCTTCTCCACCGGAATAAGTTTCATAAGGTCTTGTTCCTTGAGTATCTGCAATTAAAATATCTAATGTATCTATCCATTTACTATTTTTTTTACTTCCTTTTGTGGCTTTTTGAGTCACGAATTGAATATGTAATTGATTACCACTTAATTTTGCCAAAATCTGATTTGTTTCAGCCTCTAACTGTGGCAAAATATTTTCAATCATTAGCGCCTGAATACCTTTTTTGCCAAAAGCTAAAGATAATTCTTGATAAACTCGATATTGCCGTTTAGCAGTTTTTAATTGTTCCAATTGTTGACTGGTTTGAACTTTCAATTTCTCTAAATGTTGTAACTGCTGTTCTACTTTTCCTAAACTTCCCAACTGTTCATCTAACTGCCGACGACGGTCTTGAATTTTTTTATCTAAAAATAGAATCTTTTCATCCGCATCAGGAGTTTGTTCTAACTGTTGATTTAAAGTAAAAATCTGGCTTTTAATTCCTGCTAAATCTTGTTGCTGATTTTCTATAACTTCTTTCAATTCATTAATTCGTTTTAGTAGGTGGGGATATTGTTTTTGAGCCTGACATAATTTTTCGATACGAGTTAACCAAAATTGTGTCTTTCTCAATTCAGACCTCACACAATTATGCTCTTCTAAATCATATCCAATTTCAGCAATTTCTCTCTCAATCACAATAATTTGCTGTTGTACTTGAGAAGTTTGTTTTTGCTGCTCCAACTCCTGTTTTAAACTAACTATTTGCCCTTCAATTTCTGGCAGATGAACCCTAATTTTCCCCAACTTTGTCTCTGCATCTTTTATCTGCCCATACTTAATTTCTGCCCACCTTAATTTCTTCTCTTCTTGTCTAGCTAAACTATGACTCCGGTCATCATAATTAAGCTGTTGAATTTTTTCCTCTAAAATGCTAATTTCAGCATATAAATTAACTGCAAAATCTCCTGTCTGTAGCGATCGCTCTACCTGTCCCACTTCCTTTACTAACTCTTGCAATAAAGTTTCATCTTTGCCAATATTATCCAACTGCGCTTGTAAACTACCTCGACATTCCCGCAACTCATCATATTTCTCTAACTCTCCCTCTATTTGCCGATATTCCGTTCTCAAAACCTGAATTTCCCGCTCAGAAATAGCTAGTTGTTCCCGTGTAACCCATAATAAATCTCTAATTTCCTTTTGCTGACTCTGATGTTTGTTCACAACTAAATTCCAGTGATGTTCATCCAAAGGGCGATCGCATAATGGACAAGGTGGGTACTCTGTCACTCCTATTTCAATATTATCGGTACCTTTATTTAATAATTTCAACTTTTGATCTAACTCGGTAAGTCTAGTTTCGTAGTCTTTTTTATTGCGAACTAAACGTTCGAGAAAATGATGTCTTTCCTGTCCTTTTTCCTGTACCCGTCGCAGATAAACTCGCTTATTATCTAATTTAGAAATTTCTTCTACTACTTCCTGTAATGCTGTCTGTAGTTGAGGTTGCTTTTGCCGTTGAGTTTTTCTGAGTTGGTGCGTTCTAGAATTGAGTTCTTCCAAACGAGCGCTCAAACGTGCTTGCTCCCGTTCCAGTTCAGTTTGTAATTTTTGGCGTTGTTGTTGTAGTGGGGTAACTTCCACCTGTAATTTGTCTAGTTCATTTAATTTTGTTCTGGCAGTTTGTAGTTGTTCCAGAGCAGTTTCAATATCAGCACGTTTGCTCAAAATATCTAAATTTTCTTGTTCCTGTTGTTTGAGAGAATTTAACTGTGCTTGATGTTGCTGAATTTTGTTTTGTACTTCTTGCAGTTGTTGACGTTGTTTTTCCTGGAGTTGTTGACGCTGGTTCAGAGCATTTTGATGGGTTCTAAATTTTGCAGATAAATTCTCTTCGGTAGTTTGCAAGTTTTGGAAATGAGCATATCCAGCTTTAATTTCATTTTCCTGTTGCAAAACTGCTAATAGTTCATCTTGTTGTTGTTGAGTAGTTTTGAATTCCTGTTGGAGGCGATAACATTCTTGCACCAGTTTGTCATATTGTTGTTGTTGTCCGTGCAGTAGTTTTTCCCAGGTTTGACGATGGTTTTGTTGAATTTGCAGTTGTTTGAGTCGTTCTTTATCACATTCTTGTTGTTGCTGGAGTTGAGTAAGGGTAGTTTGGAGATGAGTCTGTTGTTTAGCGATCGCTTCTTTTTGTTGGAGTTGTTTTTGGTTTACTTCTAAAGTCTGTTCAAGTAATTCCACTTTCGCTTTGAACTGCCGAGCAGTATCTTTAGCTTTTTCCCCCAGGGTGTCATATTGGTCGAGTTTTAGGAGGTTGGCGAGAATTTCTTTCCGTTCATTAGGACGTTTGAGCATAAATTCATCTGCTCTACCTTGACGCAGATATGCTGAGTTAACGAATGTGTCGTAGTCGAGTTTGAGATGTTGGATAATAGTTTGTTGGGTTGCACGGACACCTTTTTGAGTCAGACTTTTAAACCGGGAACCAGTGCTAATTTGAAATTCTAGAGTAGCTGAACTTCCCCGACGACGACCACGAATAACACGGTAAACATTACCGTTGCTGCTAAAGGTGAAGTCTACCCGTACTTCTTTTTCTCCCAGACTGATAATATCATCTTCAGTAGCGGCGCGACTATTTCCCCACACCGACCAGGCGATCGCTTCCAGTAGAGAAGATTTTCCTGCACCATTTGGTCCGCAAATACAGGCAGTATGCAGACCTGTAAAATCTAGAGTTGCTTCCTGATAGCTGAGGAAATTTTTTAGTTGCAATTTTTGAGGAATCATTTTGTTATCGCACTTTTAGTTGTCAAGATTTATTAACAGGACTTACGCACAGACACTAAATCTAATGAGGGCGAATGCCATTTGCGCTCCGCAAAGCTCCGAATTGCGCCCCTACATATGGCGCTTTCAAGGTAAATTTGCGTAAGTCCTGACTAAAATAATGTTTCACTGAGTTTTGTTTTAACTAATTTGGTTGATGTTAATTCACCCTAGTTTTTGCTTTCTTTTCTACGTTACTTTTTAGAAAACAACTATATTAGTCTGGTTATATTTTTCACATTTTACATTAGCACAAAAAAATAACTATTGTGCTTAGGTTTCTATCTGCAAATATAAATTATTGGGCGTTGTCAGAAAAGAAGATAATTCAGAGAATGATCAGCGTCTAGAGTTCAAGGAGAGATGTCATGGAATGTCCAGAATGCCACAGTCACCACATCCATAAAAATGGTCACGTGAAAAGGTAAGCAAAATTATATCTGTGTCAAGTGTGGCCGTCAATTGATCCCAGAATATCAACCCATACGGATATAGTGATGATGCCAAGCGCAACTGCTGGAAAGTGTATGTTAATGGCATGGGTTTTCGTGCCATAGAGAGAATTACAGGAGTTTCACGCACAACGATTATTGATGGGGTCAAACTTGTGGGAACACTTCTACCAGATGCCTATGAGGCAGAAACTATGCCAGAGGTCGGAGAATTGGATCAACTAGAAACCTTTGTCGGAAAAAAAAATCAAATCTGGCACAGGAGCTGCTGTAGACCATTTTCCAGCCGGGATTTTAGGTTGGGTAGTAGGTAACCATAGTGCAGAAACATTTATGGTACTATGGCAGACTATTTCCTGGTGGAAATGTTATATCAAATCCGGTTAAACAGCCATAGAATGGTTAAGTTAGGAGTCCTCAGGAGTCAGTCGGACCTCCTCAGGAGGAGAAAGAATTACAAAGATAAACGTAGTTATGGCGATTGAAGATTTTTTTTATGTCCAATTAAACGGATTTGATATTACTTTTGGGTGAGGAATGGTAATCCAGTTTATAGCAAATTTATTCCGGCAGGAGATCAGATTGTGAGCAAGACTTACATGACTGGTGTAGAGGGAGAAAATACACGCGCTACGTCATTACTGAGCTATGTTAGATGGCAAAACCTTGTGCTATTCCAAGTCTGTTGAAATGTTAAAGCACTCAATTGACTACTGATTCATTACCTTAAGTTTAAAGAGGTCCCTGTTCCCACCCTGTCCCTATAATTCATCTTTTAATCTGACAACGCCAATTATTGAGCTTCCTATGGTAGACTAAATCTCATTTTTTCTATATTTGGTGTGATTAATTTATTGTTGACACTATATATAAATTTTCTAGAGGTAGCGATCACTAAAAGTTGATTTATAAACTTGTTTCCCTGGTGTTAGATGATAAGTATTATACCAAGGGTGATAAATGTTTGCTACATTTTCTTGAGTAGGGGAGTAGGGTAGTAGGGGGCGAACGGCCGTTCGCCCGTACAGAGAAGTAAACATCAGAATCATTAATACGCTACTGACTAATCATTATCAAAAATGTGATTCCACCTGTGTTAATTACTTAATAATTGAAGTTTCACCTAAACTTAATAATTGAAGTTTCACCTAACAAAAGCATTCTTTTTTCACCCTTGGTATTAGAGAGCTTCTATTTCTCAATGGTGCTAAACAAGTTCAACTTCATTTAAAAACCTAAATATTATTGATTTATCGAAATTTACAGTCGTGCCAATTGAGCTGTTTTTTGAGGGTTTTATCTGTTTCGTTTTGAGCCGTAATATCAAATCCGGTTGCATAACTTCACTTCAATGTTTATAATAATAATATTGTCAGGCTTAATATCTCTATATAATTATATTCCTTTGATGAAAATATTCAAAAATATCTAATAATTTGAGTGTAAAATGTACAGCATCAAAGATATTCATTACACCTTCTGCTACAAAATTTTCTAATGTACTTCCTTCTATCAATTCAGTCACCATGTAGAGAGGAATATCTTCCTGAAAAAGTTTTGTCTTGACCACCACCACCAATATATTCAAATTTTTCCCAATTTTCATCCCAAGGTTTAGGTTTACTTTTACTTTTGCTCATAATTACACTGACTGAAACGCACAAATGTTATTATATAGAGCTTCGCTAGGGGTTTACTTACAAGTTATAATCAAATATAGTCAATGAAAAGTCGCTCAAAAGGAGATAAATACTTAGATGGTGATCGCTTAGAGTGTGAGGTCTTAAAATCTAATTTGATTCAGAAAAAATAGGGTTGAGCATTCTCTACTGACTACTAAATTGAAGTGAGGTTCTTCAACCTAATTTTATCTGATATTATGTGTGTTTAATTAGTGATAAAAAAACTTTCTCCTCCTCCTACTCTTTCTTCATTCTTTAACCTATCCCACTAATAATACTTTTGCTAAAAACTCTAAATATGTTGATAGTTAAAAACGAAAAATCAAGCTTTTAAAACACATTTTACTTAAACAAATAAACTTGTTAAAAATAGTGGGATAGCTTCTTTCTTCCTGAAACCTGACTCCTGACTCCTAACTTATTACTTATGACTCCTCCGTCGTTATTTATAACTGTTCAAGGGAATTTGATATTATTTCTCGCTCGCTACTTAATTTTTTCCCCATACAAAAACAACGCCTCAGTCTTACTCACTCAGTGACTTCCTTCAATTTCTGGATTATTTCTGGAGTTGCACTAAGTCATAAAATAAATCTTAGTTACATTGCTCCCCTTTTACCATTTAAGGAAGTATTAGTTTTCTATTTTGGCGTTGTTTTTGATTATTTAAGGAGACAGATTTTCGTAGATTTAACAGCTTTGTAACCTCCTGAGTTCCTGAAATTATTTCCTCTGTTTTAATGAATTTTAAATGAAGTTTAACTCAAATCTCAACTTGAGTAATCTTTACTTCCTTACCGTTACAACTTGAGGAATTATCAGCTTCTGCCAAAGAAGTTGCTGTTGTTGAATCACACAGATAACTAGAGTTAACAGTATTTTTTTCCTCCTTATTTTTAATGTCAACTACTTAACTAACAATTAAGGTTGACAACAACCTGTTTCTCGGTCAAAACCTTAACACTCAGTATTAAGTTATAACTCTTTGATCGAAGAAGATGAGGTTATGAATGTTTGAAGCTTTGCTGCTTCAATTACTAATCTAACACTGTTACTAATAATTACAAGACAATTTAACGAAACTTTACTTTATTTTTTTAAGTCAATCTTTTCAAACAATAACACCCACCTATACTCACTTTATTACTTCCTTTTTTCCTCTTTAGGTCTTGGATGCACAGCTTTAAATTCACTGTACTAATCCCAAATTTTTAGGAAGTATTCGCTTTCTAGATGGGTGTTATTCCGACTTTGTATTGAGATTAACTTAAAATTTAACAGCTTTTTTTTTCCTCCTTGGCTGAGTAATTTCCTCTACATTATTCAATATTAAATAGAGTTAGAATTTTTCAAAAATTCAAATTCATTGCTCCCCTACAAATATTTGAGGAAATATCAACCACCGTTGGTAGCTGTTGGAATCTAAATGAACAGATGATGAACAGGTTAAACAGTTTTTTGTTACCTCCTAAGTTATTATTTTAACTTTTGACATCTGCTAAAGAAGCCTTTTTGCTTCTTCATGTTTTTAATTTAGCACTATCAATCAACTATGCAAGTTAATTTAACGAAACTTCACTGAATAGCTTTTCAATACCTTTGAGATTGTAAATATAGGTTAAATTTTAGTCATATTTACTATATAATTAAAATCTAAGTAAAACTCTGATTAGGAGATAATTTAGTATTTAGGAAAGTAACAATATATGGTGTTAAGAATTGAAAAATTAATAACTTTGAACACCGTTATATGCTAGACAGCAATCGCAGTATTCAGAAAACAAGAAAATACTTCCCAAGTTCACCATCAATTTTCACCTCACTTTCTATTTATAATAATTTCTCCTTTCGATTTCTGATTTTTATTGAGACAATGAGGTAGAATTGTGGGATTCTAATGAATATACAAACTACTAATTAAGTAAGTATCTAAAATCTAAAAAAGCTAAGATAGTAAAATTACACCTAATTGGCCTATAACTAGAATGTTAAAAACATCAATTCCATCACTACGAGAACAACAGCACCCCTTAATATGCCAACTAGCAGATACCATAGAAGCAATTTGGCAACGTTACCTGGACTTACAACCATATTACCTACCCGCAGAACTAGGGTATGTAGAAGGCCGTCTCGAAGGAGAAAAACTAACAATAGAAAACAAATGTTATCAAACCTCCCAGTTCCGCAAGCTACATCTGGAACTGGCCAAAGTAGGTCAAAGCTTAGATATATTACACTGCGTAATGTTTCCTAGAACAAGTTATGCCCTACCTATATTTGGCACAGATTTAGTGGGAGCAAGAGGTCAAATAAGTGCAGCAGTAGTCGATCTATCACCCCTCAATCAAGAAAGGAAACTGCCACAAGTCTATAATTACCAACTTAAAAACTTACCAATAAAAGAATTTTCTTATCCTCGCCAACTTCCTAAATGGGGCGAAATATTTTCAGAATTTTGTCTATTCATACGACCTAGTGATTTAGACGAAGAACAAAAATTTCTATCTATAGTGGAATCTTACCTAGAAATACATTGCCAACAAGCGATCGCCCAAAAACCTGTTACCTCAGAACAACAACTTGAGATTCTTAAAGCTCAACGCCATTACTCTAGTCAGCAGAGACAAAACGACAAAACTCGCCGAGTCTTGGAAAAAGCTTTTGGGCCTGAATGGACAGATTATTATTTGACAACTGTATTATTTGATAGTCCTGATTAATGATTACAAAAGAAATTGCGAATAATTTTTTTTGATTTGTTATATCATGTCCGCTTAATTAGTGAGAATAAAGTTCTTAGTTGGTAGGTGTAAATTCAAGAGGGAACACTGGAAACGGAGCAGAAGTTTGGGATATTCCTTCCAGATTGAGAGGAGAACATTTTTACTATATTTAATCATCCGGACATGGTATTTAATATATATTAAAGATTGTAGAGACCTTCGATTAAACATATCTACAACTCAACAAATTCGAGAGTCAGTAGCTAATCTAAATTGTATAGTAATTTCAAATAAGAATGAAACACTTTTTCGGCTGAAAGTATTTCCAGACGAGGAAACCTTACCGGGTTCTGACCGCTTGCATCTGTCGCCGACGCGGGGTGACACCCATTTTCTCTATTCCCTGCTATAAATGCGACGCAAAATGTGCAAATGTATTGAGAATTTCACCCCAATTTTTTAGGCAGAAACTCTCCATCAAATCATAGAAATTTTTAGAATTAATAGGATTAGGAGAATGAGTACATTACTACCCTAAGAGTTTATATAGCGAGCAAAAGTAAAGGGTAGCGATCGCTCATGCTTTAATAATTAAACCTAAGTTAGTATTGCAGTAGATGAACCCACGGTTGCTTTAGATAGTAAATCTGGTATAAATATAGTTTAAATTATGATAGTTTAAATTCTGCAAAATTTAGCTAGTAAAAAGAAGAAAATTATATTTATTTTTACTCGCAATTATCGCATTTTATCAAAATAATATCATGTCCGCTGGGGCGCGTTCGTGTAAACCCAAAGGTGAATATCTACAGGAAATTTAAGTTTTTTTCTTGCTCTTAAGTATTCTTGCCTGTTCCCTGTTCCCAGCTCCGGTGTTCCCTGTTCCGGTGTTCCCTACCCTTGCTATACAATACCGATGCTACCGGACATGATATAATTGGGTCGCGCAACCCCGCCTTTTAAGGCGAAATATTTTTGGAACCTTGCTCAAATTCCCCGTTACAAAAATAACTTCTGATTTCTGACTTCTGACTTCTGACTTCTGACTTCGTTATATCATGTCCGCTGGGGCGCGTTTGTGTAAACCCAAAGGTGAATATCTACAGGAAATTTAAGTTTTTTTCTTGCTCTTAAGTATTCCTGACTGTTCCCTGTTCCCAGCTCCGGTGTTCCCTACTCTTGCTATACAATACCGATGCTACCGGACATGATATTAAATGTTGCTAACCTGATAGTTAAAATTGAAGATTTTTACCTGTTAAGCTAGGCATATTTAAACACAATAAAATCAAACTAGTCAATTTCCACTCATTAACATTTCGCTACACTACATGATTCCTGAAGTCTGCTTTTCTTCTTCTTTGTTCCTTTTTCCTGACTTTAATTATTTCCGAATTTGAGTATTTTTAGCATTATTTTTAATTGGGTAGTGCAGAGCGCAAAGTGTGGGAGAAGTAATTAGGTCGTTCCAACTCTAAGGAGTGATACTGCGCTCTGCAATGCTCCGCGAACGCGTTCCTCAGCTGTTTGTGCAGCAGTATTTTCTTTGCGACTATGAACCCAAATCCAATTGAAGTAGGCCATACTGCTGATGCCACGCTCCGCGAATGCTAACCTAACCGTTATCTCTGTCTGTGCCCAGACCTTACCAAATTTATTCTGGGGTGCGATGCCACCTACCTATCTGCTGTGTCTGGTCTTTAAACTTGATATGCTTTACTTCTGGAGGCAAAACTCGCTCATACCCACCCTAATCATCAGTATGCCACTGCCAGTCAGTTAGTTTTCCCTTCTGTGTTGGTGATTAATTCTGTATCGGAACTGGTCAGTGTGTTTGCTGACACGAGTGGCCAAAATTAATCCACGTTCTGGATGCTTGAGTCATCCCAATCCAACAATCACATGAGTGTCAATTCATTCATCTGACAGTGTTTTTGTGTTTTGAGTCCGTCTTACATTCTGGGGAGATCCCAGAATTACGCACTCGCTTTTTTTTGGACAAATGACCAAAATTCGTCACTACTGACTTGTGAGGTTTCTATATGCGCGTACATGGGCATTATGAATCATTTCCACACTTTCTTGATACACTACCTTTAATTGCACCTTTTGTTTTCCTTTTTGCAGATACCTGCATTCTTGCTCCTTTAGTATTTTTAACATTATTTTTAATTGCACCTTTTATTTTCCCTTTTGTAGATACCTGCATTCTTGCTCCTTTAGTAGTATTTCTTTTACTTACAGTTGATCTGAATGGAGGTGGAGGTGGAGGTGGAGGTGGAGGTGGAGGTGGAGGTGGACTAACATTTCTTGCTGCTGGTCGGTTAGTACGAAATAGAACTCCATCATTAGATTGCTCTAGTACCAACATCGGTGTTGGTTTTGCTTTTTGATCCCAATCAATATGTACAATTCGACCTTGAATAGTAGGAGTCCAATTATCATGATCGTCACTAGGACTAAGGTAGGTTTCTAAACAATCAATAATTTGATTAATAGTTTGAGAAGTTGCCTGAGTTGGTAATTTTGTTAGTTTGATTGACACCCGAAATAACACTCTTTTTTTCAGATCTTTGCCTGGTTCCCCAGTATCATATTCTACATCAAACATAGAATCAATTTGTCGCCCACTTGGGTTTCCTTTTTCTCCTGCTGCTAATGGAGTAGGACGCAATACAATACTAATTTGTTGTTTAACTTTTACCTTAATTTGATTGACAATAGCAAAGTGAAAAACTTCCTCTACCATCCGCATTCTTAAGTAGTCTAAGTTAAACTCTCGCGAATGGATTAGGTCAGGATTTTTTTCCATTTTTGAGATAGTTGCTACAGCCAATTTATATTTTTTACGCAGGTCTTTATTTCTAAATCCTTCCATATTTAGTTTTTTATTAAATTGCTTCATTTTTACTTGGTGGAATATACCCATAATAATCACTAATAGTAATAGTAGTCCAGATGCAGCCATCCAAATATATTCTGATTTTTGCAAAGTTACTTGTGGTGCTGGTGAAGCTTGGGTTAACCTTGGTTCCACAATAGTAATTGGTGTTAACATAGGTTTTAAATAAAATTTGACAATTAATTTACAGAAATTTAAAGTTAAAATCAGGGAGTTAATATTTTCAGGATAAATACCTGATGGTTATAGTTGGTAGAAAATAGTTGAAGTTATTGATTGGCTAAAAAACTATAAACAGGTTAAAAATTACTACAATTACAGGTATAGTAAGCATCTTGATAATTTGAATTTTAAATATATTACAGAAAATAAACTATAAATTTGTCTTATTTTTATCTGTTTTTAGGCCGCCTTAAATTCTGATAATATCTCATGGTTATCCACTAGCTTTTGATTGATTTTATCCACAAAGTATCATATAAAATCTAGAGTTTTTTTGTTTGATTTTCTGTAAAGTGTAAGCATTTCCTGCGGAATGCTGTGCAAATAGCTATTAGCTGTATGCTCTCAGCAACAAGGATCTCTCCTTAAGGACAGTGTTGAAATTAATATAGACTTTAAGGGCAAGGGATATAACTTTTGTAGTAAGACAATTAATAAAGCTTTGATCGTAAACTAAAAGCAATAGCTGATAGCTAATAGCTGACTGCTGAATGCTTATTGTCAAGTAAAGATTGATTGTCTAAATAATCAAAAATAAATCCTAAACCAGCTAGCCAATTTTCCAGCCTCATAGAAATTGATAGGCAATTCTAAATTAAGTTAGAACTTTTTCAAGATTACTCAAAAAATCAAGGCTATTCAAAAAATTTTTCTAAAAGTTAACTCATCATTTAGGAATCATATTAGAAATTAGACATACATTTAATTTATGCACAAAAATTAAGTAAGATATTTAAAATCTTTGAACTACTACTCTATAATAGTAATAGTAAATATTATACTTTATATAAATTAGGGAAAATACATAAATTGTTAAAACCTTTGTAAAGGAATAAATTGTCATAGACAATATAACTAAAATATCATCAAAATTTTCAGCAGAAATACTGAAAAAAAACAAGAAATTAGTATTGCTGATTACTTTAATCAAACTAGAATATACGAAATCATTCTTATTTCTGAATTGTGGCCTACAAACCCCTCCATCACAAATATCGTCCTCAGACTTTTGCTGACTTAGTGGGTCAGGAAGCGATCGCCCAAACCCTCACAAATGCTATCCATACTGAACGAATAGCTCCAGCATATCTATTCACAGGACCGAGAGGTACAGGGAAAACTTCCAGCGCCAGAATTTTTGCCAAATCTCTCAACTGTCTCTCCCATGACCATCCTACCCCCAGTCCTTGTGGTACTTGTGATGTTTGTATAGGTATTACAAAAGGGTCAACTCTGGACGTAATAGAAATTGATGCAGCTAGCAATACTGGTGTGGACAACATTCGGGAATTGATTGAAAGATCCCAGTTTGCACCTGTTCAATGTCGTTATAAGGTATATGTGGTCGATGAAGTCCATATGTTATCTGTGTCAGCTTTTAATGCTCTACTCAAAACTTTAGAAGAGCCACCAAACCGAGTGGTCTTTATTCTGGCAACTACAGACCCTCAGAGAGTTTTACCGACTATTATCTCCCGTTGTCAAAGGTTTGACTTTCGCAGAATTCCTCTAGAAGCGATGGTTGGACACTTGCAAAAAATTGCTACGGAAGAAAAAATTGAAATTACCACTGAAGCTGTCCAAATGATAGCTCAAATTGCTCAAGGTGGACTGCGAGATGCAGAAAGTTTGTTAGACCAGTTGAGTTTATTGGCAGGTGAGATTACAGTTGAACGAGTATGGGACTTGGTAGGGGCAGTGCCAGAGCGAGATTTAATGTTACTTTTAGAAGCGATCGCCTCTGATAATTCTACGGAAGTTTTGGAATGTACTCGTCAAATAATGGATCGGGGTCGAGAACCGATTATTGTATTACAAAATTTAGCAGGATTTTACCGAGATTTATTAATAGCAAAAACTGCACCGACAAATGGAAATTTAGTGGCGTTGACAAAATCTACTTGGGAACAACTTTGTCAAGTTTCTCAAACATGGGATATTAGCACTATTTTAGCCGGTCAAAAGCATTTACAAACTTCTGAAGTACAAATTAAAAATACGACTCAACCTCGTTTATGGTTGGAGGTCACTTTGTTGGGATTATTGCCTGCTGCATTGGCAAGTTCGAGGGTAATAGTCGAACAGTTACCTCAAAGACAAACAAGTCAAAATATTTCGGTTCAAAGTACTTCTAAAAGTTCTAGTCAACCACAAGCAAAGCCTCCTATTTATTCACCTCCAAAACAGAAAATATCGGAGGTAAAAGAAATTCCGACTGCATCAAAAAATGAGGAAAATTTAGTTCCTTCGGAAGCTGTTAATGTTAATCCTAAAGAAGTTGATTTACAAGAAATTTGGCAAAGGGTACTTGCTGAAGTTAAATTAAGTACCCAACAGTTACTACTTCAACCTCAGCCTCAAGTTATATTATTAGGGTTTAACAATCAAGTAGCGCGTATTGGTGTTAGTTCTGATAAATGGCAGAAAATGGTAATGTCTAAAGTTGCTAATATTGAAGCTGGGTTTGAGAAGGTTTTTAAGACTGCGGTAAAAGTTAAAGTAGAAGTAACAAATACCAAGGGAAAAAATCAAAGTGTTAGTGAAAATATTTATCCCAATAATAGTAGAAGAGAAAGAAACATAACTAACCATGAAAAACATCAAGAAACCTCTAACTCTGATGATGAAGTTATAGAAGATGAACCAGAAACAATCCAAAAATCTAATACAATAAAATCGGACAGAGAAAACAGATCTATGCCAGATATTTCTTTGTTTCAACCACAGTTGGATAATGTAGCGAAACAGGAAAAATCTCCTGAAAAAGAAAGACAAACTGTAGCAGTTGCCACTCGCCGAATAGCTGATTTTTTTCAGGGAGAAATAGTAGATATAGAGTTAATTAAATCAGCAGATAAAACTGATTTATCTGCTGCATCAGAGTCTTCTCAGTTATCGGTTAACTCTCAGATTTTTGAGTCTGAAGATAGTAATATTGGCATAGATGAGCCAGAAAAAAATGAAGACCTTGAACTTGATGATGATATTATATTTTAACTAGCTGGTAGCTTATACCGTCTGGAAAAAATATTCGGTAGTGCAGAGCGCAAAGTGTGGGAAAAGCAATTAAGTCTTTCCACTTCCAAGGAGCAACTGCTAATCCTGCCCTTTGTGCTGCTGTACTATCCTTTCTACTATGAACCCAAATCCAATTGAAGTAGGGGATACAGCGTTTCGCCACGCTCCGCGAACGCCAAGCTTACTGTTACCTCCATTTGTTGCCAGAACTTGCCAAATTTATTCTGTTGGCAATACCATCGACTAGTCTGCTGTATGATAATTCCATTTGTGCCTTCCAATTACTGTGTCTGGTCTTTACCAATGATGTGTTCTACCAATGGGGGTAGAACTCCTTCATACCCTCCTCAATCATCAGTATGCCATTGTTTAGAGTTAATTTTCCCTTCTGTGTTGACGATCAATTCCTCAATGAACTGCTCAGTATGTTTACCAACTCTAGCACTCAGCATTACAGCGGTTTTCCTGCACGGTAGACCACAGTAGGGACGTTCCTTAAATCCCACATTCCGCACGACAAAATGTAGTATGTAAAAGTTAGAAAACTTGAGTAAGTATTGATATAGCAATGTGCGCTGGCATATTTACAAATTACAGGAGGTGTCCAATAGCTAAAAGTCTTATATGATTCCTACGGAATGCTTGCGCAAACAGATTTTTATTCCCCTCCTGGGAGGGGGAGGGGCGAGGGGTGGGTTGCCTGTTGCCTGTTGCCTTTTGCCTGCGCGCAGCGCTATAGTGCTCAAAAAGACTTGCTCACTGCTGCTGAGTATAAATTCAACTATAACTGTGCCAAAATATGAGGTTATATCATGTCCGGTTGAATACTTATAAATAAACGACGGAGGAGTCAGGAGGACCGAGTCAGGAGGGAAGAAAGAAGAAGCAAGAAGGAATAAGAAAAAAGAAAGATGTTTATGAAACTTTTGAGGGGCAATTTTTATGTTTGGAAGCTGTTCCTGCTACAACAAGTGCAAAGGAAGAAAGTAAAATAATTTCTGAGGTGGAAAATATTAGTGATGGAGCTGTTAAATTTAATCATCTTTTTAATCAATTAATTAACAAATGGCAACAAAAATTTGATGAAATAACTAAAAAACATCAAAAAGTAGTAGTTTGGGGTGCTGGTTCAAAAGGTGTAACTTTTTTAAATTTATTGAAAGAATATAATGATATTGAATATGTTGTAGACCTAAATTCTCGCAAACAAGGAATGTATATTGCTGGAGCTGCTCAAAAGATTGTTTCTCCAGAATTTTTAAAAGATTATCAACCAGAAATAATTATTATTATGAATCCTATATACGAGCAAGAAATTAGACAGCTTACTTATCATTTAGGTTTAAAGTCAGAATTTATTTTAGTTTAGATTAAAATTGGGCGTTGCATCATCATAGGATGATTTTGATATGTGTCAAAAAATTTGTTTTGATCTATCAACATTTTCAGATAGGTGCAAATGTGATTATCATCCCGCAATTATGCAACGTCTCTTCTCCCCTCTCTCCTAGATAACCAAACGCCTTCTTCCTTCTGCTATATCTTCTAAATTTGCCATAATCTCACTGTTCCATCCTCACTCCCAGTCGCAATCATTTTACTGTCTGGACTAAAAGCAATATCATTCACAGCATCTGTATGTCCAGCCAATACCTTAATTTCTGTAGCTGATTTTGTATCCCATAATTTGACAATACCATCCCTATCTCCAGCAGCCAAAAATCGACTATCGGGACTTATTGCAACACTCTCTACTGAGTTGTCATATCCTTCTAAAATTGTAACTTCATCCTGAGATACCATATTCCATAAATGCACTTGCTCGCAACTGCTAAAGCTTAGAAACTGACCATCGTTACTGAACGCAACATTACTTATGCAATTAACGCGACTCTCCAAAATATTGATTTCTGTCTCAGAAGCAATATCCCATAACCTCACAGTACCATCATCGCTACCAGAGACCATAAACTTACCGTCAGAACTAAACACAACACTTTGAATATAGTCTGTATGTCCCAAAAAACTTTTGACTACTTGCTTTGATGCAATTTCCCATAAATTTAGATGATGTTCTGAATTAATAAACGCTACTAATTTTAGGTCTGGACTGATAGCAATAATTTTCGGGCAACTATTTCGCGGTATCTGAATATAAGTTTTTGATTGATTTTTCCACAAGCATATCTGATTAAAGTTGCCATCAGAAATCAGACTACTGCCAAAAGCAAAACAATAATCATCTGAGTTATTAGATGTAACTGTTTGCACCCACTCCATATCTGAGACTATTGTTTCGATCTTTTCTCCAGAAAGGATATTCCATAATTGGATTTGATTACGACTGACAATAGCTAGAAATTTTCCATCAGAACTAAAAGCCACTTTTTTGATGAAAAAATTTGTTTGAGTTTCCAGCACTGTCATCGTTTTTCCCGATGGAATTTCTAAAATATTTACTCGATCGTAACTGCTAGCAGCCAAAAATTCACTATTAGGACTAAAGGCAATACTACCAATGTAATTAGGATGACCGGGTAATGTGACTATGTTTCTTTGCGATGCCAACTCCCAGATTTGATTATCAGCAGCTAGGAGGCGACTGTCAGAGCTAATAGCAGCATTGTTATGCCATGAGTCAAGAAATTTTGACTCGGTTCCTGCTACCATATCCCATATATGTAAACCATTACTCCCGCAAACAATTAATCTGCCGTCTGGACTAGAAAATACAAAATTAGAGGGAAAGTCTGTTTCCCCTGCCATCGTTTTTACTTGAGTTGCAGATGTTATTTCCCAGACTATAAGATCACCTATATCTATAAATGTAGCTGCTAGAAATTTACCATGGGAGGCGATCGCTACACTCACTACTTCTAACTCTTCTTCAGAATAAGATAATTGTATCGCTGGAGTCTCTGTTGTCGATGCTAAATTCCAAAACCTGACAGTACCTTTATTATCTCCACAGGCAAGAAACTGACCTTGAGAACTAATGGCAATACAAGTTATTGTTATATCATCATCAGTTTGTATTTGCAGTTGTCGCAAAAGTTGCCTTTGCCGTAAATCCCAAATATAAATTTTTTGACCCCAACCTAATGCTAGTGTTGTACCATCGTGACTTATTGTGCCACATTTTGCCGGGGAGTCGATATCCCACAGTCGTTGCCAATTATTAATATCGTATAAGCTAGTACCACCACTGGCGCAGATTACTAATAAATCGTTATTCAGGAATTTGATTTTGTAGATATGTCCCAAGGCTATTCGTTGAGTAATTCCTGCTTCTTTTAAGCTAGGTAAAACTACTTGCAATTGATTGGAGTGAGTGTACATTTTCAGCAGCCAAATATAGGGGGATATAACAGAAATATTATCTCAATTTTCAATTTAACAAAGTGTTGGGCCACTCAAGAGTTTTATAGGGCAAGGCAACAGGCAACAGTGGGAAGAGTATTTCTCTGTCTTACCGAAAAATTGTGGTATAAAGCCTCCCCTTTTAAGGGGATAAAAAGCGGTCGTTAGCGGAGCTTCCCGTAGGGTGGGATGGATGGGTTTCCTAACCATATCCAATCGACCAAGAGAAGAAAAAATTTCATGATTAGTCAATCCTATCCGTTTTAAAGGAGAGGTAATTCTAAATTCTTAATTCTTGAAGGTTCATCATTAATCTATGTCCTAACCAACTGGTTCCTTGCTATATACTCAAATTATTTGAATTTTCAAAAAAAAATTTCTTGAGTTGGTAATAAGTATTTATTTATCAAAATAATTGGGTCGCGCAACCCCACCTTTTAAGGCGAAATATTTTTGGAGCGAAGCTCAAATTCCCTACTTCCCCTCCTGGGAGGGGGAGGGGCGAGGGGTGGGTTAACTATAGAGCAATATTTTTGTTGATTCCAACTTCGGTCTTTCGGTAGTGCGAAAACTATAACGTCTTAGTTTTTGGTTTGAGACAGACTCAGAATATAGTGCAATATTTTTGTTGATTCCAACTTCTGTCTTTCCTTGTCCGTAAAACTACAACGTCTTAGTTTTTGGTTTGAAACAGACTCAGAATATAAGGCAATATTTTTGTTGATTCCAACTTCGGTCTTTCGGTAGTACGAAAACTATAACGTCTTAGTTTTTGGTTTGAAACAGACTCAGAATATAAGGCAATATTTTTGTTGATTCC
Organism: Okeania hirsuta; assembly: GCF_003838195.1. Classification (GTDB taxonomy): domain Bacteria; phylum Cyanobacteriota; class Cyanobacteriia; order Cyanobacteriales; family Microcoleaceae; genus Okeania; species Okeania hirsuta. The sequence continues at coordinate 60,304 of NZ_RCBY01000004.1, forward strand.
AACTTCGGTCTTTCGGTAGTACGAAAACTATAACGTCTTAGTTTTTGGTTTGAAACAGACTCAGAATATAAGGCAATATTTTTGTTGATTCCAACTTCGGTCTTTCGGTAGTACGAAAACTATAACGTCTTAGTTTTTGGTTTGAAACAGACTCAGAATATAAGGCAATATTTTTGTTGATTCCAACTTCGGTCTTTCGGTAGTACGAAAACTATAACGTCTTAGTTTTTGGTTTGAAACAGACTCAGAATATAAGGCAATATTTTTGTTGATTCCAACTTCGGTCTTTCGGTAGTACGAAAACTATAACGTCTTAGTTTTTGGTTTGAAACAGACTCAGAATATAAGGCAATATTTTTGTTGATTCCAACTTCGGTCTTTCCTAGTGCAAAAACTACAACGTTTTAGTTTTTGGTTTGAGACCAACTCAGAATATAGCGATCGCCCGACTCTATTTTGATTGGCTTTTCATTATAACTACAACGTCTTAGTTTTTAGATTTTGGATAAAGTCAGAAGGTACTGAGTCCTAACTTTTAACTTCTCAACTAGAAAGGCCAGCACAAAACCTACAATGTGGAAAAATCTATTTTTTCTTCTGTAGAAGCAGCGGTTAATGTGATTTGTTTAACTTCTTTAAGTAGTTTTTCTGTATCTTCAAGTAAGGCAGAAAATTCTCGATTTACTGCCAGAATTTTCCGAATATTAAACTGTACTTCTCCCGGAAAGTTTTGCAAAACATTGATAGGTGTAAAATCTTGAGATTTCGCAGTTTTAATTAAAGCCTCTCTCAGAGCGATCGCTCCATTATTTCTACCTTGAGTTTGAATCATTTCTCCTAAATATTGGAGTAATTTTTCTCCCATAGGGGAATACAAACCTTGAGCAAGTTGCATGGGATTAATATTCAGATTAAATTGGAGTACATTTCTCAGTTTTTGCTGATTTTCTGCATCTATCAATAGGAAATATAACTTTAAATCATCTTCAACTTTACCTGTTTCAGCATAAGTTTCTAAAGCAGTGAGAGATACAGAAATTTTCAGCAAACCGTAATTAAAATGAATCTGTTCTGCTGCTTTAGCTGAGAAATTTACTAGCACAAGTGATGTGGTTACTAAGACGAGGGACAGTAACCATAAAAACATCCTTTTTTTAGTTTTTCTCTGACGTTTGATGGAAAAATCAGGCTTAATTTTGCTACTCATTTACCGAATAATTAAGGTTTAAAACCTCCCCTTTTAAGCTATCCCTGATAAGGAACTTCTGAAAACCTTGTGGGGAGCAGGGGAGTAAGGAGCAGGGGAGAAGGGAGAAAGAGTATAGATAGGTAAGCAAAACTACTTAGGGTTTGCTGAATAAAGTATAAGTGGTAGGGGTAGGAGTCAGAATTCAGAATTCAGAATTCAGAATTCTGAATTCTGAATTCAGGAATTAGGGGAATTAATTAGGAGGTAGTCAGAAAAATTGTCCCTTGATTTTTCTGCCATAATCATCCCAAAATACTATCTTTTTGAGCTTTTTAGACTGAAAAGCTTGCACTTTTTTCGACAAAAAAATGCTAAAATCAATATCCGTAAATGCTTTGATATTTAATCAGCAAGCCCTACTTAAGTTATCAAAAAAATGTATTTTTCAATGCACTTTTTATCCGCAAAAATCCTCTCAAATGCCAATACATAACTTGTCTATTTTATCAAATTTTATGTTAAGAAAGGTGTTTATAAAGCATAGCCTTTTAAGGGGATAAAAAGCGGTTGAGGGATGGCTAGGTGCCATATCCAGTCAACTAAGAGAAAAGAGAATATTCCATATTTCAAGCCTCCTTATTACAGAGGTACTGATAAGGTAAGCATTCAGATATTATACCATTTTGAAAAAATAATTTTACATATAGTAAGCAATATTAAAGTAATTTATAGAAAATATCTATTGGACGAAAAAGATAAATTACTACATAAAAAATGGTATCAAACCTATCCCCATACGACTCCTGACTCCTGTCTCCTGACTCCTAAGCAGTAACCTAAATATTTGTAGCAAAGATTTATAAAACTGATATTAGCTGTCAGCTATCAGCAACAAGATTCTCTCCTTAAGAACAGTATTTAAATTAACAACTGACTTTAAGAGTAAGGAAAGCAACTTTTGTAGTAAGACAATTAATAAAGCTTTTATCCTAAACTAAAAGCAATAGCTGATAGCTGATGGATGACTGTTGTTTGCGCAGCATTCCGGAGGAAATGCTTACCTGATAACTGATAACTGATAACTGATAACTGATAACTGAAATTACTTTTTATGATTCACGCAATAATCTAGATTTTCTAACTGATAAGGAAACAACTTTTTGAACCATTTTTCATCAATGGGTTGAGATTTATCGCCATCAATAAAAGAGTTAAGTTTATTTTGCCATTCTGGGTCATTATTCGGAATAATCATCCCATAAAAATCACAGGTTAAAGGTTTTTCTGGAACTAACTTGTAATTATTAATATCTAAATTTTGCCTGACTACTTCCCCGATAGATAAAATTCCATCATTAACAAAAGCCTGAATTTCTCCTTTAGCTAAAGATTTTACAGCTTGATTCACCCCTGTATTACCTTCAAAATAAATTGCTTCAGTTTCAGGATATTTTGTTTGAATAAATTTTTCTGTAGTAGTATTTCTCAAGACACCTGTTTTAACTCCTGCTAAATTGCTATTAGGATTTATTTCTGTGTCTTTAGCAACTAGAAAATTCGTTCCTGTGACAAAGAAAGGATTAGAAAAAGCCACATTTATCACATCATCTCTAATAGTATTTGGACCGCATTCTAAATGTACATTACCATTCTGAACTAACTGAAAACGATTTTCTAGATTCGATGGAATTTTTATTACTTTAACTCCAGTGGAAATTTTCAATTCTTGAGCAATTTTTTGAGCAAAAACATCAATTATATCTTCACAATAACCAGCCCATTCTCCGGTATTATTTACATAACCAAAAGGAGTAGCGTCTCTTCTAATTGCTACTTTCATTACTCCAGTTCTTTGAATTTCTTCTAAGATACTTTCTTGTCTTTTAGGAACTTGAGCAGTAACAGTTGGAGGTACGATCGGTTTTGGTGGAGAATTACCATAAGCAGTTTCTAATTGTTGTGCTTTTAAAGATTGAATTAAATTCAAACTTAGGGAATCTTTATTCATAACTTTCCCATAAGAAGCAGTTAAATATGGTTCATATTCTGATTGATTATCTAGATATTTTTTAAAGAAAGCTACGCTCAAGTTCTTGAGATAATACTGTCCTACTTCTGGTGTTGGTCCCTGTAATATTTCAGGCAAACCAGGTATTAAAGTGCTGGTAGAAAAATGAGTTCCCGGAATCAAAAAAGCTAAATATTTATCTGGGTTATCCATCCAAATAAAAGGATGAACATCTTCTTCTATTCCTGGGGTGAGAAGATCGTGACTACCTCCCATCATTAGAGTAGGAACAGAAATATTTCTCATTTCTTCAGGTCCGAAAACTACACTTGTTAGAGGAAAGTAAGCAAAAACTGCTTTGATACGAGGGTCTCTTAACTGATAGTTTGAAGGAGGTAAATAATTGGCACGACATTGCAATAATACTGATATATTTAAACTCAAATTTTCCGGGTCACATTCTTGATTTAATCTGGGCAAATTAATATTTGCACCTCCTAAAGATAAGACTGTTGTTGCACCAAAAGAATTTCCCAATGCACCTACTTTATTTAGGTCAAGTTTCGATTTCCAGTCAGGGTCAGTTTCAACTAACTTTTCCAGTTCATCTAATAAATAACTCAGGTCTAATGGTCGGCTAAGATATTCAATAGGACTAATATCTATATCAACTTCTCCTTTTAAAAAAGATTGGCGATATGCTAAGTCACTACCTAAATGTTCTACACCAGCTAATGCAATACCATAAGATGCTAAATGTTCTGCTAAAAGAATACTTTTTTTCTCAGCTCCAAAACCATGACTATAGACTACTAATGGTACTGGTTGAGAAATTCCTGCGGGTAAATAAATATCAGCTTCAAGGTTATAAGAACCTGCTAAACCTGTGTAAGTTTGGCGTAAACCACTTATTTCAAAACTAATAGATTTTTTGATGACTTTATAGGGACCTGGTTTACTCAAATCTGCAAGTTGAGAATAATCAATTTTTGGGTCTGTAGCAACTTGTTTTTCTGTCTGTTCAATAATTGCTGTAACTGAAGTATCTCGATACTCATTAAAAGTAGTTAACTCATTAGAAAACTCAGATAAAAAATTTGTACTTATTCTGATTGTTTCTGCGGGAAATTTTTTAATAACATTGATAATAGTAAATCCTTCTTCTGGATCTGATGCAGCTTCTATTAAAGCTGTTCTTATCGCATCATAACCATTAATATCGGGGTTAATTTGTACTAACTGACCAAAATATTTGAGAAAATCTTCTCCCATTGCCATATTTGTCAGACGAGAAATTAATTCAGGGGGAATGTCAAAACGTTTTTGCAATACTTTCTGCAAATTTGCCAAATCTTCTTCTTCCATAAAAGCAGCATAAAAGGCAAAATAATTACTAATTATTCCTTCTTTAGCAAAGACTTCTAGAGAATCTACAGACATATATAAATCTGTGAAATTCGGAACTTTAAATACTATCCTTTCAGCAGCATCAACTGGTTTTGGTTTGAATAGATCTTGCAAAAAATCAAAGCTAACGACCGATGCTATTACTAGAGTGGTTGTCAAAAAAAATTTTAATTTTCTAGGCTTTTTACTCATATTTTTAAATCACCAAAAACTTCAAATATTCTTAACTTCAGAACAATGTATTAATGTCATCATTCAGCGGTTAGCTATCAGCTATCAGCTATCAGCTTTATTACTGAAAAATCGTGGTCTAAAGTCTCCGCTTTTAAGGGGATAAAAAGCGGTCGAGAGATGGCGCAATTCGGAGCAGCTCTGATAAGAGCAGGTTTCCTCGCTATATCTAATCGACCAAGAGAAAAGAGAATTCCGCATTTTCTTGCCTCCTTATTGCAGAGGTACTGATAACTGAAATGACCTTTAGTGGACAATTTAAGCTCATTGTCTTATTCTTCAATTCTTTGTTTAAAAATGTAGTATTAGTAATTTTTTTGAAACTATAATAATATAGCACTACATTTTTTGGCGTTTGACGAAAATTTTGGTTGTCCGGAAGTAGGAAGCAGAGAAAAGTCTGTGTCCTATTTGCGTAGTGATATATATCAAAAAATCAGGAGTACACTATGGAGCCTAAAAATAGTTATAAATCACTTAAATCTAACCCTTTTAAAGTATATTGTGACCCGACAACAGGAAAATGGACTGTGGTTAAATCTTGTAAAAAATCAATTAATAAAAAAGCAGCTTGATGAAAATAATATCTGATCTATTGTGCGCTCTTAATTTTTTTCTTGATTGATCAATAAATCAAAAAAGTAAGTAACTAAAAAGGTAAGCATTCAGCTATTAGTGGTCAGCTCTTCCTGCGGAATGCTACGCAAACAGTTTTTTAATGAATGAACCAAGTATTTGCTTAACTTCTACTACAATTTTAAGCAAAGAATTGAAGCACAAGAACAACTAGCTTAAATTGCCCACTAAAGGTAATAAAGCTGATAGCTGACTGCTGAATGCTTACCTAAAAACTACTTTTTTGATTTAGATAATTGTTTTTAGATAAATTGCTATAAGATTGTGTCTTTGTGTAAATATTGACTATAAGCAATCCTATTTAAATTGTAATATTTTGATGGCAGTTAGGAGTCAGGTAGGAGAATCTTCGGATTGGCAACCTACAGAGTTTTAAAAGTTTTCAGTTCAGATTAACTATTATAAAAATTTTCACAACCAATTTAGGATTCCTATATTTATATCAAGAATATTTAGATAAATATTTACTACAGCAGATAACAACTGTGCGACCTCCCTAAAAGGTTCGTTAGTTACCTATTTATTGTCAAAATTTTTTCTCTAAAAAACACTCATATCCTTTTTTAGGTAAATGAACTACAAAGATTTAAGACTTTACCATTAAGAACGAGGTTTAATATTCTGTCCATTTAATTAGTTAGAAAAACTTTCTTCTCCTCTTCCTTCTTCTTCCCTCCTAACTCCTCCTTAGTAAATATAAACATAATATTTCCAACCTAACTTAACTCAAACCACCCCCTATATTTAGCCTCATTCTGATTTTGGAGACTAGGTTTTTTCACCACTTTCTGACTTTTTATAGCACTACGCAAATGGGGTGCAGACATTTATAAATGCTCAAAGTTAGTCAGGGATAACTTCTAGCTTCTGACTTTTGACTTGCGCGTAGCGCTATAACCGTGGTTTCTGATACCAATTCACTTAAAAAATGTCACAAATAGTTGGTAACTGATGAAGTCAAATGAAGTCAAATAATAAGCTGAAATTACTGTATAGTAAAAGTTTTAAGTACCTAAAATATCACTTCTGACTTTTAACTTCTGACTTATGATTTTTGAATTTTGACTTTTGACTTTAGTGAAACGATATGAGGACTTGGTTTTCTAGTAGTCGCGATCGCTAAAACTCCCACAACTTTAATACCTGCTTTCTGCAAAACCTTAATTGCAGAATTCACCGTTGCACCTGTTGTATAAATATCATCTACTAACAACACTAAACTACGGGGACGACTCCTGCGGAAATCTTTCCCTACAGTAAAAGCATCCTTAACCGTTTTCAACCTCTCTCCCCTGGACAAACCAAATAATGCTTGGGTCTGCTTCACTCTTTCCAGGCCATTTCGCCGTAACTGCAAACCAGTCAATTCACAAAAGCTTTTTGCCAATAATTCCGCTTGATTAAAACCTCGCTCTTTCAGCTTTTTTTTGTGCATCGGAATGGGTACAACGACGATTTTGTCAAGAGTTGTTGTCCCTACTTGCCTTTTGGAAACTGGGGAATTTAACCATCCATCCGCTAACCAATGTCCCAAAGGTATTGCTATTTGTGGGTTATCCTGATATTTCATGGCAGCGATCGCTCGTTTGAGACTATCTTTATACTCGCCCCAGATAAATACTGGAATTTTTCCGGGAAATGTTTGTCCTCCATGAGGAAATTGACATTGCCAAACTTGTCTTTCGCAATATTTACAGAACTCTCTGTCTGCTGGTCTCTGACAAAGAGGACAGTTATACTTAAGAAATATATTCAGAAATGGTTTAAGTATTTTTTTCCAGAGAAATTTAATCATTGTGAAAACCTTTAAAAAGTCTAAAATATTAAATATAGCAATATAATTTTAGTTGTGAGATATTGTAGACTTTTGTTTTAGGGAATAGGGAATAGGAAATAGGGAAGAAATGAAGACATAAAGAATAACTATATTCTATGCTTTAAAGTAACACCTCAATTATCACATCTGATTCCTGATTGCTATAGTTTCTTATGTTTATCTGTTAATAATTTACTATTACTCTGATACAAAATTATTTACTGATAGAATTATAGAATTAGAGTTAGGTAAAAAGATGTTGGATACTGAGCAACTAGGTAAATCTAGAGACTACTATTACTTTTAACATTTGATGTCAGCAAATCAATAGTTTTGTGCATAAGTTTTACTGGCTAGATAAAATTAAATCCTCAGACTGGAAAACAGTGGGAGAAAGAGCTTTTTATTTAGCTCATCTCATGGAGCAAGGTTATCCAATTGTTTCTGGTTTTGTCATTCCGGCAAATAGTTTTTGGCAATTTTTACAATGTATTGATTGGTCTGACCCATTATTACTTGAATTCCCCAATTATGCCTTGCATTTTAATGTCAATAACTATCAGCAATTACAACAAATTTCTCAATCAATTAACTACAATATTGCATCTACTGATTTACCATCAGACTTATTTTTATCTCTAGAGTCTGCGATTAAAAATCTCAATGCCGAAGTATTAATTTTTCAGCTTGTCTTAGCATCTCCTCGCCTAAAAACTTTAGGCATATTAGAACCAATAATTTGTCAAGCTATACCGGAAGAGTTTGTCCCAGGAATTAAACAAGCTTGGGCAGAAATATTTAATGCTAAAAGTTTATTATATTGGCATAGTCAGCAAGTTGAAATTCCACAACTTCAACCAGTAGTTATAGTACAACCCATACAGTCAGCGATCGCTTCGGGAAATATTAAAGCTTTTACTAATAGTTGGGAAATTCAAGCAACTCATGGTTTAGGAGTATCTATTGAACTGGGACAAGTTATACCTGATTCTTATATTATTTCTGCTGAAAATTGCACCGTAGAAAACAAGAAATTAGGTAATAAAACTATCGTTTATAACCCTGATGCAAGAATTGTTAAAGTGAGCGATACAGATACATGGCAAGGAAATTATCATACTCAAATTCCTTTTCCCAAAACTTTAGCAGCACTGCAAATTTTTTTATTGCCAGAAAAAATACAAAAAGAATTTGTTTTAGAGGAAAAGCAATTACAATCATTAATTCAATTAACTCAGGGTATAGTCAATAGTATCGGTACTAATTTCGGAGTAAAATGGAGTTTTTCTCAAAGGTCTAATGATGCAAAAATTGAACTCTTAATCACAGATTTTGAAAGATTTCCACAAGAGGATAAAACTTTGGCAAAATTGCCACAATCAGCAAAAGAAGAAAAATCAATATCTATTCCTAATACTGAACATCCTATTGTCAAAGGCATAGTAGCATCATCAGGAAAAGTAACAGCTAAAGCTATAGTTATTAAAAATATTCCTCCAGAAGTAGAAGAATTTCCTGATAGAGCAATTTTAGTTGTGCCTGTAATTATTCCCAGTTATTTACCATTACTGAAAAAAGTTTCTGGAATTATTTCTGAACAGGGTGGCATCACAAGTCATGCTGCAATTTTAGCTAGAGAAATTGGGATTCCTGCTATTGTAGGAGCGACTAATTCTACTAATATAATTAAAACAGGTGACCATTTATTAATTGATGGTAATAATGGGGAAGTACATTTGGCAAAAGAAGATAATTATTATCCTCATAAACTTGAGATGCCAGTACTAGAAAATTCTCTTAAAAATCAAAATTTACCGCCAATAGGAACTAAACTATTCGTTAATCTCAGTCAAATTAATTCAATTAAAAAAATTCAAGATTCACAGATAGATGGAGTAGGATTATTACGGTCAGAGTTAATGGCTATTGAACTGTTAGAAAATCATCATCCTTTATGGTGGATACAACAAGGCCGTCAATCAGAATTAGTCAGTCTAATGGTGGAAAAACTTAGTCAATTTGCTGCAGCTTTTACTCCTAAACAAGTCTTTTATCGTTCTCTTGATTTAGGATTATTTAACTCTAGCGATCGGGAAAAAACATTTACTAAAATTCCAGAAGAATTTATAACTAATTATTCTGGAAACCAAGATAATCAGACCGAGGCAAATCTTCATAATCATCGGACTAATTATTCTAATCCTATACTAGGACGACATGGTACATTCAGTTATATGCTAGAACCAAGTTTACTAGATTTAGAAATAGATATTTTATCTCAAGTATATGAATTGGGTTATACTAACGTTCATTTAATCTTACCATTTGTACGTTCTGTAGAAGAATTTCAATTTTGTCAGAGTCGCATTCAAACTAAATGGAAAAATCAACCTAATAATTTCCAAATTTGGATTATGGCAGAAGTACCATCAGTTTTATTCTTACTACCTGAATATGTGAAAGCTGGTGTTCAGGGTATTGCTATTGGCACTAATGATTTAACTCAATTATTGTTAGGTGTAGACCGAGAAGAAGAACAAATGACAAGTGCTTTTGATAGTCGTCAACCAGCAGTAATGAGAGCCATTCAACAATTAATTTCTCAGGCTAAAATTTCTGGTATTCCTTGTTCTATTTGTGGTGATGCTCCTGCTTTATATCCAGAAATAATAGATAATTTAATCCGGTGGGGTATTACTTCTATTTCTGTTAATGTTGATGCTGTTGATAAAACTTATAATTCAATCGCTCGTGCGGAACAACGTTTGATTTTAGAAGCGGCTCAAATTAATAATTTAGGTGGTAGGTTTTAGGCGGTTTTATATAGTTTTTCGGTGCTGAAGAAGTAGTCAGGAGAATGGCGTTGGTAATTTATGTATAACTGTTTAACCGTAGATGATATCATAAGTAATCTCTAAGTGAGTTTTTCCTATTCACAGGAAGATGCCACAATTATAAATGTGAAATACTATCAGAAATTAGTGTATAACCATTACTTTAAGTTTATAGACTTTCACTTCTGAATTCTGATTTTTGACTTATAACTTCCGTGAAATGGTATGACTGTTCACTACTCCCTTAACTAATAACTGAAATGACCGACTCCACAAAACGCCCTATCTTTTCTCAAGAGTCATGGGAACAGATATCTTCCCCAGAAGAATTTGACCAATTAATACAAGTAGTTACTGTCAAAGACTGGCTATCTTTTGCCATATTCGGCGGTCTAGTATTAGTTGGTATCTCATGGAGTATTTTTGGCAAAATACCTATTACTGTAACTGGGAAAGGAGTATTAATTCGCCCCCGACAAGTAGTAGAATTTCAATCAGCAATTCAAGGTAATTTAGAATCTCTGAAAATTAGAGATGGAGACTGTGTAAAAAAAGATGATGTACTGGCAACTATCGATCCATCTCAGCTCAAAAAACAGTTAGAGTTACAACAGCAAAAGCTAATTCTTCTCCAAACTCAAGCAGTAGATACTCAACAGTTAGAAAGTCAACGCACTGAATTAGAAATAGATGGTTTGACAAGTAAAGCGGAAAGTTTAAGACAACGTTTGCAAGACACTCAAAATTTGACTCCTACCCTACAAAATAATACTTTAAAAGCACTCAAGGAACAACGTCAGACTTTGGAGCAACGTTTACAGGATATGGAAGCTGTTACTCCGATATTAAAAGAGGAAAAATTACAGGAAATTAATCAACAACGGACAAGTTTAGAAAAACGTTTGGGAGATGCTCAAAAATTAACTCCTGAATTGAGGGATAAAAAATTACAGGCGATCGCTAAACAAAAGGTTACTCTTCAGCAAAGGTTAGAAAATGCTAAAAATTTAACTCCTATTTTGCGGGATAAAAATGAGTTGGCGTTGCAACAACAACAAGAAAGTTTACAGCAACGTTTGAAGGATGCTCAAGAGTTAGTTCCTGTTTTTCAAAAGAGACTGACAGAGCGCCAAGAATTATTTGATGAGGGTGCTATTTCTCAAGATAATTTATTACAAACTGAACAAGATTTTCGGCAAAATTTACAGTCTATTGCTCAAATTGAAGCTGAATTAAGGCAATTAGAAGTACAGGAAGCAGAAACTACTGAAAAATATTTACAAAATTTCAGTAATATTAGCGAAATTGAGGATAAAATCAAGGATTTAGAATTGGAGGAAGTAGAAACTAATGAGAGATATTTGGATAATATTAATACTATTAGAGAAATTGAAACTGAATTACAGGCATTAGATTCACAAACGACGGAAACTTCTAAACAATTTTTGGATAATCTCAATCAAATTAATGAGATAAAAGTACAGTTACAGCAAGTTAAATTGCAAGAAACGGAAGCTATGGAAAAATATTTGGAAAATCAGAATACAATTGCGCAATTAAAAGTAGATTTACAGGATTTAGATACCCAGAGAAAACGTTTAGAACAGGAAAATTTAAAAGCAGTAAATACTCGCAAAAATCAAATAGCAGAGGTTAACCGAGAAATTGCTAAATTAGAAAAACAGGTTGCTGATAATAGTAAAATTCTTAGTCCGATAGATGGATGTATTTTGGAAATTAAAAGCACTGTCGGACAGTATGTAAATCCTGGTACTTCTCTGGGTAAAATTAATGTTCAAGGAAAGTCATCTGAATTAGTAGCGGTTAGTTATTTCCCTGTAAAAGATGGCAAGCGGATTAAGTCTGATATGGAAATTCAGATTACTCCCGATACTGTAAAACGGGAAAGATTTGGGGGAATTATTGGCAATATTAATTCTATTTCTAATTTTCCTGTGACTAAAGAAGGTGCAAGTTTTGTGGTAGGAAATCCTGAAGTTGTCGAGAATATTATTGGGGAAAGTGGGGGGCAAATTGAAGCTTATGTTCAACTAAAAAAAGATGATAATACCTTTAGTGGTTATGAATGGTCTTCAAGTAAAGGACCTCAACAAAAATTAACTGCTGGTACGACTATAACAGCACGAGTAAGAGTTGAGGAAAGAGCGCCTATTACATTTGTTTTGCCAATATTAAGAGAGTGGACTGGAATTTAGAATTCAAAAGTCAGGTGCATTAAGCTCCACTTCGTTATAAAACTCAAAATCCTGATTATTATTTAGGAGCAGTAAGGGGTTTTTTACAACAAGTCGGGTAATAAGTGCCTATGCAAAATTAATTACCTATTCTGTCATAAAATTACGCAACTATATTTGACATTGCAAGTAGCCTGAAGTCAAATGATAGAGGCATCTTAATCAATTTTTGGAGATGTCTAATTACTTGCATAACAATCTACAATGCCAGCCTCAAAGTTAAACAAGCCGACACCACTATTTAATATATTTAAAATAAACATTAGTTGAATTTAAAAATCAGATTCTAAATTAACTAGCATCTTGGGGTTCATTTTCGTCTAGTTCCGTATCTCGGAAATATTTGCGAATAATTTCAACTTCAGGCTCTACTTCAATCCACAGACGAGCACCACCTGCTTGACTCTTGTTAGGTTTATGAGGTCGATAGACAATTTTGCAATTTCCCAGAATTTCTACTTCGTGGCAGCGATGGTTTTTACCTCCTTGTTTGACAGAAATAGCTGCAAGAGATGTGCCGTGGTCTCGGTTATAGTCAATTTCTTTTCGCAGCACATGGATAAAAGTATTGCCTGTACGGAATCCTTTATTCCAAGTTCCTTGAGGACCTCGACGACCAGGAGTAATTTCTGGCATTCCTCGACGATTTAAAGGAATTACCCAAAACCGTTTGACTTTTTTGGCTCCTTTGAGACGACCTTGCCTGAGAAGTAACCTGAGTCTAGCCGTAGAAATATTTAGAAGAAATGCTGCTTCTGTTGTACCAACTTTATCTGGTTCAGTATTTGTATCTTTCATAAACTGTTTCGGAACATATATATAAGGGATAAAATGGGTAAGTATTTACCATCAAACCACAAAGGATTTAATTTGGCAATAATTTTTGATTTTCCAGTATTGACTTATAATAGTAATCTTAGTGGAAAATTTTACAATTACCCAAAATCTCAACTAAATCTGGTTTAGTCCTAATATCTTCCATAAACTGTTTCGGAGCAAATTAAGGATAGACCGGATAACCATTTACAATTAAACCACAAAAGCTAATTTACCTCTTCTATCTGAGGAGATAAAAATTTCACTTCTATATATATATAGATAGTGAAAAATTTGCCAGAGACTTTTCCAGAATATTTAGTCTATCTAGAGCTAAGTAGAGATTTTCAGCAAGTATAGCGCTCGCCTCTTGCCTCCCTTCGACTTTTTGCCAGTTTTTCTGATAGATGAAAATTTCACTTCTTTCTATAGATAGTCAAAAATTTGCCAGAGACTTTTCCAGATATTTGCTCTTTACTAGAGGTAAGTAGATATTTTTTGAAGTGGAGCATTGCCTTTTGCTTCACCTCGACTTTTTGCCAGTTTTCTGAGGAGATGAAAATTCTACTTCTATATTTCTATATATAGATAGTGAAAAATTTGCCAGAGACTTTTCCAGAATATTTAGTCTATCTAGAGCTAAGTAGAGATTTTCAGCAAGTGGAGCATTGCCTTTTGCTTCACCTCGACTTTTTGCCAGTTTTCTGAGGAGATGAAAATTCTACTTCTATATTTCTATATATAGATAGTGAAAAATTTGCCAGAGACTTTTCCAGAATATTTAGTCTATCTAGAGCTAAGTAGAGATTTTCAGCAAGTAGAGCGACCGCCTCTTGACTCTCCTCGACTTTTTAGAAATTTTTCTGAGGAAACGAAAATTTTACTTCTATAATACAGATAGTCAAAAATTTGTCAGAGATTTCCCCAGATATTTGCCCTTTCTAGAGGTAAGTAGAGATTTTCTGAATAACAGAAAACAAAGAACTAGCAAGATTAGTCAGTCAATTTGTAGTAGCTAATAGACTGCCGAAGAAGGAAATATCAGGATTTTTGACATTTTGTTTTTTAGTATGCCACACTAGTTTAGCAATTTTTTCTAAGAATATAAAACCTACAAAGCTATGATCAGACCTGCTTCCCCTAATCCTTCCAATATCGCTGCAGCTTCTTGCGCACCTTCTATACCTTCTCCTGCTAGTTCCCACCAATCAGCTTCTTCAATAATACCAACACTATCCTCTTCTAACTCTTCAACCAAAGGAAATAAATATCGATACGCTAAATAAACAGGATATCCAGGAATAAGAAACGATAAGAAACCGCCAGCGACATTTTCCAGTTCCAGATCGTTGAGTTCCTCATAATCTGTAATAGCATACTCTGATGTGGTCTCGTGCATTTTTTGGTTGGTATTTATGGCAGAATTTTCCATAATTGCTCCTTGAGATTGTTTTTATTTTCTAGGGACAAGTAATTTATTTCTTGCTTGAAAGCATACTTAATTCGAGAGCTTTTGTCAAGGAATTGACCAAAATTTTTTTTTTAATCATCTGCATTTCCAGCCTACTTGGCTTGTTTCTACCTCTTCCTAGCAATCATAAGCTCCACAGAAGTATCGGACTCTCCAAAGTCAGTGGAACAAAGTAAAGAGAAGCAATATAGCGATCGCTATTTCAATCTCTAGATATTGCATCCTTACTCCGCTATGACAGATATTTGATATTTTTTATTTTTTTTTAATCATCTGCATTTCCACTCTACCTGGCCTGTTTCTCCCTCCCCCTGGCAAGAGAGTCCAACACGAGTATCCGATTATCCAAAGCTAGCGGAACAAAGTTAAAGAGAAGCACGATAGCGATCGCTCTGAGTGTATTGGGTTTATCCAATTTGCTACAATTACATTCGTCTTTTGACTTTTAACTTAAAAATTCTTACTTTTGACTTTTGACTTTTGACTTTTGAATTGTTTCACACCAACTGACGACTAACCAATTTCCTAAACAACCCCTCTTGTTCCATCAACTCATCAAAACTCCCCTTTTGCACTACTCGCCCCTGAGACATCACATAAATAACATCTGCATTCCGAATGGTACTCAAACGATGAGCAATAACAACGCGAGTCACATTCAACTGCTCCAAACTCTCAGTCACGATCGCTTGAGTTTTATTATCTAAAGCACTGGTTGCCTCATCAAACAAAAGAATTTTCGGCTCCAATATCAAGGCCCGGGCAATTAACAACCTTTGTCGCTGCCCTACGGAAAGGTTACTACCTCCCTCACTTATCAATGTGTGCATTCCCATAGGCATTTTCTTAATATCATTAGCAAAACCTACTTTCTGAGCTGCTGACCATGCTGCTTGTGGACTTACCAACCCACCACTACTGATATTTTCATATATACTGCCTGCCATTACCTTGCCATTTTGCAGCACTACTCCTAATTGTTGTCTGACTGCTTCTAAGTCTAATTCTGCTAAATTTTTACCATCGTAAAAAATATTTCCGGTTTGTGGTTGCTCGAACCCCAACAATAAACGGAATAAAGTAGACTTACCACTGCCGGAGGGACCGACAATGGCCACAAATTCTCCTGGTTTAACTTCTAAACTAATATTATGGAGTACGGTAGTGACGTTAATTTCTGAAACATTTTTATCGGCAGTTTCTGTTGTTAACTTAGATTTTTGATGATAACTAAAGGTGACATTATCGACAGAAATACTGCCTTGCAATTCTCCGGGGTGAGCTAAGTTAGGATTATATTCAATGGGAGAGTCTAAAATACTTTTTGCTCTTTCCCACAAAGGCACAATACCGATAACATCAGTAATAGTATTGCTCAAGGAAGTTACGCCACTGAGAAACACACCCATGGCGGAATTAAAAGCAATAAATGTACCAATATTTAAACCGGGAGTTCCTGTTTGTTGAGCGGAAATAATAATCTGAATAGTAAACCAATAAATCAACATAGAAGTGAGGAGAGAGGCAATTTCATTAATTACCGAAATAATATCGTTAATCTGAAAAATCCGATTATTAAGTTGAATTTGAGGTTGATATTTTTTACCCCAAACGGCAAAAGCTCTAACTTCCGCAGCAGCAACTCGTAATTTTTGAATGCCGTTTATTAGTTGTACGGTTAAGCCTTGAATTTTCCCACTCAGTTTTTCTTGTTCTCGTTCAAAGCGAATTAATATGATCCCGGAAATTAAGGTGATGAGGAAGGAAATTAAACCAATGATTAGAACAATTAAGGCTAATTTTCGGCTATATAAAAACATTAAACCCAAATTTAAGAGGGAAAATACACCTGTAAAAATCGTGGTAATAACAGCACTATTGATTAAACTACTAATCTGACTAATGGCAGCAATACGAGTTAATAAATCTCCTAAACTAAATTCTCGGAAGAAATTCGGATTTAGCCGAAAGAGGCGGTCATAAATTCCTGATTGTAAATTAATTTGTATCCCCTGAGAAACTTTGATAGACATGATTCCTTGGAGCAAACTAAATAAGGATTTTCCGATAGTAACTGCAAATAAACCTATTGCTATTTGCCATAACAATAATTTGTCACTATCAGGAATAGCATTATTAACAATAATGGCACTGGCTTGAGGAGTAATCATACCCATCAGACTAATTATTGTGCCTAAAATCATTAGTTTTATTCCATCCCATTCATAACTTTTGATGGCGAATAAAGAGATATCCCAAACATTTTTTATCTGGAAAGGGAAGGGTCGATAAAAAGTAAATGCTGTGGATGATAAAGTAGCAGCAACTTTTTGATTTATAGGAATAGAAGTTTGAGTTTTGGGGTTATAGAGGAGGTATTTATTTTTGTGGGGTAATAAAGCAACGGGTATATTTTCTGATTCGAGCCAACCTAACAATACACCAGAATTTTTTTGCCACCATTTATCTCTTAATTTTACTGTCCTTATTCGACATCGGGAAGCTTTAACAATATCTTGTAAATCTCTTTGATAATCAGCAGGAGATTTTTTTTCTGGGGGGGTATTTGGGAAATTTTTTGTCTGTGTAGATGGTGCTTTAATTTCTATCTGACTAGCGCGACCTATTGCTCCGACTGCTATTAATAATAAGTCGTTAAAGTTGGAGGTTATGGTGTTAGTTGTTGTTTGATTGTATAAGACAGAAACAAAATTTTGCATAGTTTCTGCTTTACTGTGTTGATTATAGGTTTTGAGTTGTTGAGAGTTGAATATTTCTGTTTGTTCTTCTGCCAAAATAACTTGGTGGAGATAATTGCAAAAGTTATTGTTAATTGAAACAATTTGGGAAAAATTAGGATGTTCAGATTCGGCAAAAGATGGCAAAGAAAAATCATTCGGTATTGAGTCAAAAGATTCATCTGCGGGATTTAACTCTTGATTTGTAATGGCTTTTGAATTTTGACTTGTAATGGCTTTTGAATTTTGACTTGTAAAAAGGCAGTCAAACCATTTTTCTGCTAAAGGGATAGACAAACTCTTGAAATCTCCAGTTAAATCTGTATTGGTAATATTTATCTGAATTAATTCGGCTTTTTCCAAAGCAATTCCTAATAATTTTCCTTGAGTCCGAGCATCGCAATTAAAAATTAATTCTCCCGGTTTAACGGTAAATAAATAATGACGATTTCCGATTAACTCTCCCGCTGATTCCAGGGAATAAAATATTTCTACTTCCCCAGATTTTACTAACCAGATAATTTGCGGATATTCAAAAATTAGAGGTTGATTACCTTCCAGGAAATAATGTTCTCCTTTATTTTCTAAATCTGCCAATAAACGAGCAGAAAAAACAGAATTTTCAGTAGTATTTTTTTCTTGTATTTCTCCATTTCTTCCTGACACCCAACTCCCTTCATTCTGACTCCTGGCTCCTGTAGGGGCGGATGGCCATTCGCCCCTACGACTCCTGATTCCTTCTTCTTTTATTCTGACTCCTGACTCCTGACTCCTGACTCCTTCTTTCTTTGACTCCTGACTCCTTTCTTCCATTTCTAATAATTCACGATAATAAATACCTTTATTCCAAAGTTGTTGATGAGTACCTCTTTCTAATACTTTTCCTTCCTTTAAAACTAGAATTTCATCACAATCTTGAATGGTACTTAAACGGTGTGCCACAACAATACAAGCACAACCTCGACGACGTAAATTACGATCAATAATTCTTTCAGTTTCCGCATCCAAACTACTCGTTGCTTCATCTAAAATTAAAATTCTAGGATTATTTACCAACGCCCTCGCAATTTCCAAACGTTGTCTTTGACCTCCCGATAAATTTACCCCACCTTCCAACAAATTAGCATCATAACCACCAGTCAAAGTCATAATAAACTCGTGAATATTTGCATCCTTGCAAGCTTGAACCAAAGCCGAATTACTAATAGTTGGATTCCATAAAGTTAAATTTTCTCGAATTGTTCCTTCAAATAAAAATATATCTTGCGCCACCATTGCCACAGACTTTGTTAAGACCGAGCGAGGAATTTCTCTACGGGCAATATCATCAAATAACACTTCTCCTAATTTAGATTCATATAAACCACAAACTAAATTAGCAATAGTTGACTTTCCAGAACCACTTTTTCCCACCAAAGCAACTCTTGAACCAGGCTTAATTAACAAATTAAAATTTTCGATTAATGGAGGTTTTAAAGGATTATAACCAAAAGTAATATCTCTCAGTTCAACCTTACCTTTTAATAGGGAATATCGAATTGAAAACCCAGTCGGAGCATCTTGCTCCGGACCACCATCTTGCTCCGTACCACCATTTTGCTCCGTACCACCATTTTGCTCCGCACCACCATTTTGCTCCGCACCATCATCTTGCTCCGCATCATCATCTTGTCTCCCATCATAATTAACCGCATCAAGAATCGGTTTTTCCAGCTCATTTCCTTCTGCCAAAACAGAATTTTCTACTGCCTCAGTAACTTCAATATCTTCATCAATAGGATAATCTAAAACATCATCAAGACGCTCCAAACTTGCTTCCAACTCTTGTAAACTACTACCAAAATTGATTAATTTTCCCAGAGGACTTAAAAAACCAGAAGCTACAGTTTGAAATGCCACCAACATCCCAATACTCATTTCCCCCCCCATAACTTTTAACCCTCCCAATACCAAAATTATCGTAGAAGAAAGAGTACTTAAAAATGTTGGTAAAAGAGTTAAAACTTTAGTTTGAATATTTAATCTTTGCTCCTCATTCATCACCTGAGAATATATTCCCAAAATCCGCGCAAAAATATAAGATTCTAAACCCCCAGCCTTCAGACTTTCAATTGCTCCCAAACTACCCAAAAGATAACCAGATAATTTCCCCTTTTTTTCGCTCAAATTCAAAGTTGCTTCAATCCGAAATTGTCGGAGCCAATATAATGCTGCTACATTAATCAAACCAAAAACTATAGTAATACCCGCTAAAACTCCATTATAAAAACTCATCAAAACTGCATAAAAAACCAACATTATCGCATCAATCAAGGTACTAGCAACACTACTCAATAATTGTACAGTTTGGTCATTCAAAGCAGCACGAGAACTAATATCTCCAGCAAACCTTTGAGCATAAAATTTCATCGGCAACCGCAACAGATGCCACATAAACTGACTATTCATAGTAATAGAAAGTTTAATAATTAACTTCCGCAAGAAAATATATTGCATCCTAGCAATAGTAAATTGTAGAATCGTTGTTACAGCCATTCCTACAAGTAAAGGGCGGAGCCAATCTTGCAAACCCTCCACTAAAATTTGGTCAACAAAAACCAAACTAAAAGCCGGAATAACTAAGCGAATTAAACTGAGGAAAAAACCAGCGATAAAAGTAAAAATAAGAGCATTTTTAGAATTTTGCAAACGAACAGCTAAATAAGCAATGAAATTTCTTTTATTGCTTCCTTTAACAAACTCTTCACCCGGTTCCATCCGCAAAACAATACCACTATAAGAATTCGCAAATTCCTCCTTACTAACCTTGCGCCTACCCAATGCCGGATCGTTCAGATAAGCAAACCTTTTATCAAAACCTTCTACTACCAAAAAATGATTAAACTTCCAAAAAATAATCACAGGTAGATCGGTATTTTCTAAGAATTCAACAGTACTTTTGCCACCCTTAGCTTCCAAACCATATTCCCTTGCCGTTCTAACAATTTGCGCGGCATTAGTACCATCTCGACTCACACCACATTTATTGCGCAACTCCATTAAAGGAACTTCACGTCCATAATATTTCAGAATAATACCCAAAGAAGCAGCACCACATTCAGTAGCTTCTCTTTGTAAAAAAGGCTTAGTTTTGACTCTCATTTGTTGATTGCTTATTATGAAGACAGAATCTCGCCCTAAAAGAATAAATAGGGTTTGCTGAAAAAGTCTTTTTTAAGGAGTGGGGAAGTAGGGGAGTGGGGGAGAATTTTTTTGCCCAACTCTTGCTAAAAATGTGCTCCTTTTTGAGCATGAAGAGCTGAAAACCATGTACTTTTTCAATACCTAAAAAAGCTAAAACCTTTATCTGGTAATTATTTAAGATTTAATCAGCAAACCCTAAATAAAGACAAAAAATAATTTTCCCTCATCCTATCCCTTTTCAGGAGATGTAATTATTAATTGTTATACCAATTCTCATGTATTAATACTATATTTAGGCAACACTTCAGTTATTAAGTAATATCATGTCCGGTAGCATCGTTTGTGTATAAAATTAAGGTGAAAATAGGAGAAAACCTTCTGCCTCCTGCCTCCTGCCTCCTGCCTTCCTTCCACCAAAGTCTAATTATTCAACCGGACATGATATAATTAATCCTGTCCCGGTCGCATTTTTGCTAATAATTAGCAAGTTTAGGAGCTTTCAGCATCTATTACATCAAATGATATTTTTGTCAAGTTTTATGTTAAGAAAGATGTTTATAAAGCATAGCTTTTAGGAAGAGGTAATTATTCATTATTCATTATTCATTATTCATTATTCATTATTCCTCTAAGAATTTATTTCTGCCAACTCTAACCACCTTTCTGTGGCAGTATCTATTTCTTTTTCTAAACTTTCTACTTTTTCATGGAGTTGTTGAACTTCACTTACTTCTCCAGGAGGTGCATTATAAAGTTCATTTTCAGTCTTTTCCTTCTCCGCTTCTAACTGAGCAATTTTTTTCTCCAAACTCTCATATTCTCGCTTTTCTTTTGACGATAATTTTCTTTGTTTATTCTTATCCCAAGAAACCCTTTCTGATTTTTTTGGTTTAGCTGAAATTTCCTTAGACTTTTCTGCAACTGCCACAGCTTTTTTTGTTGCTGCTTCTACTTCTTTATAATCTATATAAAGAGAATAATTTCCCGGATACTGTCGTAAATTTCCTACTCCTTCAAAAGCAAAAATTCTATCTACAGTCCGGTCAAGAAAATAACGGTCGTGAGAAACAACAATTACACAACCATTAAACTCTTCCAGATACTCTTCTAAAACTGCCAAAGTTTGTACATCTAAATCATTAGTAGGTTCATCCAAAATCAAAACATTCGGCGCACTCATCAATACTTTTAAAAGAAATAATCGTCTTTTTTCTCCTCCGGAAAGTTTATATACAGGAGCATATTGTTGATTACCAGGAAACAGAAATCTTTCCAACATTTGAGACGCACTAATTTGAGTACCATCAGCAGTTTCCACATACTCTGCTACATCTTTTATATAATCAATTACCCGTTGACTTTCATTCATAGCATCCAACAAATTTTCTGAATGTTGGTCAAAATATCCTATATGTATTGTCCCACCAATTTCTACTTTGCCAGAATCAGGTTTAACTCTACCTGTAATAATATCCATTAGGGTAGATTTTCCCACCCCATTACCACCAATAATTCCGACTCTATCTTCAGGGATAAATTCATAAGTAAAATCTTTGATTAGAGTTCTACTATCGTAGGACTTACAAACATTTTCTAACTCAATAACTTTTTTACCAATTCGACGACCAGGAGTAGAAATATCCACCTTTCCTAAAGCTTGTTTAAACTCCGTTCCTTGCATTTCTTCTATACGTTGAATCCTAGCTTTTTGTTTAGTGCTACGAGCTTTTGGTCCTCGCTTCAACCATTCTAATTCCCGGCGTAATATCCCTTGATGTTTGCGTTGAGAACTAACAACTGATTCTTCAGCTAAAGCTTTCTTTTCTAAATAGTAAGAATAATTTCCAGTATAAGTAAAAAGGTCGCCCCGGTCTATTTCGATAATTTTATTAGTAACTCTGTCGAGAAAATAACGGTCGTGAGTAATTAATAAAATTCCTCCTGAAAAACTATTTAAGTAACTTTGTAACCATTCTACAGACATAGCATCTAGATGGTTTGTTGGCTCATCCATTAACAAAACATCAGGGTCAGAAAGTAAAGCTGCTGCTAAAGCAATACGTTTACGATAACCCCCAGATAAGTTACCAACTTTGGCATCAAAATCTTGAATTCCTAATTTACTGAGGATAATTTTTGCCTTAGTTTCTAATTCCCAAGCATTGGTATTATCCATGCTGTGAGTTACTTCAGAAAAACGCGCCATTAGTCGATCGTCTTCAGGGTGATGGGCTAATTTTTCCGATAATTCTTCATATTCTCGTACCAGTAACATTTGTTCTCCACTATCAGAAAAAACTTGTTCTAATACGGTGTTATTTTCATCTAAATCTGGTTGTTGTGGCAAATAAATAATTCTAGCATTTTGATTAATCAAAATTTGACCACCGTCTATAGGTTCTAAACCAGCAATCATTTTTAATAGGGTTGATTTTCCCGAACCATTTGTACCAATTAAACCAACTTTGTCATTAGCATCTAAACTGAAGTTAGCATCTCTTAAAACTTCTTTGATGCCAAAGTCTTTTTTTACTGATTGAAGTGTGAATATACTCATTTATTTAAGTTAAAAGTCAAAAGTTAATATTTTAAGTCAAAAGTCAAAAGTCAAAAGTCAAAAATTAATATGGCTACAGTCTTTTTAAGTTAAAAGTAAAAAGTCAAAAATTAACATGACTACAGTATTTTTAAATTAAAAGTAAAAAGTCAAAAATTAATTAGGAGAGATTGAAGTAATTATAGAATTATCAACATATATTATATAATCGGATTCTTTTTTTAAGTCAAAAGTCAAAAATTAACTTTTTAAGTCAAAAGTCAAAAATTAATTAGGAGAGATTGAAGTAATTATAGAATTATCAACATACATTATATAACCGGATTCTTTTTTTAAGTCAAAAGTAAAAAGTCAAAAATTAACATTGCTATACTCTAGCACCTACTACCTAAAACATACTTCAACTATTCATATATTTGGGAGTAGGGGAGTAGGGGAGTAGGGGAGTGGGAGAGTGGGGGAGATTGAAGTAATTTAAGAAATTATCAACATATAATATATAACCAGATTCTATATAATTTCGCGCCTTCTGACTTCTTAAAGAAGTAGGGGAAATTGAATATTAAAGTAATTACAGAATTATCAATATATATTATATAACCGGATTATATATAAAACCTACAACCTAAAACCTTCTTCAACTATTACTAACTTCTTGATTAGGCCATAAGTAAATTATTCCTGAAACTATTGTTAAAGCTACAGCTATCCAAAACATAATTATAGCCGGAGTTGCCCAAAATTCAGGTAAGGGGGCAATTAACAAAGAAATAGCAATAATTTGACTTACTGTTTTTAATTTTCCCCAAATATTAGCTCCTGAAATTTGTGTTTGATTAACACGCCAACCAGCTATAGTTAACTCCCTACCTAGAATTAAAAATACTCCCCATGCTGGTACTTTTCCTAATTCAATTAATCCTAATAAAGGTGCTAATACTAATAATTTATCTGCTAAAGGATCTAAAAATTTACCGAGGTCGCTGACTTGGTTAAGTTTTCGTGCTAAATAACCATCTAAAAAATCTGTAACTGAAGCAATTAAAAATATTACTAAACAGATCCAAAGATTCTGATTAGTAGGAGTTTTCAGAATGTAAAGAATCAAAGGTATTCCCAGAAGACGGGAAAAGGTAATCCAATTAGGTATATTCATAAATATTGTGGTAATTGTTAATTGTTAAAAAATTTGGCGTTGCTGAATTAGTGTTTGATATTAATCTTAATTCTTTAGGGGTCAGGAGGGAAGAAATAAGAAGAAAGAGTAGTAGAAGAGAAAGTTTTTGTTAGCGCTCTTATGCGGACAAGATATCATACCTCAAATAACCAACGCCAAAAAGTTTTATTTATTTAAAATTATTAAGTTAGGTTGTAGCTCAAAAAAAGTTATCTACCACCTAATATTTAGATGAAAAAGGGAATAGGGAATAGTTATTTGAAGATATATATTTCTTCCCACACTCCCCATCTCCCCATCTCCCCATACCCCCATCTCCCTTTATTCTTCCTTCTGTTATACAATTATTGAGATTAATTTCACTGATTCAAATTATAATTATGTCTGTATCAAAAGAAGAAGCAAAGCAATTATTAGAACGATTAATTTTTGACAAGGAACGTCCTAAAGATTGGGTGCAAGATGTTTGGGGAATGAGTCCCACTTTAGGAGAGACTGCCGCAAAGTTGCTAGATGTTTTTGATGTATTAATTACATCTTGTCCAGAGGCTGAATTGAATGATGTCCTGCAAACTTTCGATACAGAATTGAAAGAATTGTTTGATGAAGATAGTGAAGCATCCTAATTATTATTGAGATAAAAACGGTCATTTTTAAGAAAAGTAATTATTAATTATTAATTGTTGAATCAGGAACAGAATTATGGAATAATACTGAATCCTGTTTGAAAGCGTAACAGCTCTGCTGGATTTCTATCAGATGGCCTATTATACTAAACATTTTAGCTAACTTTTAGGCCAACGAGTCGCACATCTCATGCCAAAGGATAGTCTTGGTATTGAGAAGAGGTCAAAAATTGAATATAGCAGTGGAAGGAAAGGTTAAGACATATCAAAAGCTCAAAAACTCAAAACTCAGACGACCCAAGTCTTTTTCTTCTCTGGTAGATAACCAATAAACATCTCCAGAAAAGAGGGAATAGGGAATAGGGAATAGGTATGGAGGTGGAAATAACTGAGAATTTCTGTACAATAATTGATTTTATTTTTGATTTTTACCAGATGTCTAATTGCCTAAATAACTAAAGGTCTTCTTCCTTCTTCTTTCTTACTTCTTCTTTCTTACTTCTTCCTTCTTCCTTCTGCTATAAATTAGAATAAATTTTATATAATTGCTAAATGCTTCAGATTTCATTACTTAAAACGAAAAGCCAAATACTCTTATTCACTTGTCTCACTATTTCAATTTCACTATTTGGATGTACTCAAAACTCTCCAAAATCTGTAACACCTATAGCAGAATTAAAACGCAGTAAACAAAGTATAGTAGTATCAGCTCATCCCTTAGCCAGTGAAGCAGGAAAATTAATTCTGCAAAAAGGCGGAAATGCAGTAGATGCAGCCATTGCTACTGCCTTCGCTATTTCAGTAGTAGAGCCATTTTCCGCAGGTATTGGTGGGGGTGGTTTCTTGCTATTAGGAATTCCCCCAGAAAATCCTGAAACTCAGAAACAGTATAAAATTCAAGCATTAGATTTTCGGGAAAGAGCGCCCAAAGCAGCAACCCAAAATATGTACCTGAACTCACAAGGAGAAATAGAAAAAAGAGCAAGCTTAGATGGACATTTAGCAGTAGGAGTACCTGGAACTGTTGCGGGGTTATACACTGTTCATAAAAACTATGGGAAATTACCTTGGTCAGAATTATTACAACCAGCTATTAGTTATGCTCAGAATGGCTTTGAAGTAAGCGATCGCTTCGTGAATAGATTAGAAAGACGTTTAGAAGTAATCAACAAAAACGTCGCAGCAAGAGAAATATTTACAAAAGATGGAGAAGCATATCAGTCAGGAGACTTACTAATTCAAAACGATAAAGCTCAGACCCTAGAAACCATTGCCAAAAACCCACAAAGCTTTTATACAGGCAAAATTGCTCAAGCGGTCGCTAATGATATGGCTGCCAATGGAGGTTTAATCACATTAGAAGACTTAAAAAATTATACACCAATTTGGCGTCAACCTATCTGTGGTAACTTTCGACAAGCGGAAATTTGTGCCATGTCACCACCATCATCTGGGGGAGTTCATCTACTACAAATATTGAATATTGTCGGCGAAACTAACTTGCAAGAGTGGGGCAATAAAAATCCTGACACTATCCATTTACTGACTGAAGCAATGCGAGTTGCTTATGCCGATCGCTCCAAATATTTAGGAGATCCAGATTTTGTACAAGTACCTGTCAAAGAATTAACCAGTCGTAGTTATGCTCAACAGCAACGTCAAAATATTAATCCCAAACAAGTCAGACCCTCCAGTGAAGTACAACCCACATCACCCGAAACTCTAGAGCGTCATACTTCGGAGTCTCCAGATACTACTCATCTGACCGTAGTAGATCGAGAGCGCAAAGTTGTTAGTCTGACATATACAATAAATGGTAGTTTTGGTGCTGGAGTAGTAGCGACTGGTACAGGAATATTATTAAATAATGAGATGGATGACTTTGCTGCTGCTCCAGGAGTGCCAAACTTATATGGTCTAGTGGGAGGTGAGGCAAATGCGATCGCTCCAGGAAAAACCCCTTTGTCAAGTATGACTCCTACTATTGTGACACAGGATGGTCGGTTAATTATGGCAACTGGCTCTCCAGGAGGAAGTACAATTATTACTACAGTCTTGCAGGTAGTTTTAAATGTGCTGGAATATCAAATGAATGCTGCCGAAGCAGTATCTGCACCTCGTTTTCATCATCAATGGTTGCCAGATAGATTACTTTTGGAAACGGGAGGGTTTAGTGAAGCAACTGTGAATGAATTGAAACAGCGAGGACATAATATTGTAATGCGTGATGGTTGGGGAAATGCAAATGTAGTTGTGCAGGATGAGAGTGGGATGTTGGAAGCAGCAGCAGATCCTCGTGGAGAAGGAGAGGTGAGAGTGGGAGAGTGAGGGAGTAGGGGAGTAGGGGAGTGGGGGAGTGAGGGAGTAGGGGAGTAGGGGAGTGTGGGGAGACGCGCAGATAGATGGACGCGGGAGTTCTCTCTAATGAATAGAGCGAGTAGATTGAATTAATTACTCAATTATCTAATCTCCGCGTCCCCATGTCACCGCAAAACCGAAGCTCTCGAAAAAGAAAAGGTTTACCGAATAATTAATAATTAATAATTAATAATTAATAATTCAATAATTCTAGTTTAAAGCCTCCCCTTTTAAGGGGAAAAAAGCGGTCGAGGGATGGATGGGTTTCCTAACCATATCCAATAGACCAAGAGAAGAAATAATATTTCCTTATATTCAATTCCGTAACGGTTTTAATCAGAGGTAATTATCCATTATCAATTATCAATTAATGAAGAGAATACCAGGGATGCAAACCTTTAAAAGGATTACCTCTTTCACTCCTTGGAGACTAATTCTTCTTTCGGTGCAATAATGAGCTAATAACTCATAGCTGATAGCTGACAGCTGAATACTTACATTTTTATCTCCTAAACATCACAAAATACAGCATCAAAAATAGAGCGGCAAATTCTAAATTTGATGTTGACAAGATTTTGATAAAACTCATCTTTATTACCTATTTCTATTCTTCCCTCCACAGCTAACTTTTTCAAAATAGCTAAAGTTCCCTTGACATTTAATCCTAAATTAGTAGCCATTTTTCTAGCAGCTAAATCGTCTAAAATTACAAAATCAGTCTGTAATTCCGTAGCCAGAGCAATAGTTTCTGATTCACCCCGACCAAAATTCATATTTAACCGATTAAATAAAGAAGTTAAATTAGTGCTTTTTATAATTAACTTTTATGCTGCTAATATAGGAGTCAATGCCTGACTAATATCATCACTTTTAGCATTAATTTCATTCACCACAGAAGGCGTTATATAAAATTCATAATTGTCATTAAAAAATAATTCTAAAGCTTGCAACCTGACTAAAAAGATAATAGGAGACGAATCAATCGCGATTTTCAAAACTTTTACTTATTCAAATATTAATTATTAATTGTTTACCATCTTTGTTCCTGTTCTATATCCTCAGAGGAAAGATAGGAAAATTCAATGCCTAATAAATCCAAGATTTGCAATAATTCCTCAGCATCAATTCCCATGATTTCCGCACCTTTTCTCAAACTAATTAATCTAGTCATTAAAGCACCTAAGACAAATAAAAACTTTTCCTTTTGTTCGGGTTCAACAAAAATTGGTAAAGCAGCAGCAATATTTTTAACATCAAGAATAGTTGTCATTTCAGTTATCAGTTAGAGGAAGCTTGAGATATTATTTATCACGAAAGGCAAAAGGCAGAAGGCAGAAGGGAATTTGACTTAATTCCCACCCACCCGCAGCTAATTCCCAACAACTCTTTAAATATGTGAAAAACTTAATTAGGGTTTGCTGAATAAAGTTAAAAGTTAGGGCAGCTAAGGGTTAAGAGCTTTTTATATTAAGTTTATCCGCTAGCTATTGGCTAGTTTTGCCTCAAAATACTGGAATTTCCTGCTGAAATTCAAGAAAATTTCTTCACATATAATGGCCGAAACCGTTGCCTGTTCCTCCCATCTCCGCGTCTCCGCGTCCCCGTGTCCTACTCCCACCAACCAATTTTTCAGCAAACCCTAATTATATCATGTCCAGTAGCATCGGTATTGTATTACAAAGGTAGGGAACAGGCAGGAATACTTAAGAGCAAGAAAAAAACTTAAATTTCCTGTAGATATTTACCAAAAAATGAAGTCCAAAACCTCCCCTTTTAAGGGGATGAAAAGCGGTCGAGGGATGGCGAGGTTTCCTCGCCATATTCAATCGACCAAGAGAATATTCAGTTCAGTATTTCAATCCCAATGCTTTAGTGGTCGGTACTGATAACTGATAACTGAAATGACCTTTGGGTTTACACAAACGATACCAGCGGACATGATATTAACTAATATCAAAGAAATTAAAAATTTACCCAAAAAAAATGTCTCAGACTGATGTAATTTTAATCGGTAGTGGAATTGGTGGTCTAAGTTGTGCCGCTTTACTAGCGCGCTATGGTTTTAATGTCATAGTTTGCGAAAGTCACTCTATTGCTGGAGGTGCTGCTCATAGTTTTGAATATCAAGGCTTTAAATTTGATTCTGGACCATCTTTACATTCTGGTCTATCCTATCATCCTTCTACCAACCCACTAGCACAAGTTTTGGATGCTATCGGCGAAAAAGTCCCCTGTGTAACCTACGACACTTGGGGTTGTTGTTTGCCAGAAGGTGACTTTAATACCTCCGTAGGTGCAGACCAATTTTGTGATGTTCTCCAAAAATTGAGAGGAGAAAATGCTGTAACAGAATGGCGTCAACTCCAAAAAGTTATGGCTCCATTTGCAGAAGCAGCGATCGCTATTCCACCAGCTTCTCTCCGTTTTGACTTAGGAGCGATAATGACCATGGGGCAATTTCTACCTGCTATGGCAAAACACATTTTCAATGTTGGTAAGTTAACAGGGCCGTTTGCCCAAATTATGGAAAATGTTGTGACAGACCCTTTTATTAATAACTGGCTTAACTTACTCTGTTTCCTACTTTCAGGTTTGCCTGCAAATGGTACCAGTGCCGCTGAAGTTGCATTTATGTTTGCCGAATGGTATCGACCAGGAGTTGTACTTGATTATCCTATTGGTGGCAGTGGAGCAATAGTTGATGCTTTGGTGCGTGGGTTAAAACGTCACGGTGGTCAATTGATGTTGAATGCTCATGTGGAAGAGGTATTAGTAAAAGATGGTCGTGCTGTTGGTGTGAGTTTACGAAATGGAACAGAAATTAGAGCAAAGGAAGCAGTAATATCCAATGCTTCTATTTGGGATACTTTGAAATTATTGCCAGAAGGTGCGGTGCCAAAATCTTTTCGGCAACAACGACAACAGACACCAGAATGTAATAGTTTCATGCACTTACATTTAGGTATTGATGCTACAGACATCAAACCAGACTTAGCGTGTCACCATATTATTGTCAATCATTGGGATGAGATAGATGCACCTCAGAATGTTGTGTTGATATCCATTCCATCTTTGATAGATGCTACTGTTGCACCACCTGGTAAGCACGTTATTCATGTATATACTCCAGGAAATGAACCTTATAAATTTTGGCATGGTATGGATAGAAAGAGTCAAGAATATGCACAACAAAAACAACAACGAGCTGAGGTGATGTGGCAAGCATTGGAGCGAGTCATACCTGATGTGCGCTCTCGTTGTGAAGTAACATTGGTCGGTACTCCACTAACTCACGAACGTTTTCTCCGCCGTCACCGAGGAACTTACGGACCTGCAATTCGTTCCGGGGAGAGTTTGTTTCCTGGACCAAATACACCTTTACCAGGATTATTGTGTTGTGGTGACTCTACTTTTCCTGGTATAGGTTTGCCTGCAGTAGCAGTTAGTGGCATGATAGCAGCAAATACTCTTGCACCTGTTTCTCAGCATTGGAAAATGTTAGAAAGTTTGGGGTATGTCCGGTAGCATCGGTATTGTAAGCGGAAAGTAAGGAAGAAGGAAGAGGGAAGAAGTAGGAAAGCTGAAGAGCTGGTAGAGAACAACATCCAATATTTCTCTTTTGCCCCCCGAACGTGGGTTTATATAAAATCCGGTTATACAGTTATCGCACTTTCCACTTCCATGGGATGCAGACATAAAATGCCTACTTATCCCCAGATAATTCCAACTCTCATCCTTTCTTCCTATTGACTCCTGATATCAAATCCGGTAGCATCGGTATAAAAAAATTAAACCTGATAAATTAAGGGATGAATAGTAAGAGTTGGGCGATCGCCATGCCGAGATTGTTAAAGCTAGAACCACACAAAAGTATCGAAGAGTTGGAAAAACTCTACCGACAAACTCAAGACCCAATAGAACGAACTAGATGGCAAATCCTCTGGTTGATAGCTAAAGGCCACAAAGTAGAAGAAGTGGCTGAGGTTACTGGATATCGGCGTGGTTCAATTTACAGAATTGTAGGGCGCTATAACCGATTAGGTATTGATGGATTAAAAGATCGTCGCCATCAACATCAGGGGCCGGAGACCTTACTCTCAGAAATAGACCAAGCT
>NZ_RCBY01000040.1 GCF_003838195.1 Okeania hirsuta
GTCAATCCTCTCCTTGAAAAGAAGAGGTAATTCTAAATTCTAAATTCTAAATTCTAAATTCTTGAAGAGCAATCTAATTTAAAAGGTAGAAAATCAAGATAGAATGCTTGATAATTAACTGTTGAAAAATCATCAATGACTGAAAATATCTTATATCCCTGGAAACAAGAAACTATAATTCGCCATACTCAAAGACTGTTATGGAGCTATAAATATTGGACTGGTCAAACTCTGCTCGATATCGACGGAACACCGGAAGCAATAGCTCAAGCTTTATGGGAAGCTTCATTTGTTGTTGCTTCTGGCGGTATGGAAGAAAACCCTATCTTAAATTATGGTAATCAGCAAGCATTGGATTTGTGGGAAATGAGTTGGGAGCAGTTCACTCATACCCCATCTCGTGAGACAGCACAACCTGTAGAGCGCAAAGAACGCGAACTATTACTGACCCAAGCCCAAACTCAAGGGTATATTAGTGATTATCGGGGGGTTCGTATTTCCAGTAAAGGCAAACAGTTTTGGATTTCAAATGCTGTCATCTGGAATCTTCTAGATGAAAATCAACAGCAATGTGGTCAAGCTGCTACTTTTAAGGAGTGGGAGTATATTCAGTAGTGGTGAATTATGATGATTTAGTGCCACTACGCGGAAGTTAAAAGTCAATCATTTTTGATTGGTAATGCTTTTAGGATTTTGTAACTGGTTAGTTATTTCTGTCATCCTGCACTAGGGAAGAATATATCAGGTATTTTAGACTTTATTTTATGTGCAATGATTTATCATTAAAAGGCTGAAATGATACAATCTTAATTGATAAGTTTTTTGAATTTTTTATGTAATAAAACCACTATAAATACTAAGATTAGTTTGAACATAATAATTTTTTGAAAAGGATAAAAGCAATGAATCTAATTAAAGAATTTGAGGGCAAAGTTACTCTAATTACAGGAGGTAGTTCAGGTATTGGTAGAGCTGCCGCCCTAGCTTTTGCCAAAAAAGGAGCAAAGGTAGCGATCGGCAGTCGTAGGGAAAAAGAAAGTCAAGAAACAATAGCAATGATTGAAGAAATAGGTGGCGAAGCTATCTTTGTGAAAACAGATATTACTCAAGCTACTGAAGTTGAAAACTTAGTTAATCAAACAATTAATACTTATAATCGTTTAGATTATGCCTTCAATAATGCAGGTACAGAAGGCATATTAGGACCTAGTATTGAACAAACTGAAGAAAATTGGAATCAGATTATTAATACCAATCTTAAAGGAGTTTGGTTATCAATGAAATATCAAATTCCACAAATGTTAAAAAATGGTGGGGGAGCAATAGTAAATAATGCTTCTATATTTGGATTAGTTGGTGTTCCTAATGGTTCAATTTACTGTGCTAGTAAACATGGTGTAATAGGGTTAACAAAAGCTGTTGCTTTGGAACAAGCTGAAGCAGGTATTAGAATTAATAGTGTTTGTCCTGGTGTAATTCAAACGGATATGAATGACCGTATTTTTGGCAAGGATGATGATAGTGAAGGTAAAGTACAAATGGCAGCAGCACACCCTATTGGTCGTTTAGGTAAACCAGAAGAAGTAGCTAATGCTGTTGTTTGGTTATGCTCCGATGCGGCTAGTTTTATTACAGGTCATTCCCTAGCAATAGATGGTGGTTATACTGTGAAATAGTTCGAGTTATATTTCCTAGTTAAGTCGAGAATTTGTACAAAAAAAGAAGGTTTTGCAAATTGCAAAACCTCTGTTAAAACTATTAAATTATCCACTGAATTCTTACATAGATTCTCTCCCAGAATTACCAGAAAAATTCCCAGAAAATCTGAATTTACCTGATGGGAAAGTGGTATTACTCAAACCGTCTAATCATTAAATTTAACTATTCAAACGTACAGGTGCAATGCCAAATGCAATCAACCGCGCGAGAATATCTCGCAGTATAGGCAACCGCAAAAAAGCAGGAATAGTAAACTGCTGATTTTGATTCAGCGCACGAGCAATCATTCGTTTTTGAGCTAACCCCTGAAACCATTGAATAACTGTAGTTGGAAATTCTCTTTGCCGTTGCACCTCTGCCAAATCCCACAAATGCCAACTCCCACGTTTTAGCGGTTCGCTGAGAATATTTGTTGCTACAACTGCATCTTGAATAGCATAGTTAATTCCGACTCCACCCACAGGAGACATCACATGAGCAGCATCACCAATAAGTAGTAAACCTGGTCGATACCATTGAGGAAGACGACTAGACTCTACAGACAAAAAAGCAATATCAGACCAATCTTCAAGTAAATGGGAGCGGTCGCTAAATTCCGGCACTAACTCAACCAAAGATTTTCGCAAAAAATCTATACCAGCAGTACGCAGTTGTGCGAAAGCACCCTTAGAAATCATATAACCTACTTGCCAAAAATCTGAGCGATCGAGCAAAACTACCATCTTGCCATTACCCACACGACCTGATAAACCATTAGGTTCCTCTGACTTGCGTGGCAAACGAAACCACATTACATCCATTGGTGGAGAAGTTTTAATTGGTTCAAAACCTGCTAACTGACGCATTCGGGAGAAACGACCATCTGCACCGACTGTTAATAATGCTCGAACTTCGTGCCAACCTCCATGACCGCGATAACGTATCCCACTCACTACTCGATCCTCTTCAATAATTTCCTGTACGTTTGCACCCATAATTAAATTAAAATTAGGATACTGTTGCGCTTCAGTAGCAATAAATTCTAAAAATTTTGCTTGTGGGAGGATAGTAATATAAGGATATGCACTTTTTAAGTGACTGAAGTCAGTCAGAGTAATGTCACCAGTGGGAGAATTTAACTTGAGTGTGCGAACTTTGGAATGGGGTAACTCTAACAAACGGTCAGCTAAACCTATTTGTGCCATTATTTCCATTACGGAAGGATGAATAGTATCTCCTCGAAAGTCGCGATCGAAGTCTTGATGTAATTCCAGTAGAGTAACTGGGATACCTTGACGCGCTAATAGTAATCCTAATACAACTCCTGCTGGTCCGCCACCAACTATACAACAAGTTGTTTGCTGTACATCAATAATTTCATGGGTATGATTAGTCATTTTATTTAAGTTTTTCTTTCAATTGATTTAACTGTTCTGGTGTTAGTTTAATTTGTACTTCTAATAACTGAGTTGCATCCTGAAATAAGATAATATTTTTTTCGACTAAAACTGCAGGATTATTAATTTCAATTCTTTGATATTTTACCTCTGGCAATGCAACTCTAATTACCAATTGTTGTTGAGATTTAGGAAAAATATATAATTCCTGACTAGTATGATTTAATTCTAACTTTTGCACAGTTGTATTGCTTTCTGTCGGAGAATTAGGTTTCCGCCAATAAAGAGTAATGCCACGAATTTCTGGTGTAGCTATCTCAAATATTTCATCAAATCTTTGAGGTTCCCAATCAAGTTCTGTAATATCGCCACTAGCAGGAATAAGTCGCTGTCGCCAGGTAATTTCTGTGTCAGCTATGGCTGCCCACCATTGACGGATCGTGTCTAGATTATTTGGATTTTCTGGATTATTGCTACCTAATTGCCAAATAGTTTTAAGCTGCATATATAGATGGTTTTAGTTAAGTGAGTATGAATTGATTTTATCATAGTTTTATAGTATAAAATTGAATCAAATTGAAATAATACGACAAAAAAATGACTAATCTTTTTTACCGTTTAATATTAACAAAAACAGGAGGGTGAGCAATCACTTTTTGGGTGCATCTCATATTTGCAAAAATACTTTTTTACTATATATTCCCTGTTCCCTGTTCCCTGTTCCCTGTTCCCTAAAAGCAATATTTTTTTGGCTTTATTCAAAATTGAGGTGCACCCCACTTTTTTCTCTTCCATTCAATCAATCATTTTAAATCAAAGGAAGAGAAATAATCAATTCTGTGCGTTTATCTAATTCTCACTTAAAAGTTATTGTTCCGCCATGTTTTTCTACGATAATTTGCCACGCGATCGCCAGTCCTAACCCTGTTCCTTTGCCCACCCCTTTTATTGTAAATCCCTGCTTGAATATTTTTGAGTGCGCTTTTTCACTAATTCCTTGACGATTATCCGCAATTTATACCACCGCCATATTTTTCTCAGTACTTAACTTAATTTCGTACTAATAGTAATGCGATTATTGTTGACTTCAATGTCAGCGTAAATTTTGCCTTCACTTGCTTCGTCTAATGCGTCAACTGAAATGGTGTTTTAGATGGGGAGATGGGGAGATGGGGAGATGGGGAGATGGGGAGATGGGGAGATGGGGAGATGGGGAGATGGGGAGATGGGGAGATGGGGAGATAAAGACACCTAGAAACAAAAATAAGAGTGCACAGTTTTAGCTGTGTCAGTCTAGTAGAGACCTTCCATGGAACGTCACTACTGTGGTCTATTCAAATGAAAACTGCTGTAAGTTGTGGAGAATGGCAAATAAAAAGAGTCCCTAATTGCTTTCCAGTCAAGCTATGAATATTTTCAGTATGACTGAGGGACTCCGTTGTCCTACCAGAGAGAAGAACACCATAAGCAATGTAATTTATATTATTAAATTAATGACAAGCTTTGTCAATACTTTTAGGTGATTAATTTCAGATTCGTTTTGTATCAACCATTTGTAGCAGCAAAATCAAAGAGTTTTATTTCATGAATTTTAGGGATTCTTAAGATTTAACTTTGGTAAGGCCAAAAAAAAATAATGATCAAAAATATCAAAAAAACTCTTGACAAATCCAGAAATTTATTGAATATTAGTTGCAATAAGTATGTAATATCCTCTGTAACAAGAGGTAAAAGGCCATAACTATCAATCTGGACATCAGAGAAAAAGTATTCAAACTTACTCTAGTCCAGAAGCAAAAAAAATGACCACTGTAATTAGTGGCCAAAGCTATGTATTTTGATTAAGAATATGATATCACAATTAGAACCTTCCACCCATTTCAGCAATACAGAATAGAGCTGAGTCATTACTGAGATGAGCGATCGCATTTCTACATACTGCCATCTGCTCAAATTAGTGACTTGGCCGACACAAAATTAGAATTTATGCTAGGGCAGTCTCCAATTTTATACTGCCATAGTTGTTGACTTTATGAAAGAAAGTTTTACCAAAAATGGTGTAACTTTCTGATAGATTGTCAACCAATTTTATCTGTAAAAAATAGATAATTATTCCCGGTATATATCTGCTTTATCAGTAGTTTAATTTACATATTTAGTAGACAATAATCTATTAATAGCCATCTTAAGCATAACTGCCTAAGCATTATTTAGTTGTAAAATTTATTGAACAAAATTAAATTGATATTTTTTCAAAAGACTCTTCAATAAGTTTTTTTTACAAAAGTAATTAATCATACTGTTTTTCTATGATTATGTGTATAATATATTTTTATATACACAGATATTAACTGATGTATAAAAAATAGTAGTAATTGTTGCCATAACAATTGCTAACCGGACTATAATCCAAGGAAAAAACCATGCAAACTTATGATAATTCAGAGGTTAAATACGATTGGTGGGCTGGTAATGCTCGCTTCGCTAAACTATCTGGTTTATTCATCGCTGCTCACGCAGGTCAAGCAGCTCTAATTACCTTTTGGGCAGGAGCTTTTACTCTATTTGAAATTTCTCGATATTCCCCTAGTTTACCTATGGGAGAACAGGGCTTAATTTTACTGCCACACCTAGCAACTTTAGGTTTAGGTATAGGTAACGGTGGAGAAGTGGTAGATACTTATCCCTATTTTGTTGTTGGTATTGTACATCTAATTTCATCAGCAGTCTTAGGTGCAGGAGCACTTTTTCATACTTTTAAAGTTCCAGAAAACTTAAAAGATGCAACAGGTGGAGCTAAGAAATTTCACTTTGAATGGGATAACCCAAAACAGCTCGGAATAATCTTAGGTCATCACCTACTTTTTTTAGGATTTGGTGCTCTATTATTAGTAGCCAAAGCTATGTATTTTGGTGGGCTTTATGATGCGACAACTCAAACTGTACGTTTAGTAACTAATCCCACTCTCGATCCATTAGTAATATATGGATATCAAACTCATTTTGCCAGTGTTAATAGCTTAGAAGACTTAGTTGGAGGCCACGTTTATGTGGGAATTCTGCTAATTTTAGGTGGCCTTTGGCACATTATCAAAGAGCCACTTCCTTGGGCAAAACGGGTTTTAATCTTCTCTGGCGAAGCAATTCTTTCTTACTCTCTAGGTGGAATAGCTTTAGCAGGATTTGTTGCGGCTTATTTCTGTGCCGTTAATACTTTAGCTTATCCTGTAGAGTTTTATGGCCCAGTTTTGGATATTAAGCTTGGGATTACTCCCTATTTTGCTGATACTTTAGAGTTGCCTTTAGGTGCTCATACTGCTCGTTGTTGGTTAGCTAATGCCCATTTCTTCTTAGCTTTCTTCTTCCTTCAAGGTCATCTCTGGCACGCTCTGCGAGCTATGGGTTTTGACTTTAAGCGTGTTGAAAATGCTTTGAATGGTGTTGCTGAGTCTTAACAACTAACGCCTAAAACTCAGGAGTCAGGATGTTCTTTTACTTAGGTCTGAGGAACTGACTCCTGTCATCAAAGTGTTTCAGGGAAGAGGGAACAGGGAATAGAGGAATGTCCGCGCCATATTTGCGTAGCGCTATAGTTTTATAGTCAGTAGTCTATCTTCAGTAGTCAATAGTCGGTAGTTATGAGCAAACAGCAAATATGATGTTTGAGCGATGAACGCTGCTTTTTTTCCTTGCAAGCTTACTTATTTCCTTCTGAAGTAAGTGCTTTTGAGTTTTCTTGATATCAAGTGGAAAAAATTTTGTTTTTAGACTTGACAAGTTCACTTAGGTTGTGGGTTAATATTAATAGAAATATTTCTCATTAGTTTGACGGAAATCTCCACTAACAATACAAAGGATTAAACATATTGTAAACTAAGACTTTAACCAAAAATATTTTTCGCATTTTATTGAGATATTTTATCATCTTTTCTCAGGTAAATTTTGAGTACAGTAAGCTTTCAGGTATCTAAAATTGCATATTTTTCAAGAGTTATTATGGATAAAATACTTATATGTAAAGGGCGATCGCGATTTTATCCGATAGTAAAATATGCAGCTTGAATAGGCAACAATTCAATAGATATTGCTTTAAATAGAGTAGTTTGTCTTCAAAGCATAGCAGGAAACAGCGGTGCTACCCCTCGTCGGAGCTTCCCGTAGGGTGGGATGACGTTCCGGTTCCGGGACTGTAGGGAACAGTTTCCTCGCCATATCCAATCGACCAAGAGAGGGAACGCCCACTCCTGTGAGAGAACAGTGGGAAAAACATTTCCCCTGATTCAGATCATCATCCGCATAAGTCTTAACCTATCTCTCTATTACTATAAGTTAGTTAGTTGGTTCCCATGAATAAGTGGACTGTATATTTATTTTGTGCTATTTTCAGCCACCAACTTACACGCAAACGACGATACCTTTATTAGTTGTTCTCTGTTCGATAATAATTACTGCTTTGTCAAGTGATTTCAGATAAATAAACAATCAGAATTAATGGTAATTTGAATGATATTTAGCTACTGAAAAGTATGAATTACTAAACTTTACTTAAGCAACTTAATTTCAGAAATCAAATAAATATAGGAAATCAAAACAAATGCAAACTTCACGAAAACTAGCTTCATGGAAAATCAGACAAGTCAACAAAAATGGTCATCAAAAAAACCAGACTAAATATTTAGAAGTAGAAACTAATGGGCAAAATCAAACAATCAATGCCAACAATAATTTGGATCGATTACAAAGTGATTGGTCTGGTTATTGTGATGAATTAGATATTGATTAATTCTAATTCAAGAACTTTAATTGCCAAAAGTTAGTAACATCTAACTACCATTAATATAAATCATTACCAAGGAGGTAAAAAATGTCAAATATTGGTCTTTTTGTCGGTAGTACAACAGGGAAAACTGAATCAGCAGCAGAGATGGTTCAGGAAGAATTTGGTGGAGACGATGTGGTTACTATCCATAATATGAATGAGGTAAATACCGAAGATTTTGATGGTTATCAAAACATTATAATTGCTAGTCCCACCTGGAATATTGGCGAACTACAAAGTGATTGGGAAGGTTTTTTTGATGAACTAGACAATATTGATTTTAATGGTAAAACAGTAGCCTATTTTGGCACCGGCGACCAAATAGGATATGCTGACAACTTTCAAGATGCCATGGGTATTTTAGAAGAAAAAATCTCTAGTTTGGGGGGTACAACAGTTGGATATTGGTCAACAGATGGCTATGAGCATACTGAATCTAAAGCTGTCAAAAACGGTAAATTTGTAGGTTTAGCTCTTGATGAAGATAATCAAGCTGAACTTACAGAAGAACGCGTCAAAAAATGGGTAGCACAACTCAAAATAGATTTTGGAATTTAGTCTGATTTTATTTAGAGGGTAAAAGGAAATTTACTAAACTGTATTGATTTATATAAATCTATCTAACTCTCTGAATAGATCAATGCTTTCTTCCTTCTAGAAAGCTAGGAACATCTGATTTTATTTAGAGGGTAACAGGAGATTTACTAAACTGTATTGATTTATATAAATCTATCTAACTCTCTGAATAGATCAATGCTTTCTTCCTTCTAGAAAGCTAGGAAAAAAAGAGAACTAAACAAACTCGATCAATACAAAATTCAGAAGTCACGCCCGTCATAATTTCTGAATTTAATTCTGTACAATCCGCAGATTTCGGGAGTAATTTTGAGAGCCAAGTTCAATCATAAATTTGCTGGTATTTTATTAACTAGTAGGAAATTAATACCCACCACTAATTAATATGAAATGTGAAAAAGAATGCTATAGAAAATATTCTCAATTCTTGCTTTTAAGAGAGAGATATGTAGCAAGATTTTACTATTTAATTTAATTATTTATCTTGATTTTTCCTCCTAACTACTGACATCAGATTTAATCTATGAAACTCTCAACACCTACTCCTGAAATTACCTTCTTGCTTCTGCACAATTATTTTGTACTTAAAGATACTATTTACTAATTATTATCTTGATAACTTAGGAGAATGAAAAGCAATGTCTAAGATTCCAGACGTATTGTGGTTAAAGACCAGTCCTAGTCTACAAGTTTTTGACCGACGATTGATTAATTACCTATCAAGAAAAGTATTAATTGCTGAATGGGATTATTTTCAAACTGCTGATGAACCTTGTACTCTAGACGTAGCTGTAACATTACTCCATGATTATCTCAAATCTTTGAATAAACCTATTCATCTTATTGGTCATAGTACAAGTGGATTAGTAGGATTAATGTATGCTCGTAAATATCCAGAAAGAGTGAAGTCTTTAACTTTATTATCTGTCGGCGTTCATCCTACAGTTGATTGGCAAGCACATTATTATGTACATCGCCATCTTTTACCTTGTAGTCGCCAAACAATTTTGATTAATATGGTGCAAAGTTTATTTGGCGAACAAGATAAAAGAAATACTCAAAATTTAATCAGGATATTAGAGAGAGATTTAGATTTATCTCCATCACCTCACTCATTGTTAAAACGCCAAAGTATGGTTCCTAGAGGAGTTCCTGTACCTTTAATGGTATGTGGTGGCAATGACGATCCGATTATCGATCCTAATTTAATTGGAGGATGGCAACCATTTTTAAAACCCGGAGACCGGATTTGGGAATGTCCTGAAGGTGGTTATTTTTTCCATCATTTTTATCCTCTAAATGTAGCACAAGCACTGCTAGAATTTTGGCAGAATAATGCACTGGTTTTATCGGATATAACTCAGGAAGTAATAGCGAGTAAAATTTGATATTCGTAAAGTAACTAGGCAGAAAATTATTATTGCTAATTATTGGCTTATTTTTCTGAAAAATAAGTGTTTTATTTCTTTTGAAAAAACCGTAAGTAAATAGTTAGCAATCTCTTAAAATTTTCCTAGTTATAGCGTTTCTCAGGTTAGCGAGGTACAGTTATCTTTTTTCTTTATATTTCCCTGTTGCCTGTTGCCTGTTGCCTAAAACCCAGAATTGTGTACCTCACAAGTATGATAATTACTATATACGACTAAATATAATTAGTAATTTTTCCCAAATTATTAATTCAGAATAGAGTTAAAACTATGATTAATTTG
Source organism: Okeania hirsuta (assembly GCF_003838195.1). Lineage (GTDB taxonomy): Bacteria > Cyanobacteriota > Cyanobacteriia > Cyanobacteriales > Microcoleaceae > Okeania > Okeania hirsuta. The sequence continues at coordinate 10,200 of NZ_RCBY01000040.1, forward strand.
ATTCCAGAATATCTACTTCAAGAGCTAGGTCGTATCATTTTTATGATGGGTCTTCTATCATTAATTACTATAGGTTTGCGGAATTTTTGTTTGACCTTTCAGCAAGGAATAAGTTATGTTAGACGACTGCATCAAATTCCTTGTAGTCGCTGTATATTTTTTACAGGAGATTATCGTTTGAAATGTACCGTACATCCTTATAATGCTCTTACCGAAACAGCTCTAAATTGTAGTGATTATGAACCAAATAATTATCTAGCAAAACCAATCTTACAACAATGTAAATCTAATTCACAATATTAGTCAGCATTCAGCTATCATATCATGTCCGGTAGCATCGGTATTGTATAGCTAAGGTAAGGAAGAGGGTAGAGGGAAGAAGGAAGAGGGAAGAGGAAGGAAGACTTAAGTTAAGAGCAAGAAAAAACTTAAATTTCCTATATATATTCATATATTCATGCTTGGGTTTACACAAACTATACAAACGGACATGATATCAGTTATTAGTTATTAACTTAATTATCTTAGAAGGAGAATTCAAAATTATGTTTGCTAAGACATTTTTCAATCCTGTTTCCTGACGGATTCCGCAGGAAAAAACCTTTTACAGCTAGCTATTCCCTGCTCCCTATTCCCTAGTGCTACGCGCTATAAAATGAAGTAATTTTGCGATTAATGTATAACCTGATTTTATATTACTCTTTGTTTTGAGAAATTTAACAGCAAATTTTGCTTAGTCAAATCCGGGAATTTTCAGCACAAATAAATAGGAGAATAATTATGAGCTTAAATTCAGTAATTACTAAACCTCAAAAACTGAAGCAGCATCAATTTAAACGTCGCCAATTAATACCATTAACAGATATATTATTATGGCGAATAGATGCTGGGGTGGTTCGCACTCTTACCAAAAATGAAGAAGAAAATACGATCACTTTAGGATTTTGGGGTACAGGAGACATCGTTGGTCAACCTCTATTTCCATCTTATCCTTATCAAGTTGAATGTTTAACTATTGTAGAAGCAAGTATCTTACCAAGGGGTTATTTCTATACTCAAGAAGTAATGCTTTCTCACATTCAAAAAACTCAAGAGTTACTAAGAATTATTCATTCTAGAAAAATTAAATTACGACTGTTGAGATTATTAAAATGGTTGACCGATAGATTTGGTAATCAACTGCCAGAGGGAAAAATATTGGATATGAGGTTAACTCATCAAGAATTAGCTGAAATTATTGGTACAAGTCGCGTTACTATAACACGACTACTAAATCAGTTTGAAAAAGAACAGAAAATAGGATGGTCCCAGAATAATTGCCTAATTATTTTTAATCACTAAAAAGACAACTTGTAACCTCCTGCAATACTTTTAATCCTTGAATACTACCTCGAATAAGTTGGAAAGCAGGCAGTGGTTGGCGAAACATAGTGTTTGCCAATGCTAAAGGTTGCAAACTTCCAGATGATGTCAGAGCAGAAGAGATATTGGGAAGGTCATGATAACAGTCATCGCTGACCACTCTCACCATCGCCACGGAGACAGGTAAATGAGCAAAGAAATTTAGAATTGCAAAACCTTCCATATCTACCACTTCTGCATCAGTATTTTTTCCCAATAGTTGTTTTTCCGCTGCTTTGTAGATGAAGCGATCGCTAGTTAAACCCGTTACTAAAGAAGCTTTTCCTTTTAAATGTGTTTGCAACTTAGCTGTTAAAACACTATCGCACTTTTGCCGGAGTAACTGAGAATAATCTTTTGATTTTGGGTTTAATACCCTGCCGTCTACATGGTGTTTACACTTGATTGGAGTTTGAGTCCCCATCCACTTCTTCCTTCTTCCCTCTTCCTTCTTCCTTCTTCCTTCTTCAATATATTCAACACACTCATTATAAATAACCACATCTCCAGGTTGATATTGACTAGATAAACTACCACACAATCCCATAACCAATATTGTAGAGGGTTGATGGGAGGAAAAATCTTGTCTTTTTTGCCAGTTATTCAAATAACGAGTAACAGATGCAGCACCTATGGGCAAAGACAATAATTTAGGCTGAGATAACTCAGGGGTAAGGCCGCGCTTCACAGATTTTAGTTCTGGCCCTTGGACAACCAAAATTGTATCAATCATTTTACAGCAGTTTTCGAGTCTCGGAGGTACAAAGTTTTATTCCTTTAGGGAACAGGGAACAGGGAACAGGGAACAGGGAACAGGAAATATAAGAATAGCCTTACAACTGTACCTCACGCTTCCTCAAAAGTGCTGTAATTATAAATACAAATGTTAAATAATTCTAAATTTTTGAACATCTTAAATTGCATACCCTCTTATGTTGTTGGAAATATAAGTAATTAGCCAACAATAGAAGGGGGATATTTTTATAGATGTCAGGGTCTACAGACTATATTTTTAGCAATACTCAAAATCTCAAAGAATTAGAAAGACTACAGGCGATCGAACAAATTTTTGACCAAAAAACTCGTGAACGAATTTTAACAACTGGAATCACAGAAAAATGGCAATGTCTGGAAGTAGGAGCAGGAGCAGGAGCGATCGCTAAATGGCTCGCAACAGTTATTGGAGATAGTGGAAAGGTTATTGCCGTTGACCTAGATACTCGTTTTTTAGCAAAAATTCAATCATCTAATATTGAAGTTTTAGAAGCAGACTTTTGCCGTCTTGCACTGGAAAGTCAATCTTTTGACTTAATTCATGCACGTTGTCTTCTCATCCATATTCGAGACTTTCAACTTGCCTTATCAAAAATGGTAGATTTGCTCAAACCTGGTGGATGGTTAGTCATTGAAGAACCAGATTTTTCTGCAGCTAAAGCTATTGCGGGAGATAGTCAAATGTGTCAGTCAGTAGACCAAGTCAATCTTGCTATTGAGAAAATGTTTGCAGATAGAGGAACAGATTATGCTTTAGGAGCGAAGTTACCAGAGATATTGCAAAAGTATGATTGGCAAAAGTTATCCGTAGAAAATGATGCTCCTGTTTCTCCAGGGCGATCGGGAATAGCCAAAATGATGAAAATGTCTGCAATGCAGCTTACAGAAAAATATATTGCAACTGGTAAAGCAAGCTACTCTGACGTTGACAACTATTGTTTGTTTGCAGAAGACCCTAATACGCAAGCAATTTATCACGCAACAGTAGGAGTTATTGCACAAAAATAAAAATTGGCGTTGCTGAAGCACGTGTATGGTATTAATTTTAATTCTTTAGGAGTCAGGAGTCAGGAGTCAGTCCTCAGGAAGGAAGAAAGAATAAGAAACCCCGAGTAAAAGGAGAAAGTTTTTTGCTCGCCCTCTTATCCGGACAAGATATCATACCTCAAATCAGCAACGCCTAAAAATTTTATAGCAGGGAACAGGGAACACCAGATATGGGAACAGCAGTGCGACCGTGAGCGCACGACAGATGTAATATCAAATCCGGTAGCATCGGTGTAATTAGATAGTTAATCTAGGAGAACCTCCTCAGGAAGACCTCCTCAGGAGGGAAGAGAATGCGCGAAACATTTACTCTTGGATGAAGATGAAAATTTTTTTTATACCGAACCCGAGCGGATTTGATATAAATTAGCAAAACCCTATGAGAATGCTGATTCCTGTGAGGGAACAGCGGAAAAAACTTTTTCCTGTATTTGATTCACGATCGCAATAAATCCTAAATAACTCAATATTTGCTATAGAACCTATTAGACCTCTGCGGAAAAGAGGGAGCTAGGGAGCAGGGGGAAAGAATTGATGATTTTTGCGCGATCATTGATTGAATTTTTGGGCGTTGGTAATTTGAGGTATGATACCATGTCCGGATAAGAGGGCGATAGAACTCCGTTACCTTTACGCGACCAAAAAACTTTCTCCTTCTACTCAGGGTTTCTTCTTCTTTCTTCCCTCCTGAGGACTGAGTTCTGACTTCCCCTCCTGGGAGGTGCACGCGGGTGGGTTGACTCCTAAAGAATTAAGATTAATATCATACACGCGCTTTACCAACGCCGATTTTTGATGATCACCAGATGTCTATTTGGGATCTATGCTGTTGCGTATTGCCTATGTTTACTACTCCCCCACTCCCCTACTCAATAGCCAAGTTGAAAAGTTTTTGAGAAATGATATTACTCATCATCTCACTCTAGCTCTAGAAAATTTCAACGTTTCTTCCTCAGACAAAAATTGTCTAGGGGAAAAAATCTCTAATCAAAGGCTAATATCAAACTGGTAACTATTTTTTTCCAATTTGTACTGCTTATGACTTCTCAATCCTACCTTTACCTTTTTACTACATTATTGTGGTTTATTAATCCACTTTTATTAATGCAGGCAAATGCTCAATCTCAACCTATGAAAATTCCTGCTCCTTCCATTTCAGAAGAAGCAAAAGAAGTTTGTCCCCCACCAGCTTTATCTCGCCTCCAACGTCATACAATTACCACTGGAGAAACCATTGAAACTATTGCTCAAAAATACAACCTCATTCCTCCTACCCTGTTAGCATTTAATCGAGTACTACAGAAAAGTCCGCCAACCGTAGGTACTGAGATAATTATTCCTCCCTATAATGGTATCGCTGTGAAAGTACCTACTGGCACAACTTGGAAAAATGTTGCAGAAAATTATAATATCCGTGCTGACGCATTATATGAAGTTAATGGTTGTCCACAAACACCAGAACAACAGACACCAGAAGTGGTTTTTTTACCAGGAGTAAATTGGTCTCCAGGGCGAAAAACACCCCCACAAATTTCTTCATTAAAAGGTTATCCTTTACCTTTTGAAACTAGGGTTATTTTAGGTTATGGTTGGTTACTACATCCGATTAAAAATCAAGTAGTTTTTCATAGTGGTTTAGACTTAATTGCTAATAGTGGTACATCAGTTTTTTCTGTAGGAGAAGGGATAGTGGCATTTGCTGGCAAACAAGGTAATTATGGCAATTTAGTAGTAATTAACCACGCTGCTGGCAAGCAAACTCGTTATGCCCATTTAGATTCTATTAATGTTAAAACTGGTCAAAAAATAGCACAGGCAGAACTTTTAGGTACAGTTGGTCAGACAGGAAAACCTGATTTTGAGGAAGCTCATCTTCATTTTGAAATTAGATATAATTCTCCTTTTGGTTGGGTTGCTGAAAATCCTAATTCTTATATTGAAGTTATTTTTAAGTAGCTGAAAATAACTACTAATAAAGTGTAATTACTGATAAGTATACACCACTTAAATATTGACTCAATATATCTCTATTTTGCTTCTGTGTGTTATTAATAAATTTCTCTCCAGTAAATACCAATTTTTCCTGTTGGGATGACAACAAAAGCAAACTATGTCATAATTAATCTTAGGGGTCTTTTTGGTTTTTATAGGAAATGGTTAATAAGTTTCCTAGAAAAAATGAAGATATAATTGATTCCCAAACAATAAAAAACACACGAACTAGAATAAAAATTAGGAGTATAGATGATGATAAGCGTACCACTTTACTTAATGATGTTATGTTTCCTAGCTACTATTATCTGGGAAAAAGTAAAATATAATTCTGAAGCAGATTCTCAAAGCTAAATTCAGAACTCAGAAAATTTTTTCTCCTCCAATGGTTATGTACAAAATGATTTAAACTCCCTAAATTTACCGATCGAATTTGGTTATTTATGGAATATATAGCAGAAGTCAAGAAAGAAGAAAGCTTTACTTATCTAGGAGAGAAGGAATAAGGTTGAGTATTGATATTCCATTGTTTTAAATATTCCATAAGTCAAGAGTAATCATAGCAGTTACTATATATTCTTCCCCTATCTCTCAAGATTACTGCTATCTATAACTTTTATATAAGCAGGTTTTTTACGAAAGTTATCGGAAATATAAATTCACTTTTTTTGTTATATCTAAGTGGCATTATATCAATAGTCCTGATCTGAAGTTAATGAATATTAATACTCAATCCCCACCAGTAAAAGACCTTGAAAAAAAACACAAAATTTTACCTTGGTAAGAAACTTTTAGGATATTTTTTTCAAAGTTAATCACAGCTAGATTTAAGAAGTAATATCATGTGCGTTGGTATTGTTTGTATAAAAACTTGGGAAATATCTACTTTTTCTTTTTTTCAAATCTTCTTCCTTCTCTCCCAGATAACTAAAGTCTTCTTTCTTCCCTGAACTTTATAATACTGATCCTGCCGGACTTGATATCAGATATTTGCGAGCAAAATTCTCACACCGTTTACCCAGCAAATTTAATTAAACTAGACACAGTAATACTATCGAACATATTAGACATCTGGTAAAAATCCAAAATCAAAGCAATTCTTATCTATAAATTGTCAATTATTTATCCCTGTTACCTCTCTTTGTCCGCTACCAGGTGCATCTGCCGCCGACCCGGGGTCGCACCACTGTTCCCTGTTCCCTCTTTTCTGGAAATGTCTATTATTAATTTCCTCTACTCAGCTATCTGCGATCGCCTCTTAACCCTAAGCAACTGATGGCCGATGGACAATATCCCATCAATTGTAATAAATTGTTACAATAATGATTGAAAGATAATTTAATTTTATAAATATTATGCATCTGACTTGGTTAGATAGTAATTCCTGGTTAATTGAAATTGGAGGCAAACAACTCCTGCTGGACCCTTGGTTAGTTGGCCCCCTAGTTTTCGGTAATCTACCTTGGTTATTCAAAGGAGAGAGGCGTACTCCCCGTGCCATACCAGAAAATATAGATTTAATTGTATTGTCTCAAGGTTTAGAAGACCATGCTCACCCTCAGACCCTAAAACAGTTAAACAAAAATATTCCTGTAGTCGCCTCTCCCACTGCAGCAAAAGTAGTACAAGAGTTGGGCTATTCTCAAATAGTCACACTTGCCCATGGTGAGACATATTCTTTTGATAATAGTATTGAAATTAGAGCAGTTCCTGGTTCACTCGTTGGCCCAACTTTAGTAGAAAACGGTTACATTTTTAAAGACCTAAGCACTGACAATACAATCTACTATGAACCACATGGCAGCCATTCTGAAAAAATCAAAGAATTTGCTCCTATAAATGTGGTCATCACCCCTATTATAAATTTGAATTTACCGTTAGTCGGGCCGATAATTAAAGGAAATGAAAGTGCTTTACAAGTAGCTCAATGGTTGAAACCCCAAGTCATGTTACCTACAGCAGCAGGGGGCGATATAGATTTTCAAGGATTATTAATATCTTTACTCAAAGCAGAGGGTAGTGTGGAAGAAACACAACTTCAGTTAACCAAAAATAATCTGGATACAAAAGTAATAGAGGCTCAACCTGGAGAACGTTTTGAACTACAATTAGAACAGAGAGTATTAGCTAATTAGGGTTTGCTGAATAAATCTTTTGGTATGAGCTAGGAGTCAGGAGCAGGAGTCATAAGTCAGGATAAATGGGGAATTTATAGTAGATAGTCGGATATTTTCTCCCTTGATTTTTCTGCAATTATTCTGCCTTTTATCCTAACTTTTTGGTTGCTCAATCTTCAAAAGTTGCACTTTTTTTCGCTGTAAAAAATCTAAAACCTTTACCTGTCAGTGCTTTTATATTTAATCAGCATAGCAATAATTAAACTACATTTAATTAACAGCTTTTAATGATAGTTAGTATATTTTGAAAGCTGCTGACTATTAATGTTATGAAGCTAATTTTTGAAGATTTGAGGTTAATCATATTGTTAATCAAATGCTGCACAACTGACTTCTCCTAACCATAAAACCCTTTAACAGTTTACTATTCCCTATTTCCTATTCCCTAATGCTATAAAAGTATGATTAATTTTCGTTGGATTTTTACAGTAATATTATCCTTGTTTTTGATTATTGGTAATTCTCAACCAGCTTTAGCTTCTATTCATACTTACCCCGAATCTTCTACACAAATCATGTATCGTTCTCGGCAAAGTTTGCGAGACCTTTCAGATAGAGCATGGCAAACTGTACTATATAAAAGGATCAAATCTGGCAAACTAATAACTTTAAACTTACGATTGGTAGGATTTCCTGGAATAATTGAACTAGCTCATCCCCAAAAATTGCAAATTACTACTGGCACTGGTAATATCTGGAATGCAGAGGATATTTTGGTTGATTCTTCTTTTCCTGCTAATGTTGGAGAATATGACTTTTTGGAAGTAATGAAACACTTAAATTATGATGCTCCACTGCGAATAAATATACCTTTGCAAGGTGAAAAATCAGCAGAATTAGTCGTACCAATTTTTGCTGTTAAAGAATGGCATAAATTATTTGATGAAGTTAATTTTTGGTGATTTTTTATTGTATTAGTTTTCATTAATTAAGGAGAAAAAAAGTGAAAAAAATAATTACAGTTTGCTTATTAATATTCACATTGATAAACTTTATAGAAATACCTCCTGCATTAGCAGCAGAAACAGCGAAAGGAGCAGAAATTTTTCAAATTAATTGTGCTGGATGTCATGCTGGAGGAGGCAATATAGTTAGATGGTGGAAAAACTTAAAAATCAGAACTTTGAAAAGAAATAAACTAGATTCTGTTGAGGCGATCGCTTACTTAGTTAAGAATGGAAAAAATAATATGTCTGCTTACAAAGACCGTTTAACAGAAACAGAGATAGAAACTGTATCAGATTATGTATTGAAGCAGGCAGAAAATGGTTGGCATTAGTAAATATAGCTATAAGAGCTAATATTTAAACATTACACATCTCCAGAAAAGAGGAAGTAGAGAGTAGGGAGAAATAATTGATGATTAATGTACAATAATTAATTTTATTTTTGATTATTGGAGATGTCTATTATGGTGTATATGACTTACTGTTGCTTTATTCTTACCAATATGTGGATAAGTATAGCCAAGAATCTTTGTCAAAATTTACGCGTAAGGAAGAAGATTTGAAAAAAAGAAAAATATAGATATTTCCCAAGTTTTTAAACAAACTATGTCAATGGACATCACGATTATCCCACCAATTATCAATGCCCATTCAAAAATAAGATTGAGGCGTTTGTCACTCTATTAATGAAAATTTTCCCGAATCTCCATTGACCATTGACTAGATGTCAAATTTTGATTATGATCATGATTATCATAGAGACCCCAAAAGTAAAATATCCACATATTGAAGCAAATCAGCTCAAAGAATCTCTTAAGTCAACTAGAAATAGCAATTTTCCAGCTAGTCAGCAACCCATATTAACAATGCTTTTCTACGGAATGCTGCGCAAACAACCAGAGGTACTGATAACTGATAACTGAAATGACTGGTTTTCTTGTTAATGACAAAACAACCTTTCTCAATCGTATTCTTCAAAATCAACAAGATTTAAGAGTAGCTGTTTTCGTCAATGAATTTAGCCATAATGAATAATTCACTACAATTAGATATTCCTAAAAGAGGGATGCCAATAACAATAGTAACTGGATTTTTAGGCAGTGGTAAAACAACCTTAATAAATCAAATTTTGCATAATAAGCACAACTTAAAAGTTGCAATATTAGTTAATGAGTTTGGGGACATTAATATAGATAGTCAGTTATTAGTAGATATTAATGAAAATATGGTAGAACTTAGCAATGGTTGTATTTGTTGTACTATCAACGAAGGATTAGTAGATACAGTCTACGAAATTTTAGAACGGGATGAAAAAATTGATTATCTAATTATAGAAACCACTGGTTTAGCAGACCCCTTTCCAATTATGTTAACTTTTTTGAGTACAGAGTTAAAAGATTTAACTCACTTAGATTCTGTACTAACTTTAGTAGATTGTGAAAATTTTACACCAGACCATTTTGATAGCGAGGCAGCTTTTAAACAGATTGCTTATGGGGATATTATTTTACTCAATAAAACAGATTTAGTCTCCCGAGATCGAGTAGATTATTTAGAGTCTTATATTAAAACTGTAAATAATGGAGCTAGGGTTTTGAGAAGTGAGTACAGTAAGATACCATTATACTTAATTTTAGATGTAAATCTATCCAAGCTTCAACCTTATTCTCTAGAAGAGAATAATAATCAGCATGAACTACAAAAAATTCCTAAAAATCATCTAATAAATGATGGTTTTACATCTATTTCATTCCAAAGTAAAAGACCTTTTTCTGCCCTCAAATTTCAACATAATTTTCTAGATGAATTACCAGATAATATATTTAGAGCAAAAGGAATTCTTTGGTTCAAAGAAAGTGAATCAAAACATATATTTCAATTGAGCGGTAAACGCTATGATATGCAAGTAGAGGAATGGTCAACTACTCCGACAAATCAGTTAGTATTAATTGGACGAAATTTGAATCCATTAATTATTCAACAAGATTTAACAAACTGTCTAACTATGTGATAAATTAAGAGTAGCTATTCTCAGATAAATCGCAGGTAAGAATTCCCATAATTAATCAGAAATTTATGTGGGAAAATATCTGCCAAACTGTTCAACAAAATATTAAGCTTAAAGCCTTTCAATTATGACTTTACCAACAGTTCCAGATTTTGTTTCTACCAATGATTTGAAAACAAAATCTCAGCCTCCTGTTACAGAAGCTGAAATGATTCAAGCGGTGAGAACTTTATTAATAGGATTAGGAGAAAATCCAGACCGAGAAGGATTATTAGATACTCCCAAACGAGTTGTAAAAGCCCTAAAATTTCTCACTTCAGGTTATCATCAATCTCTAGATGAATTGTTGAATGGAGCTGTTTTTAATGAAGATATCTCAGAGATGGTTTTAGTTCGAGATATCGATCTTTTTAGCTCTTGCGAGCATCATATTTTGCCTATTCTTGGTCGCGCTCATGTAGCATATATTCCTAATGGAAAAGTAATTGGACTATCAAAAATTGCTCGAATTTGTGAAATGTATGCCCGACGTTTACAGGTACAAGAACGTCTAACAGCACAAATAGCTGATGCACTTCAAGGATTACTTCAGCCTTTAGGTGTTGCTGTAGTTGTTGAAGCAACTCATATGTGTATGGTCATGCGTGGAGTACAAAAACCAGGTTCTTGGACAACTACTAGCGCTATGCGTGGTGTTTTTGCTGATGATGTGAAAACTCGTCAAGAATTTATGAGTTTAATTAAGCATAGTAATTCTTTTCATTAGTTTTTTTAAGTTAAGCGACAATAATTAAAAGTTGATTGGTATTAAAATTTCTGATGATGCTAAGACAAAAAGCATTAATACTAAAATCAGAAAGGAAGAGACTTTTTGCCCCATACTTAGGATTGCTCCTATCGAGTTACCAAGTAGATGAGCATCAATAAATGTAACAGGACTTACGCACCCAAACAAGAAACCGGGTTTATTGCCCTAATTATTGTTTTTTAAAGCACGAAATTTAGTTGCTAAACCTGATTTTTGCGTAAGTCCTGTTTATTAATATTTATGTTTTTCCATGTTACGAAAATACCTAATGAATTAGGTGCAGAAATGACAGAAGGTGTGGAACTTTTTCAGATTCATTGTGTAGGTTGTCATGCTAATGGAGGTAATATTGTTAGATGGGAAAAAATTTCAAAATAGAGACTTTAGAAAAAAATAAACTAGATTTTGTGAAGGTGATCGCTTACTTGGTTAAGAATGGGAAAAATAATATGTAAGCTTACAAAGACTGTTTAACAGAAACAGAGATAGAAACTGTATATGGTTATGTATTGAACTAGGCAGAAAATGGTTGGTGTTAATATTTAATTTAGACCAACTTAGGATGCAAGTAATGCCAGCAGAATCAGAAAAACTAAATCGACAACCTGAAGACTTTCAGCAAGAAATAAAAAAGCTTATTCAAGATAATCAGCTTGATTTAGCTACTAAAAGAGTAATGGATTTTGCTGATGATTTTGCAGTTTATAAAAAACGTAAATATGAAGCAATTGATTTTCAGCGTCGCTATACTAAACTGAGAGAAGATAAACGAAAGTCTAGTTCTTCAGAAGAAACTATCAGGGAAAAATTTTCAGGTTTAACTTTTTCTGTTTTAGAATTTGTTGATTTAATAGTTGAAGAATATAGAAAAGATTACTCACCAATACCCACAGTTGTTCCTCCACAAGAAAATAACAATAAGTCTCCTTCCAAATCTAATTCAAAAGATAATACTACCAATGTTAATAAAAAACATCTAGACCAAGAAAATACCGAAAAAAATATACCAAAAACTTCATACGAACAAATAAAGGAATCATGGAAAAAGCAAAAAAAATCAAGTATTAAAAGCTCTAATATTAATGTAGTAGCTAATATAATAAATATCACCAAAAAATATTCAGGTAGATTAACAGACTTCCAGTTATCTGTATCGGGATTAGAATTAAAATTTGGTGAAATAACCTCTCTTGTTGGTGAAAATGGTAATGGAAAAACGACTTTATTAAGAATAATTGCTGGTGAGTTACACCAAACCAGCGGTATTATTAAATATCCAGGTTTGACAAAATCAAAAGATAAATCTTGGTACAAAATCAAACAACAAATAGCATACGTTCCTCAAGAGTTGCCACAATGGACAGGAACCCTAGTTGATAATCTGCATTTTGCAGCAGCTATTCATGGTATTAGAAGAAAAGAAAATGAAGATGAAGTTGATTTTATTCTCTGGCGACTTGGTTTAGATAAGTATAAAAATGCAAGTTGGAATGAGATTTCTGGTGGTTTTAAAATGCGATTTGCATTAGCTAAAGCATTAGTCTGTAATCCTCAACTTTTAATATTAGATGAACCTTTAGCAAATCTTGATGTTAATACTCAGTTACTATTCTTACAGGATTTAAGATATTTAGCTGATTCTTTTGCTCATCCCAAAACTATACTTTTGAGTTCACAACATTTACATGAAGTTGAAAATGTCACTGATAATATTATTTTTATCAAAGAGGGTTCTGTAGTTTACAATGGTAAATTAAAAAATTTTGGTGAAGATAGGGAAGAAAATGCCTTTGAATTAAGTTGTAACCTATCAAAAAATGAATTAATGGATTTACTTGAAGAAATATCATATACTCAGATTGAAATGGTTGCTCACAATCAATATATTATCAACACCTCAAAAAATGTTGGTAGTAATGAAATAATTAAATTTTTTCTTGATAATAATATTACCTTGAAATACTTTAGAGATATAAGCAGTTCTACTCGACGTTTATTTAAGACAGAAAAATGAAAAATCCACGGCTAATAATAGACTTTTTAAATCCTGGATTTCTCAAGAGATTGGATCGATATTTGTTAAGGTTTTAGCAAGTATTGATACTTGTTATGAATAGTCTGGAATGTGGGTCTAAATAAAACTACTTAACTTTAGATTTCTCTCTCGCAAAACTTCGCCATAAAGCATTTCCAATTGAGCAATATTTCCACTCAAAGTATAACGTTCTAAAACTCTCCGACGCGCTTTTTGACCCAAAATACTAGTTAACTCAGGATGATCCTTAAACAAAGGCAATAAAGTTTGCAACTGAGTAGTAACATTATGAGTATTTAAAATTATACCCGCACCATTCTCCAACACCTCACCATCAGCACCCGCATCCGTCGCCAAACAAGCCAAACCACAAGACATTGCTTCCAACAAAGCCAAAGACAAACCCTCAACCAAAGAAGGTAAAATAAACACATCCGCACCACGAAAAATTTCTATCCGTCGTTGTTCATCACTCACATATCCAAACCAACTAACTCCCTTCACATCGCTATAAAACATTTGCAAAGAAGCAGCTAATGGTCCATCACCAACAATAATCAAATGGCTACCATTTCCCATATCAGAATGTTTCCAAGCCTTAAGTAGAGATTCAACATTCTTAGCTGTGGAAATACGACCTAAATATAGGAATATACGTTGAGCATTTAACTCAGCCTTGAGACTAGACATACCAGGAGAATATTTATCTATATCAACCCCATTAGGAATTACTGCTACCTTTTGACTAGGGACTCCTAATTTCACCAAAAAATCTCTCTGTATTTCAGAAAAAATAATAACTCGGTCATAATGTGCCAAAAAAGGAGCATATAACTGATAAGCCAAAAATTGAGTCCCCGATTTTATATTGCGCGGTTTACTATCAAACTGGGCATGAAAAGTAGCAACTAAAGGAATATTTAGCTCTTCGCAAATTTCAGGCAGTAAGAAATCAAGAGGAGAAAGAGTTAAAGAAGCATGAACAATATCAGGCTTGAGTTTCTGTAAAGCCTCACTCAAAACTTTGCTAGATTTAAGACTAGGTATGGTGTAACCCTGAGATTTGTAGATACAAGGTAGAGACACTTCATGAAATCTTGGCCATTTATCAGGTTCATTATCTTCAGTAGCAAAATGAAGAAAGCTAACCTGATAGCCCCGGTCTAATAGAGCATTGGTTATTTCTCTAGAGTAGGTAACGTTGCCACAAAAAGGATATTTTTTTCCAAGCCAAGCAATATGCATTCAGATGAATAGGCAGATATTATTTTTGAGAGATTTTATCATTGATATAGCAATCCTATTTTATTCGTCTCAAAAATCTTACTGCTTTTTAGGGAACAGGGAACAGGGAACAGGTAAGAGTTTTAATTTTTTTATTTACTTTTTGATTACCCGCAACCTATTTAGAATTGCTATAGACAAAAACGCCTCAGTTTGTAAATAATACCACTTGCTATCTAAAAAGTTAGATAAGCTAGTTATTAGTCATAAGTCAGGCATTAAAAGTCAGAAGTCGGTATACTTAATGTTTGCTTTTTTCTCTCTGTATTTCATTTAATCCTCATTCCTGACTTCAGCGATCGCTACTTGTGAAAAGTTTTAATTATCAATCTGAACTTCTGATTTTAAAATTTTCAACTTTGTCATCAATCTCTGACAAAAAATAGGAAAAATTTCCTGAAATCGCCAACATAGTTTCAATAGTTTCAGCCTTTCCGTGATAGTATAAATGAACAATAATCCAAGGGTTTTTATTACCTAAAAATATTTTACAGCCTGAAACACTTATGATTTAGTTGCTTAGACAGGCGATCGCCTCATATTGATTTAAGGATGACGAACTAATTTTTTCAAGTTACCTATACGCTCGTTTGACGTATTTGCAATTATATGGTATCTAGGAGAATCTATCGAAATCAACTTTATCCATTAACTAAGACCTACAATTGAAAAATAGTTGGAGAGATTTGGAAATAATCTGCTAGAGCTTTTGACTGCCAGTTATTCAAAGAAAGTTTACCATCCATAAGCTGAGAAACTACCTCATCAGAACCAATAATTCCCACTAAATCTTGTTGACTAATTCCGCTTGCTACTATTAAATGCTGTAAAATTTCGTAAGGCTCTACCGGTGTCATCGGATAATTTTCAGTTTCATAGTTTTCTACTAACAAAACTAACAATTTATATAAAGCTTTTTCCTCCTGGGTGAGATTTTTAGCAAAAGTAAACTCTTCTAATACTGCCAAATATGCTTCGTATTCTAGTTCTGTTTCTATAACTTTTGGAGTAAATTTGATTAGTAAATTACGATAATATATCTCGTCAAAAGTAAGGGTCATCTTTCCACTTGTTCTTGTCATATTCAGCATGGGTTAAAAAGTATTTATAGTACATAGTTTGATTTTCGTAATTAATTCCAACAATCAAACGGTAACTATTTCCTTTAATATTAAAAACCGTAAAATTTCCTACAGCTTCAGCATCTCGATAAATTCTGCGAACTTCTTCTAAATTTTTCCACTTAGCACTTTTAACAGTTGCATACCAAGCATTGACTTGGTTTTGAACATCATGCTGATGTGGTGCTAGATCGTGACGGAGATTCCGTATAGAAATTAGGTGCATAATCAATAATGTACCAGAATAGTTTAACACCCAATTGTAATTAATACCCATCCGGGTTTTATGATTCTGGCAGTCAATTTTTCAGCTTCCTGAACCCTTATAGTTTTTAGGAGCCTGAAGACGGCTTTCCTAAAAACTTTGTATTTTAAGAAAAAATACCAAATGGGTTATATATTTCATATACTTGGAATCTGCTATATCTTTATTTTGTCAAAAGTGCGCCTGTTTCAGCTCTTCATGCTCATGCATGGAGCGTATTTTAGGCGCATAGTTGGGCAGAACAATTCTGGGACAATTCTTACCGAAAAATTGTGGTTTAAAGCCTCCCCTTGTAAGGGGATAATAAAGAAAAATTTTCATTATTAGTCAATCCTCTTCTTTTCAAGGAGAGGTAATTATTCATTATTCATTATTCATTGTTGAATTCTACCTCCTCGCTCATTCCCATGTCTCCTGTCTCCTGTCTCCTGTCTCCTGCCTCCTGCCTCCTGTCTCCTGTCTCCTGTCTCCTGTCTCCTGTCTCCTCAAAATTCGGTATAGAAAAGAAACTGAAGAAAACACCTGCTAATATTGCCACCCCTGCCAACCCAAGAAGAACTGTCGATAAACCCAAAAAAGTTTCTGCAACTCCCGCTAAAGCCAAAGGTAAACTAAGAGCAATATTAACCGCATTATTCTGGAGACCAAATACCTTACCCCGCATTTCTTCAGGAGTTTCAGCTTGGACAGTAGTTTGCATTGGCACTCCCACTATTGCACCAAACATTCCCAAAAGACCAATCAAACCCATACTCACCCACAACTGTTGGTTAAATATGGACAAACCAACCAAAGAAATTGCCATTCCTATAGATCCAATGAGACTGAGTTGGAAATGGGATAACCAATGTCCAAGTTGACTAACTATTCCAGCGCCTATAGCCATACCTATGCCAGCAGCAGCTAATAAAAATCCAAATTCTTCAGCCTCCATACCAGGAATAATCTCTGCCAGACGTACAGCTAAAACTGCCAAAGCTGCAAAAATAGAAAATAAAATGATTTGCTGAATAATCGCGTTACGAACTTGAAGATGATTTTTCAGATAATTTAGGCCATCCCCCAGGTCTTCCAAAATATGAGGTTGTTCCTTTTCACTTAAGTCCTTCTGTTCCCCAGTTGTGATTAAAATTAGTAATAAACCAGCGATCGCGTAACTCCCTCCTACAACCAACTCTTTACCTATAGCTTCACCTACACCAATTTTACTTACTAAACTATCAGCCAACTCTAATAATGGGTCTCCCACTGCAAAGCCAATAATTACAGAAGCCATCATCGTCGTTGTATATAAAGAATTAGCCGAAAGTAGATGTCGCTTTTCCACAATTAAAGGAATTACCGCTTGTTCAGCAGGGGCAAAAAATTGAGTTAGGGTAGAGACTAGAAAAGTTAAAAGTAACATTAAGCAAAATCCCAAAGGTAAATTGCCCAGGTTTAAATCGTTAGACAGCCACAATATTAGTGGCAGAATCAAAACTAATCCTCCTCTTAGTAAATTAGTGGCCACTAATACTATCTTTTTCGGCCACCTATCCACATAGACACCAGCTCCAGCTCCAAATAGCACCGCAGGAATAGTAAAAGCAATCATAATTGCCGATACCCATCTACTTATAGTTTGGTCTGCTGCTTGGAATTGATTAGCAATAATAGCGATCGTGAGTACCAGATAAACTTTATCTGCAAGTTGGGAAAATACTTGACCGCCCCAGAGGATTAAAAATTTACCATTTTTCAGTACTGGCAAAAGTCCACGTTCGGGTTCTATGTCTGCTAAGGATGCAGCCGAAATAGGGTCTGCTTTTGGTTGTGTTTGTTCTTTTTCTGTTGTATTTAACTCGGAATCAGACAATTGCATTTTTTATTAAAGGAGATATAGATTCTAAATAGGGCTTGCTGATTAAATATCAAAGCATTGACTGATATTGGTTTCAGCCTTTTTTAGTCAAAAAAAGTGCGCCTGTTTTTGGTCTGAAAAACTCAAAAAGCTAGTATTTTGGGATGATTATGGCAGAAAAATCACTCTTACAATTCTTACTCCTACCTCCTCGCTCATTCCCCTAACTCCTGTCTCCTGTCTCCTGTCTCCTGACTCCTACCCATACCAAAAGAATTTCCATACGCAAATCCTAAATAAGTATCGATAAGAGCCGCAGAGCGGATAGAGTAACCCAAATGATATTGAGTATATTTTCTTAAAAGTTTTTCAACGATGACCCAATCTTGATGAGAAGTAAGTTCTACCTGAGCGTTGAGCTGAGGTTGAGCTAACTGCTGAAATAGTGAAAGTTGATTGGCATTGAGCATAGTATTTATCCTAACTTGCTGCTGTGAAGATGAAATCACAGAAGTATGGGCAAGTTTAATGGTTCCACCTGAATCTATACTAAATCCCACTTGCCAATTAGGATGATTAAAGTTTGGCTGTAATGGACGTCCAGTAATACAACAGATTTGTACTTGGGGGGCAATTCCTTCTATGGCTAATAGATGATAAATGCCATGAGCTAGATATGATATAAGTTGGGTATGCCAGAGGCGGTCGGTTTTATTTTTTAGTTTTTCGATACGTTCCAAATGTTCGCTGAGAAGATAGAAAAGTTCTGCTTGGGGATGTTCGCTCAAGGCTTGATGGAGAACTAATTCTGCTAAGTATTGACCTGCTGCTAGTTTTCCTAAGTTTTGACTAAGACCCGCATAGGATAATATGGTTTCTGCTTGATTTATTCTATCAAGCGATCGCCCCTGGGAAATTAATAATTGATTTACGACAAATAGTTCACTTCTGCCCCCCAATTTGGATTTTGGCTTCCTCACTCCTGGTGCTACTACTCGAATCAAACCATATTCTGGAGTCAAAATGGTTAATAAACGGTCTGATTCGCCTATGGGTATAGCTTTAAGATTTATTCCAGTTGCTTTGTAGGTTCGGGACATATTTTAAGAAGGAAGAAGGAAGAGGGAAGAAGGAAGAAGGAAGAAGAAGTTTAGAAGTCAAAAGTCAAAAGTCAAAAGTGAAGAAGAAGTTAGAAGTTAGAAGTCAAAAGTGAAGGAGAAGTTAGAAGTTAGAAGTCAAAAGTCAAAAGTCACCCTTTCCTTCCACTGCCATATCAGCTAATGGCGATCGCTTTATCTTCGTCAAAATCTAGGCAAAACACTATATCCAGTAAGTAACAACTATAGTGCTACACTAAATATAGAGTTTATCAATATTTTCTAGATGTGATGCGCAATTTTAATAGTTAATTATTATATCAAATTAGTTTAATTCAGTATAAAAATATGTGGAGGCAGGCATCTTGCCTGCCCAAAAATATAAAGAACGGATATAAAGAACGGGCCAGAGGCCCATTCCACAAAACCCATTCCACAAAACTATTAAAATCATAATGTCAATATCCGGATTTGTCCTTTTGCTGATTGAGCAATTCTAGACCACGAGATGTACCTAACCTAGTAGCACCCACAGAAATTAGATCCACTGCTTGCTCATAACTTTTAATTCCTCCAGCAGCTTTAATTCCCACATTAGTCTTGGTCATTTCCTTGAGCAGTTGCACATCCGCCACCGTTGCTCCACCATACCATCCCGTATTAGTAACAATAAAGGCCACACCAGAATCCATTAAAACTTCTGTCGCTAATCGCTTTTCTGCTTCTGTAAGTAATGCCATCTCTAAAATGGCCTTAACTGCTTTACCAGTTTCCTCAGAAATTTCCGCAATTTCCCGATGTAATTCATTAGTTTGGCCTGTTTTGATTTGACTCAAATTAATCATCACATCTAATTCTGAAGCGCCATTTTCTACAGCTTCTGAAGCTTCATATAATTTAGCTTTACCAGTACTTTGACCATGAGGAAAACCAATTACAGTACAAACTTTTGGATGTTTGCCGTGGAGAAATTCAGCTACTTGTTTGACATAGTAAGGATATACGCAAACTGATGGAAACTTAAATTTTTCAGCGTCCGTACAGAATTTTGAAACTTGTTCTGGGGTGGCGGTAATTGTTAATAAAGAATGGTCAATAAAAGGGGAAATATCTATAAGTTCCGGCTGCTCTACAGCCATTTTTTTTCTCTCCCAAAATTATAGTGTCAAATTCAATTATTAAATTAAGATTAATTTAGCAGAAAATTGTGATGTATAAATATGATTTTTGAAATATAAGGTTTTTTACTACTAGGTGAGGTACAGTTGTCTTTTTCTTTGCTGTTGCTTGTTGCCTAAAAGCTAGAATTTTGTACCTCACCAAATATTAGTAATTGCTGATGTTTAGTTCTTTTTTTGTTAGTAGTCTTAGGGAGACGCACCCAGGCGTCTCAACAACAGTTATCTTAACAGCTTCTTAATGAGTTATAGACTTAGAAAGACACTAATTGACAACAAATTAAAATTACAATAAAGCAATAAAGATTAATAACGGGAACGTCTTTTCCTTTGTTTCTGTAGAGCCATTGCCTTACGCTTCCGTTTTTCAATGGGTGTCTCAAAGTGACGATGCTTTTTCATATCTGGGAATATTCCAGCTTGAGAAACTTGTCGTTTAAACCGACGTAATGCAGATTCAATTCCTTCATTTTCTCCTAGTATCACTTGGGTCATCTATGCATTATCCTCCTAATAGATATTTTGACTTTATTTTTGTTTTGTGGAGCAAAAGCAGTTATTCTTTGCTAGTTCTGATTACAGAAAGCAAGGTTAGCCAATTTTGGCTACCACTTTAAATAGCTCTAACAGTTCAAGTTTTAGTATATTAGCATAAATCATCTAATCTTCATAGCAGAAGGAGGAAGGAAGAAGGAAATGGTCTAATTCTGGTATAATCGAAGTCAATACTTATGATTCAAGATTATTTCTGAATAAGAAAGAATTGCTTATATTAAGCAACCTGATATTAGTCTGCCTATTTCCTGGTATTGAAACTGACTGAATAACCAAGTATAAATGTCGAGTTGATTTTCTTGACGAGTGCGTTGCAGTGCTTCTTCTAATAAAGAAATGGCTAACCCAGGCAAAACTTGAGACTGGTTAATTCTTTGACTACCTCCATTAGCAATAGCAAAGGCAATAACTTCTAGCTTCTGTACGTCAACTATCCAATATTCAGCTACATTCATTGCTTCATACAGCAAACGTTTTTCCCCTTTATCATCAGCAAGGGAAGTATTGGCAACTTCAATAACTAGATTTGGTGGAGGATAAATATCTAGGTCAATAATAGATGCTTCCCAAGAAACTACATCTGCATTTTCTCTAAAATAATAGGAAGCATCTGGTTGAGCCACTCGAAGTCCTGTTTTGCGATAAATACACTCATTTCTGCCATCTACCTTAATCTTTTTTGCCATTGCAAATAAGTTAACTATGGTAGTAATAACCATGTGGTCTTTACTGTGCTTGTTTGCTGGTGACATTTCGATTCTGAGTCCTCCGTTGTGGTAATAAACTTTGGCTTTTTCGTAACTTGGGTCTTCAATAATTTGGATGTATTCTTCCCAAGTTGCTGTTATCCAAGTGTCTGTGGGTAATTGTGTTTGAGTTTTGTTCATTGCTTTACAGGAAAAAAGGTGTATTTTTTATTATAGCCAAAATAGGCGATCGCTCTACCTTAGCAAATTCTACGACTGAAACTGATTGAATAACCAAGCGTAAACTTGAGCTTGATTTTCTTGACGACTGCGTTGCAGTGCTTCCTCTAATAAAGAAATTGCTAACCCTGGAAAAACTTGAGACTGGCTAATTCTTTGACTACCTCCATTAGCAATAGCAAAGGCAATAATTTCTACCTTCTGTACGTCAATTATCCAATATTCAGCAACATTCATTGCTTCATACAACAAGCGTTTTTCCCCTTTATCATCTGCTAGGGAAGTATTGGCAACTTCTATAACTAGATTTGGTGGAGGATAAATATCTAGGTTAACCATAGAAGTTCCCCAAGGAATGGCATCAGCATTTTCGCCAATGTAATAGGAAAGATCGGGTTGAGTTGCTTGACATCCTGTTTTGCTGTAAGTGCAATTATCTTTACCAGTCAGGGTGATGCTTTTCGTGACGGTAAAGAGGGTAATTGCTGCGACGACAAGTACATGGTCGTTAGAATGATCGCTTCCTAATGGTGACATTTCGATTCTGAGTCCTCCGTTGTGGTAGTAAACTTTGGCTTTTTCGTAACTTGGGTCTTCAATAATTTGGATATATTCTTCCCAAGTTGCTGTTATCCAAGTATCTGTGGGTAGTTGTGTTTGAGTTTTGTTCATGGGTTTACAGGAAAAAAGGTGTATTTTTTATTATAGTCCAGTAGGGTGTGTTAGCGGAACGAAGTGGAGTGTAACGCACCATTTTTAACGTTGCCTGGTGCGCTACGCTATTATCAGTTATCAGTGGCTTTGTTGTCAGAAAATTTTAGTTTGTCAGAAGGATTATTTAATAAAGAATTGGTTAAAACATAGACTAATGATGAATCTTAACAACGGAAATGCTTTTCACTCCTATTCTCTATTCCCTATTCCCTATTCCCTACGACTGAAACTGATTAAATAACCAAGTGTAAACTTGAGTTTGATTTTCCTGGCGAGTGCGTTGCAGTGCTTCTTCTAATAAAGAAATGGCTAACCCTGGCAAAACTTGAGACTCATTAATTCTTTTACTACCTCCATCGGCAACCGCAAAGGCAATAACTTCCGCCTTCAAGGCCGCGTCAACTATCCAATATTCAGAAACATTC
Source organism: Okeania hirsuta (assembly GCF_003838195.1). GTDB lineage: Bacteria > Cyanobacteriota > Cyanobacteriia > Cyanobacteriales > Microcoleaceae > Okeania > Okeania hirsuta. Next base: position 32,794 of record NZ_RCBY01000040.1, read on the forward strand.
ATTGCTTCATACAACAAACGTTTTTCCCCTTTATCATCTGTCAAAGAAGCATTGGCAACTTCTATAACTAGGGTTGGTGGAGGATAGATACCAAGATCGATAATAAAAGTTTCCCAAGGAATGACATCAGCATTTTCACCAATGTAATAGGAAGCATCAGGTTGAGCAGCGAGATACTCGGTTTTGTCATAAGCGCCATTATCTAGACCGTTGAGCATGATGTTTTTGGTGGCAGCAAACAGACCAACTACTCCAATAACAAATGCGTGGTCACTAGCATGAGCGTTACCCACTGGTGACATTTCAATTCTGAGTCTTCCGTTGTGGTAGTAAACTTTGGCTTTTTCGTAACTTGGGTCTTCAATAATTTGGATATATTCTTGCCAAGTTGCTGTTATCCAAGTGTCTGTGGGTGGTTTTGTTTGGGTTTTGTTCATGGGTATTTTGGTTATCAGTTATCAGTACGCTCGAATAATAATGAAGTTAAAGAATATTGTAATGTTTTTGAGGAAGGTCTTAATCGCAAAGATGTTTGATATCTTCATTTTCAGTAGTTTTGAGATAAGCGCTCGCCCAATTACAAGCACGGTTAAGTAAGTCGTCTAAGTCTGCATTTAATAGCAAGACTCCTGACTGGTTTTGTACAGCGATCGCTTTCCCATCAGGACTAAATTTTTCGCCTAAGAATGAATTGGTTGTGTAGAGTTCGGTTTCTGTGACAAAGATGCCATTGAGTAGATGGAGTGTTACTTTACCATATTCGTGTTCGATGGTAAGGATATCACTATTAGGACTGAAACTAATACTTTTAACTTCCTCGCTATTTTTAATCTCTTTGTGTTCTCTTGTGTTTACATTCCATATTATGACATTATTATTTTCACTAACTGAAGCGATCTTCTTGCCATCAGGGCTAAAAGTTGCCTTAATAATTTTATCTGTATGAATTTCCTCAAAAGGAGGGTTAATCAATTCTCCGTCAAGACTCCAAAGCTTCAATATTTTTTCATCACCACCAGAGAGAATTGTTTTGCCATCAGGACTGAAACTTGCAGTGTTTACTATATCTTTTTCTTTAATAGTGTTGAGCAACTGACCATCCTTGTGCCAAATTTTAATAGTTTTATCGTCGCTAGCAGAGACAATTTTTGTTCCATCATGGTTAAAAGTAGCGCTATTTACCCAAGCACTATGACCCTTGAAAGTTCTGATTAACTTACCATCAAGACTCCAGAGTTTCAAAGGATATTCTGTTTTACCCCAAGCAATTGTTTGGCGATCATAACTATAGTCTAAAATTTTGGAAAACTCATCACAAGATTTAGATTCTTGAGGAGTATTGAATTTTTTACCATCAAGCTGCCAGAATATCAAAGTCTCACATTCTGAGCTGTCATTAGTAGAAGTAATAGAAGTAATAGAATTATTTTCCTCCTGAAATCTAACTTTATCTCCCCTCACATCTTTTTTTAAAAGATTACCTTCTTTATCCCAAAAAATGATTGTCTTTTCTCCGTCTATACTATATTCATCATCATCATCAATAGAGGCAAAGAAGTTTCCATCTGGACTAAATTCTATAGATTGAACAGGGTATTTATGTCCTCTAAGAGTCTTTATTTCTTTACCATCTTCATTCCAAAGCTTAATAGTTTTATCGTCACTAGCTGTGGCAATTATTTCACCATCTGGACTAAACTTGACATCATTGATTTCTCCATAATGTCCTTTTATAAGGGAAACAACATTTCCATCAAGATTCCAAAGTTTAATAATATTACCAGAAGTAGAAACAATAATATTGCCTGCTGGATTTAACTCAATATTATTAATACCAGGATCATTAATTTGTTGATATGGCTTCATTAGAGTTCCATCACTTTGCCAAAGATTAATTACACTATTTTCTTCCCTGTCAGGGTTATAGCTAAGAGTAATAATTATTTTACTATCAAGGCTAAAATCCAAACTTTCTACTTGATCTCGGTGCTCTAATTTACCAGCATAAGTACCATTCCTTCTCCAAATTTTCGCAAAATTATCATCACCAATAGAAGCAATAATCTGACTATCTGGACTGAAAATAACCTTTTCAACTTTCTGATGATGTCCGCCTAAATCTTTAATTAATTTGCCATTAAGATTCCATAGTTTGACTTGATTGTAACTTTGAGTAGCAATTATTTGTTTATCTTGACTGAGAAGAATTTTTTCAATTTTTTCATTATGGCCATCAAAAGAATTTATTAATTTACCGCTTCTATTCAAAAATATCCCTTGATTATCACATATAACAGTAATGACCTGACTATCTGGACTAAAAAAAATATCTTGTAGTTTTTGATAATCTCCATCTAATTCCGCAATTAATTCACCTTCATTGCTCCAAATTTTAATGCCATAAAAACTGACAGAAGCAATAATTTGGCTATCTGGGCTAAAAGCCAGTTTTTTTACTTGATTATGTTCTAGAATTTTTAGTGGAAATCCTTTGTTATTCCACAATTGAATAATGTTATTATTATTAATAGCTGCAACTGTTTTTGCATCAGGGCTAACTTTGATGTTTTTTAGATATCCAGTATTTTTCTGTAAAGCTATTTCTTTCTTGTCAGTATTCCACAATTTAGGAGTGTAACTATAGTCATCACTATTAGTAATGAAATTTTGATTGTTACGACTGAAACTAAAAACATAAGAATGTGGCACAATTATTGTTGTTATCAAATTTTTATCCTGTTGCTGTATTTCGATTTTTTTGAGGGATGTATTAATTGGTACAATATCTGCATTTAAAGATTTATCAAAACTGTTTTTCCGATGCAGGAAAAAAAAAGGACTATGGTAATCAAAAATTTTCAAAAAATTGTCTATTTTCCAAAGTATTACTGTATCGTCTTCGCTAGCTGATATTATAAATTTGTCATAGGGGCTAAAGCTTAGATGAGATATATTTTCACTATGATTCTTTAAATTTCCGTGTTGAAAAGTGTATAAATAACGGAGGTAAGTATGATAATTGCTTCTTGTCAATATTTGTGCATAATTTTGATTATAATCATCAACATAAACTATAAACATTCTATGATTACTAATAATATTATGAGTATAATCTGCTAAAGATTCACCATATCTTTTTATAAGTTCTCCATTCACTTTATAGATTTTAAAATCATTACCTCGGCTCGAAAAAATAATAGTTTCATCATCTATAAACTCAATATCAGTCGTAGCATAATTATCAATCTCTACTTCTTTCTCTTCATCAATAAACCAAAGTTTCACATTATCATAATTATCTGCAGAAGCAACAATTTTACCATTCGGACTAAAACTAACGTGGGCAACAGGAGCAGTATGACTATCAAAAGTTTTCACTAAACTACCATCTTTTACACTCCAAATTTGAACTTTTCCATCTTTACAACCTGTCGCTACAAACTGATTATCTGAACTAAAACTAACATCCAGTACCTCCTCATTATGTGGTAAAGAAATAGATTCTCTACTATCATCTAACCACCTAACTACTGCCGAATTATCTTTACTAGCAGAAGCAATCATTCTACCATCAGAACTAAAGCCAACCTGGGTAATATCATCCTTATGTTCGTCAAAAGTTTTTTCCTCTTGACTACCATCAACCCACCAAACTTTTACCGTATCATCCTTACTTCCCGTAGCAATCATTTTCTCGTCATTACTAACACTAATATGAGTTACACCATCCTCATGTTTAAATCTATTAAACTCTTTTACTTCCTGAATTGCTGTACTTAATTCTGACAAAACTTCCAGTTTTATTTCTGGCATTGCTCCAAAGGATAACCATTTTAATTTCTTTCCTGTTTCAATAGCAGATACTAACCGATCTAATTCTTGATTTTGCTTAGAAGCAGAACTTAAACCTAACAAATAAGTGTTAACTCCAACTAAGGTAGACATAATAGCAACTGCCCCAAATGCCAACATCATTCCCCCTAAAGTAATAGCCGCACGACGGGCAGAATTTAATTGCTTTTTCAAAGCATCATTTAACATTTTTTCTGTCTGTTTCCGCAGCTCTCTTTCCTTCTCCAACTCAGCAGATATCTGAGCTGCTTCTGACATTTCTTTTCTGACAAAATATGCCAAATAATCGTGAACTAATTGATAATTATCTGAAGGACTTGCGGGAATTCTAAATACCAACCTAGACTTAACTAAAACAGTTAAAATTAATTCCATCCGTTCGGGTTTTTCTGTATATTCTTCCAACTCCACCCGACTTTTCAGAGGGCGAGTATTATTCTCATCTGTGAGGAAATATAAAACTACTTTTGCTAACCTTTCGTTCTCCGGTCCGCAATACTTAATTACCTCCTCTAAATACCGCCCGACGAAAGCTTGTTTCGGACCCTTTTTTTGATACTCTACTAAAGTAGTAATATTCTCATTTTGCAACTGCGACCCCACAATTTGTAACTCAATTGGTCGCACAGTATTCAAATTTCCTGCTAAATCTTTGACTAATTCATCTATTAATTCTGGGGTTAAAGTAAAAGTAGTCTGGGATGTTATCCCTTGAATTACCGACTTAGCATTTTCGATAGAAAAATCACCAATATAATAGATATGCTTTTTGCTGAGAATGTCATTATTAATAATATCTAAACTGACCAGACGATTACATTCTAAAAGATAGTTAATGAAATCTTCCCGCAGGGAAATAATTACATTGACAAAAGATATTTTCAAACATTCTTGGAGAAAATCATAAAATTGTAGTCGTTGATTTATATCCTTGTTATTAAAGAAAAATTCCTCAAATTGGTCGAAGATTAAAACAGTGACTTTATTCTGCTTTTCCAGCGCTCTTAAAATTGACAATAAGTCATCATTAGAAAGAGTCTTCAAAGTCCCCCTTTCTAAGGGGGATTTAGGGGGATTGTCAATGTGCCTCATATTTCTAAGGGAAGAGTCTTCAAAACACCCCTTTTCTAGGGGAGAAGTCTTCAAAGTCCCCCTTTCTAAGGGGGATTTAGGGGGATTATATTCCCTACTTTCCAATTCTGAAATAGCCTTTACCAAACTATCACCAAGATTTTGCCTCCAATCAGTATAAACTTGCTGCAAAACTGGCAAAATATCCCTAGCATCTACAGAATCTCCTTTCAAAATTGGAATTAATCCAGCTTCCACTAAAGAACTTTTACCAACTCCAGAAGAACCATACAAAATTGTGAATCTATGGTGAGAAACTTTAATCCGACTGACTAAATTCTCCACATCCGGCAACCTACCAGAAGTAGCTATTTCTTGAGTTAATTTTTTTGATGCTTGAATCGAGGATAAATCAGGATTAGAACGATGTTTTCTTGGCTGTAATTTCCCAGCTCCAATGAAAGCTTTAATGGCAAACTGAGTCTCAATTTCTTGTTGTTCTAATTTTTGATTAAATGCCCTTAAATAATCTCCTCTATGGAAATAACAATTTCCCAATTCTTTCAAAATTAACCGATAAAGTTCGGGGTCGTAACTAGGCTTAGTTATAGTTTTTGCTGCTTCTAAAGTTGTAACTGCTGTTTCTACTTGGTCAAGGTTTTTTTGAGCTTTAGCTAAAGAAAATAAATACCAACCTTTGTGATAGTGGAGTTCCCAATCTAATACTGGATTAGTTTTTTCAGAATCATTAGATATTTCAACAACAGCTTCTGCTAATAAAGATAATGCTTGTTCAGCAAATTCTTGAGTTTCATGCCAAGCTTTTCGATTCGACTTAACTTCTGCTAAAAATCCATAAGTTCTTGCCATCCTAAATTTGGTTTGATGACTTTGATGAATATTTAAAGCCTTTTCAGCAACTTTTTCCAACTCATCCCAATCCAAAAGTCGATGATTAACCTCTGCCAAATAATTGATAAATCTATCAACTAAATCGCTCCTTTGAGCAAATTCAAAACAATTTATACATTCCTGAAAATAATCTTTTGCTCGTAGACAACTATGCTGATATTCCTGACGATTTCCTTCAGCATAGTCTCGCCACCATAAGCCCAAATAAAATGACAAATATCCTTGTTTTACCAGATTATTATTTTGTTTCCACAACTCCAAACTCTGCTCATAATGCTGCCGAGATTCCTCCAAATCATCACCTAATCTTCCCAGAGCAAATTCTAAACTTGCCTCTAATTCTGACTCTATTTTTACCCCACCATTTAATAACTCTTGAAAAGCCGCCTTAAGTTGGATATCTGTACAACTATCAAAATCATCTTTACCCAGAAAAATATTCCCAGATTCAAAAGTTTTGTAATAAACATCTTCGCTAATTGACCGAATAAAATCAACCACATCATCTGCCGAAGCTTCAAAATCAATTGTGACTGCCCAACTATAAAAATCTGGAGCCAAACGAATCATTTCAGCTAACACATTATCCGTCACCCATAGCACCAATGGAAAGTGAAAATTATCGCTAAATTCTCCCCGAATTTGATTCGCACTAGGCAATAGTCGAGAAATTTCTTTCACCGACTCTAAACCCAATACCATTAAAGCTTGAAATTGTTCATTTCCTATTTGTTTTTCAATAGTAGAATAGAGAGTAATTGCAGAAGGTTCTAAATTAAGTTGCTGAACTTTTACAGAACAGATATTAGCTAATCTTTGTATGAGATTATGTTGTAAACTCTTAAAATTACAATGAACTAAAATCAAGGAAAAATTTTTCCCTTCAGCTTCAAGAGCAAAAGCTAATTCCTGTAAAGAATTTTGATTTTTCTGTGAAAGATTTTCTAGTTTGTTTGGGTTTGTCATTTTGTTAGATTAAGTCCGCTAGCATTGATGTAATTAGATTCAGAACTTTTTCAGGTAGTATTTCATAAAAAATTGTGATACAATATATATATTGGGGGTTGCTCGCCCCTGCGCATGATTTTTTATTCAATTTAAATTATAAAATTAATCGACTAAAGCGATCGCAACGTCATCCCGTAGCAACAACAACTTTCTAAAATGGGAACAAGCAACACCTAAGACGGGAGCAAGATGCTCCCACTGCCATGCACCGAAAATAATATTACTTCGGTTAATTAACTAGACAACAAATTAGATAAAATAAGAACGTTAATACCAGAAAGAGCTTCTAAGCGTTTATCGTTAGTTAAAAAAGTTTCACATCCATTTAAAATTGCAGTTGCACCATGAATTGCATCTGGCAGTCTTAAATTAATCATGGTTCTTAATCGAGCTGATTCTATCAGAATTTTTCGATTTATTGGTACTACTTTAAGCAATTGCGAATTTTGGATGGCATTTTCATAAATTAAACAAACTTCAGTATTATTCTCAATTAATGGTTTTACTAAAACTTCTGCTAAAGTTAATTCGCTAGTAATTGCTTTGAGACTTCCATTATCAAAAGCCTCAAATAACTCATTTAATAAAGCTTGAAATTCAGCATATCCTTCTACTGCATAAATAAAGATATTAGTATCTAAATAAACTCGTGTTCCTGTGATTGCTTCTAAAATTCCCATTGACCTCGCTCTTGATTAATAAAATTATCTACTTCCTCTGGAGTCGCAAAACATCCTTTGCCACTACCGATGATACTTTTTAAAGAACTTTTTTTGTTGGATGAAGATTTATATTTCTGAATTTTATTAGCAATATAAGCAATTAATTCTAATTGTTGATCCAGATTCATTCCATCTATTTGTTTAATTACATTTTCCACAGAAACAATATTTTCGTTCATAGTATAACTTCCTTTTTGTCTACTATTTGAGTGAGATACTTACTATTACTATAGCAGATATAAATCTATATTTTACATACTTGGAATATGCTATAATAGTTGCCAAATTTGTTAATTGTAAACCTGGCTCAAAAGTCCCCTAATATAAAACTATATCAAAACCATTATGAAATTTATCAATCCCAAGGTCGATTACGCCTTCAAAAAAATATTTGGCTCCGAACAAAGCAAAGACATCTTAATCAGCTTTCTCAATGCCATAATTTATGGAGGCAAAAAAGTAATTCAATCTCTAACAATTCTTAACCCTTTTAATCCCGGTCAATTAATCAATTTAAAAGACACCTATTTAGATATAAAAGCAGTTTTAGTAGATGGCTCAATTGTAGTTATTGAAATGCAAGTAGCTAGAATGGCAGGTTTCAACAAACGAGTAGCTTACAATTTGGCTAAAGCTTATGCCAATCAGTTAGAAACTGGAGAAGATTATCTGCTACTAAATCCAGCCATAGCCGTGACAATTACAGATTTTATTCTGTTTGAAAAAAAGGATGATTTTATCAATAAGTTTGTATTTAAGGAGGAGACTAAAAATTTTGAATGTCTTGATAAACAATTACGATTAATTTTCTTAGAGTTGCCGAAATTTAAGAAAGCTTTATCTGAGTTAAATACTTTGACGGATAAATGGATTTATTTTCTGAAAGAGGCTAACAGATTGGATAGTATTCCTGAAAATTTAGGGGAAGTTTCTGAAATAGAAAAAGCTTTAAATATTGCTAATAGAATTAATATGACGGTAGAAGAATTAGATATAGTTGAGCGTCGAGCAATTGCAATGCAAGATGAAAGAGGACGGATAACTTATGCGAAAGAACAAGGAGAAGAACAAGGAAGGTTGAATCAAACAATTGCTCTGGTTATGCGTTTACTGAAAAAACGTTTTGGAGAAATTCCAGAGACAATAAATAATCAGATTGAAGATTTACTTTTGTCAGATTTGGAAAGTTTAACGGAGGATATTTTGGATTTTAATAGTTTGGAGGATTTAGAAAGTTGGTTGGAGGAAAATTCGCCTTCTTAATTGAATAGATTATATCATGTGCCCCTTCTAGGGCAGATACCCTAGTGGATAATTACTTATAATAAAGTTTTTGTTTGTAGTTGGGCTTTAGCCCTTACAATACTTATATTATACCATCCATGAAAAAAGAATGTGTTCGAATAATAAGCATCATAAAAATACTTTCATCTCAAGTCTATTTGACGAAAAATATAATTTACAACATCAAAAATGATATTAAATCTATCTATTCAGCAATTCTGTTTGCGGAGCATTCCGTAGGAAATTCTAATAAATACCCTAACTATTTGTAGCAAACATTTATCAATTTGGTATTAGGACTAAAGCCCAACTACGAGCCTAGTTATAACTGTTCTACCTATTTTATATAGAGCGACATAACTGTTAGAAAAACTCATAATTTTTCCATCCAATTAATACACTTTTGTAACTGTTGTTCCATGGTTTTTGTATCAGCATAATATCGATGACCATGACCAGGTAATACCCACTCAAAACTATAAGGTATAAGTTTACCCATAGATTTAATTTGTTCTGACCAAGAATACCCACAATAACGGCGAAAAGCATAAAGTTGATTTAAACGACTAGACCAAGCTAGATGGTCGCCAGTAAATAAAAATTTTCCATATAGTAAGACTGTATGACCTTTACTGTGACCAGGTACAGGAATAATTAATAAATCAGGACTTAGGGAAAATGGTTCTGTTCCAGTTAATTTTATTTCTACATTATTAGTAGTTGAAGAAATATCATCTACATGAAGAATGCGATCGCAGTTAAAATGTTGTCTAAATTTTTGATGGTCTGCTACATCATCTTGGTGGGTTAAATACATATATTTAATTCCTCCCATTTCTTCCAAACGCTTCACTAATGGAGGTAAAAATTGGGAGGAATTAAATACATATATTTAATTCCTCCCATTTCTTCCAAACGCTTCACTAATGGAGGTAAAAATTGGGGTGAGTCTACTAAAATATTCCCCTCTGGTCTGACAATAAAATAACTAGCTGCTCCAAAAGATTTTTCTGAATGATATCCACAATGATAAACATTATCTGCTACTAAAATTGGCAAGGTTTGCTGAATTTTTTTAATATCTTTTGGTGCTTCAATAGTACCGATAGAATTTGTCGGACAAGATAGTAAAGCTTGTATTGCTTCCTGTCTTTCTTTGTCGTTTTTTGGTTGATGATAAACTGCTGATTTATCTCCATTTCGATGAAAAACTGTAGGTGACATCCAGCGACAAGTATCACAGTCTATACAGGTACTATCAACGTATATATCGCCATTAATATTTTCAGTACGTCGTAATTTAATTTTAGCCATTTTTACCTATTCAAAAAAGCTTATTATGAATTATGATTAATTTTGTAAGCATTTAGCTATTAGCGGTCAGCGGTCAGCTTTTTATTTTTGCTTAACCTGTTAATAATAATACCATTTATCAAAAACTTTTCTACACTTTTTTAAGTAGGGGATTCATTAATGGATAATGGATAATGGATAATTGATAATTACTTCTCCCTAAAAGAAAGAGGATTGACTAAAAGGAAAAAAATTATTTTTTCCCCTTTCAAGGGGAGGCTTTAAACCTGAATTATTTAATTATTTAATTATTTTATTATTAATTCTTCGATAAGGGAGTGGGGGATTGGGGGAGAGACAAACATCAGAATAATTAGTATTAACTTGCTAATAATTAGGAAATAAGTTATTAGACCTGTATTAATTACTTGATAACTGAAGTTTCAGCCAAGTATAACATTACTTTTTGGTATTGGTATAATCCCTCTGACAAAGATAATTATATTCTGTATGTTGGAATAACCACAAGAAAAAATTTAGGAATTAGGGAGTAGGGAACAAGGGGAAAGAACGAAAAATATTCTCACTTCAACAGCTATATAATTTTTATTATGAATTGATATTAGCTTATGGCTGATAACTGATAGTTGGGCTTGAATGCTTACTTGATTTTAACATTTTCCGACAGGAATTCAGATGTAAGAATTTGAATGTTCCTTCAAAGTAGAGAATATAGCAGTTATCATGTTCATATATATTCATTTTTTTCTTTTTTTCTGCTCCCTGTTCCCTGTTCCCTTTTTCCTGTTCCCTGTTCCCTAAAATTCTCCAATATTTCACAAGTTAAATCATATTGCTATAAAAATAATGGATAATTGATAATTGATAATTGATAATTACCTCTCCCTAAAAACGGATAGGATAGAATAAAAGGAAAATTAATTCATTGTTTCTCCTCATTAGGAGAGTATTTTTACCT
>NZ_RCBY01000400.1 GCF_003838195.1 Okeania hirsuta
TAATCACCCCGATCCTAATTCCCCCAGTTTTCAATATTCAGTTATATCAAATCCGTTTAATTCGGTATAAAAAAATGTTCCATCTTCAACCATTACCAAATATTTCTCGATAATTCCCCTCCACCGGAGGGGTTAGGGGTGGGTCCCCACACTCCCCACCATAATAATCTAATTACACCGATGCTACCGGATTTGATATTATATCATGCCCGAAGGCAATCGTTTGTGTAAACCCAAGGGTGAGTATATACAGGAAATTTAAGTTTTTTTTTCTTGCTATTAAACCTTCCTGTCTGTTTCCCGTTCCTTACCTTTGCTATACAATACCGATGCTACCGGACATGATATTACTTGTTTGTTGTCTGATAAAAATGTTTATGGCTTCTTTACCACCAGTTCTAGAGCGATTAAATAACTCTCCAACCTCGGAATTAATTCTTGGGTTGCAATATAAAGCTAAAATTGATTCTGTACATCCTCTCTGTGCCAGGACTAATTTTGAACAACTTGATTCCTGTTTTTTAGGAGTGAGTCTTGAGAATAGTAATTTTCAACCAGCAAAGGTTAAGGCCATGGTTGAATGGATTTCCCGGAGGTTTTCCCATTGTCTAGTCTTGGTGGGAGACAGCATTCACCGTATCAATATAGAACTGAAGCGATCGCTAGACCAAGAAACTGCACTGGTTGAAGCTTTAGAAATTGGTCGTGCTTTCGTTCGGGAACAGGAACATATTTTTAAGGCATTTGGAGAGCAGACTAAATTTACCTTCGAGACTTGCAGTCAAATTCAGACCTGGGATGATTATGCACACTTTCACCAATATCTCCAGATATATTTTAAAAGCAATGCTAAATTCCGCTCGTCAGTTGAAGCATTTAGTCGCAACTATCAGATTAGGCGATATTCAAACCAGAGCGATACCTTGCTCGAGCAGCGCATTCGCCGATCCTGTGACTACTTCTTAGAGGAATTTGCTATTTTCGCCTGTCTTCAAAAGCGTGGGTTTTCGGTCATGGTATACCCAGGAACATTCAGCACCCTAACTGAGATTGTCAACGGAGATTATCCAGATATTTTGGAAGAGATTAAGCAATTAATAATAGTATCTCTCCATTTTAAGAAGCGCTAACTATGCATAAGTAGGGTTTGCTGAAAAAGTCTTATGGGTAAGGCAAGGAGACAGGAGACAGGAGTCAACCCACCCCTAACCCCTCCCCTCCTGGGAGGGGAAGTCAGGATAAATGGGAATTAATAGAGGAGGTTGGAGGAGGAATTGTCCCTTGATTTTTCCGCCTTTGTCTGCTCAAAATGCTAACTTTTTGAGCTTGAGCAACCGACAAGCTTGCACTTTTTTCGCTCCAAAAAGTCTAAATCCTTTATCTGTAAATACTTTGAGGGTTAATCAGCAAGCCCTAAGTAGCCACTTAACTTTGATATAATCCTGAAAATCTATCTTGTAGTCTAGCGAGGAACCAGTACTATGACCAATTCAGAACGACCAGAAAATGCTCTCACAAGGACGCCAATGCCACTCTGGCTGCATCTCTGGGGGCGAGTAAACAGATGGGGGGAACGCCTGCTTGGCACTTTTTGGCTATTTCGATATTTTAGCTCTCCTTTCCCCGGCGTACTTGCCCATCATTTTGGCCCAAATCTTTTCCAAGACCACGGAAATGCCTTTCGCCAAGCAACTGTCGATAGAGGAGAATCAGCATCAAACTATTTTCGCACTTCAGGTATTAGTGCTTGTGCTGAGGCAAACGGGGGCATTTGCTCTTTCCGATTTAATGGACAGATTGCCATTTACCAAAACACGAATGTTCCCCTCACGAGAGACCAGGTTCTAGCACCATCTACAGACCCGGTCAGTGGGCTATTCGGTGATTTTGTCGGCACTCTGCCAAACGACCATCCCCTTCGCCCAGGGAAGCGAGCTGCAGTGGAGAGATCCCTTGGCAATCTAAATTTCATCGCCAAGCTTGAGCCAACTGTGAGAAAACACGCTGTGGACTACCTCAAAAGTGTGGCGAGTCAAGAAATGCCTCTCGACGACTTTGCACTTTTCCTTGTCGCCCATGTAGACAGCTTCGTTCCCGGAATACTTGACCTGACTCAAACGCCCCTGACAACTTATTTGGCATCAACAGAGTATGGTCGAGTGACGCGGGACTTCATAGATATTGCCTCGGAGGCGATCGGTAAGGTCAACCCTGCGGCTATGAGCGACTTTGAAACCATTATTCCGTTTGTTCGCCAGCTTCTGACAGACAACTTTGAAGCCTTGGAAGCAGCTCCTGACTCGAACCTGATCCGGCGGCACTTTGCTCTCTGGGAGCGATCGCTAACAATCCCAGAAATTGAGAATCTCGACCCCGCCAAGTTGAAGGAACTCGGTGCTATCATCGTGGCAACTTACGAAACTACTGCCTTGAGTATGTTGTGGCTCCTTGCTTTTTTGGAAACCTCGCCCGATATTAAAGCAAGCGTTGTTACCGAGGCTCGTTCTGGTGGTAATGAGGAAAAACTATCCTTCATCAATAAAGTTGTACTAGAGGCATTACGCTTAGGTGGTAGCAACCCCACAGCATTATGGCGTCGCACGACTACCCCTTTTGTTCTTCAGCATCAGGGGCGTTCGGTCACAGTTCCGCAGGGCACTATGATGTGGCTCGATCGTCAGCAGGCGAACTCCGATCCGTCGATATTCCCTAATCCGAACCTATTCGACCCAACAAATATAGATGCCATCTTAAAATCTAATCGCGAAAACCTCAATTCGGTACTTGCACGCGATCGCTATGAGATCAATTCCTTCAGCATGACCAACTCTCAGGGAAACCCTCGCAAGTGCCCTGGAAGAATCTTCTCGGTACAGATGCAGTCTATTCTGTTATCGGAGCTTTACAGTCGCTACGAAGTTTCAGCTCAAGGCATTGACCTACAGTTAAAGCACTATAAGACTATGCCCCGACCTGCACAACCAGGAACAATTGTCATCGAACCTCTAGCTGAATAAAGTTTGATATAAAATCAGGTTGAACACTTATTAGACTTGTCGCTTTATAACTATAAAAAACTGCTAAACCCTTATCATGTAAGGATTTTAGCAATTTCCAGTGCAAAACGTATGGAATTACTACTGTGTCTTAATTTGAGCGATTTTTTCTATCTATTTAGCGACAACTCTATTATATAAGCGGATTTGATCTCATCCAAAAATTTCAATAACTATAACGTTACAGTTTAGGATATGATCCCTCATTAGTGAAAAAATCAGAAAACATTACCGCGATTAACCCGGTTTCTGCTTATATAACTGGATTCTATATCATATCAAATCCGGTAGCATTAGTATAATTCAGTAGTGAGGAATAATAAGTCGAAATTCTAGGAATGAGCAACATTTTTTCCCTACTGACGATAGGAATTATATTACTCCGAAGCCAACGGATTTGATCTCATCCAAAAATTTCAATAACTATAACGTTACAGTTTAGGGTATGATCCCTCATTAGTGAAAAAATCAGAAAACATTACCGTGGTAAACCAGGTTTCTGCCTAATATAAAATCAGGTTGAACACTTATTATATAACCGGATTCTATATGAGAGGATTTGGATTTACTTGTTGGACAAGTAGCTTCAAGTCCTCTCTCGCTATTACAGATATGCAATCGCTATAGATATAAGGCAGAATTAAGCTTTTGTTTCAAATAAGGCAATGCGCAGTCGATCTGCTGTATCTTCCATTTCGGCAATCGACTCTAGACTAACAACCACCTTGCTGTCAACACCCAAAATTTCCGCCGCTTTAGCCACCGCCGCTTTTTCTTTTTCATGGTAGAACCCATCAGCTCGACTCATTTTGATCGCTTGGTACAATAGGGAGTGGCGAAAATTAAGTGGAAAATTAAATTTTATTTGACTCAATAGCTCTTCAAGGTTAGCAT
>NZ_RCBY01000401.1 GCF_003838195.1 Okeania hirsuta
ATCAGTTATCAGTTATCAGTACCAACCCCTAAAGCATGAGGCAAGAAAATACTGAAGTTTACTTTTTTCTGGCTATTGACCCTATTTTTTGGTCATAAGATTTTTAATTTGATTTTCTAAGCCGGAAGTCAAGAGTCAGCGAAGCTGAAGTCAGGAGTCAGGATTGCAAAATTTAACAATTCATGATTCTACTCTATTCAGATATATCTTGCTACGAGACAACGGGGAGATGGGGAGTGAGGGAGTAGAGGAGCGGAAAAAACTGTCAGTAGGAAAAAAACCGAAATACATCCTCTTTCTTTGACAAGAATTACGCAAAGGTACTATATATAGTAGATAAAAACCATACCATTGTGGTACATATAGTGTTTTTTTCGGCAAAATGCTTAAGTCCTGTTTTAACAAGCTATCAGCTATCAGCTATCAGCTATCAGCTAAAATCGGCGGGTTCGGCGTCCCCCATGCTTATTTGAAAAAGCGCGTGGTGTGCGTGTTCTGGTGGATTAAAATCCCCATCATACGCCTTGAGAGCTGAGGTGCTGAGGTGCTATTTCAATTGGAGCTGAAGTCATTTTTCTCAATTTCAATTAATACCATTACGGTTGCACCAACTGCCATTATATAGAATCCTTATGATATCTTTGCACGCGGTATGTGCTTTTGGCTGCCGTCCTTAGTCGGTGGTGAAGTCAGGAAATTTAGAAATAGAATAGGGGAAAAAGCGGATGCGACCCTGCGACGACGACGGCTCGCTTGCGGAACGCGCATCAAGCAAGTAGAAAAATGCTCCCTATTCCCCTACTCCCTTACTTCTCTCCCTATCTTCTTACCTCCCCTCAAATGAGTTATACCATTTCTCAAAAACTTTTCTACATTTTTACATAGTAGGGGAGTAGGGGAGTATGGGAGTAGGGGAGTGGGTGAGAAGTAAAAAAAAATAATAATTAATATTAAACTGACTCAAATTAGCAAAAAGTTTATTCGGATAGTTTAATTAGTTAATAACTGAAGTGTTACCCAAATATAGCACTAATGCATGGTAATTGGTATTATATAGCAGTCGAAGGAAAGGTGTTTGACAGATCGCTCATCTTGAAACTCAGACAACGCAATATTTTTCCTTCTTCCTTCTGCTATAAAAAATTCTTGATTAGTTCTTTCAATTGGAAACTATACCAGGGCGAAGTGCTATATTTTTTATTCCCTATCTTTTGATTTTGGGTTTAATACCCCACCGTCTACAGGGTGTTTACAATTGGTTGTGGTTTGTAGACGCGGAGCGGCTTGTCGAAGACTATCCCCATCCACTTTTTCTTCCCTCTTCCTTCTTTCTTCTTCCTTCTTCAATCTCTATTCCTTATTCTCTATTATGTTATCAAAATTCCTCAAATTGATTAACTGGAAAAATTTTAATACATTTTTATTATTAACATTTACCTGGATATTTATACCTCTATTTTTGGTAGAAATTGTGATGATTGTTTTGGAGCCTTATCTATTTAAAGGTCTCTATCAGTACGATTCAGATTTAGGATTTAGAGTACGACCTTATATTAATGGTAATAATCAATTTGGTTTTAACGATAGAGATTATCCTTTGCAAAAAGACCAGAATAAATTTCGATTATTAGTGGTTAGCGATTCGTTTAATTGGGCTGGTGGAAAAGAAGGAAATTATACGGCTTTGTTGGAGAAAAATTTTGATAATTATTATGGCAAACAGCAAGTTGATGTGATTAATGTAGGCTATCCAGGAACTCATACTGGGGAGCAGTTAGCTATGTTGAAAAAATACGGGTTGCAATATAATCCGGATTTAGTAGTATTAGGTTTTTTTGTTGGTAATGATTTTCGGGATGCTGACCCAGAAAGAAAACGAATTATTGTCAATGGTATCTATATAGATATAGATAAGGAAGATGAATTAATTATTTTTGGTTATCCGATTATTGGTAAGTCTAGATTATTGATGTTTTTACAGCAGAAATATCAAGTTTACCAGGAATTACAAAGAGCTAAACAGGATTCTGCCCAGTTTAGTAGTTCTCTAGTTGCTAGTTTAAATTTAGCATCAGCTCCAATTATTGAACGGGAAAAGTCACCGGGAATTTTATCTGAAAAAGCTTTTCTGCGGGTAGAAAAAAGTAGGCTCAAATTCTGTAAGATTAGAGATTTACTTGAGGGCAAGCGAGACGATAATATTAACTATATTTTTCAGAGTATTTCAGAAATGCAAGCCTTATTAGAGTCTCGAAATATTCAGTTTGTGGTGGCAATTTATCCCGATGAATATCAAGTTAATGATGAATTGTTGAATGACATTTTTGCGGAATATGATGATTTGAAGCGAGAGTCTTATAATACGACTTGTCAGCAAGAGATTTTGAGGAAATATTTGGAGGCTAATAGTATTCCTTATATAGATATGTTAGATAGATTTAGAAGAGAACAAAAAAATCGTCCTTTATACTTACTTCGGGAACCTCATTGGAATAGTGCTGGAAATTTATTAGCTGCGGATATTTTATTCGATTATTTAGTAAGAGATATCGATAATTTTTTTGAATAAGGAAGATTGCTATGGCAGAAGGAAGAAGGAAGGAAGAAGAAAGAAAGAAGGAAAAAAAAATGGATTGGGACTCAAAACCCAACCAATTGTAAACACCGTGTAGACGGCGCTTTTTTCAACCCAAAATCAAAAGATAGGGAATAAAAAATATAGCACTTCGCCCTGGTATAGTTTCCAATTGAAAGAACTAATCAAGAATTTTTTATAGCAGAAGGAAGAAGGAAAAATATTGCGTTGTCTGAGTTTCAAGATGAGCGATCTGTCAAACACCTTTCCTTCGACTGCTATATAATACCAATTACCATGCATTAGTGCTATATTTGGGTAACACTTCAGTTATTAACTAATTAAACTATCCGAATAAACTTTTTGCTAATTTGAGTCAGTTTAATATTAATTATTATTTTTTTTTACTTCTCACCCACTCCCCTACTCCCATACTCCCCTACTCCCCTACTATGTAAAAATGTAGAAAAGTTTTTGAGAAATGGTATAACTCATTTGAGGGGAGGTAAGAAGATAGGGAGAGAAGTAAGGGAGTAGGGGAATAGGGAGCATTTTTCTACTTGCTTGATGCGCGTTCCGCAAGCGAGCCGTCGTCGTCGCAGGGTCGCATCCGCTTTTTCCCCTATTCTATTTCTAAATTTCCTGACTTCACCACCGACTAAGGACGGCAGCCAAAAGCACATACCGCGTGCAAAGATATCATAAGGATTCTATATAATGGCAGTTGGTGCAACCGTAATGGTATTAATTGAAATTGAGAAAAATGACTTCAGCTCCAATTGAAATAGCACCTCAGCACCTCAGCTCTCAAGGCGTATGATGGGGATTTTAATCCACCAGAACACGCACACCACGCGCTTTTTCAAATAAGCATGGGGGACGCCGAACCCGCCGATTTTAGCTGATAGCTGATAGCTGATAGCTGATAGCTTGTTAAAACAGGACTTAAGCATTTTGCCGAAAAAAACACTATATGTACCACAATGGTATGGTTTTTATCTACTATATATAGTACCTTTGCGTAATTCTTGTCAAAGAAAGAGGATGTATTTCGGTTTTTTTCCTACTGACAGTTTTTTCCGCTCCTCTACTCCCTCACTCCCCATCTCCCCGTTGTCTCGTAGCAAGATATATCTGAATAGAGTAGAATCATGAATTGTTAAATTTTGCAATCCTGACTCCTGACTTCAGCTTCGCTGACTCTTGACTTCCGGCTTAGAAAATCAAATTAAAAATCTTATGACCAAAAAATAGGGTCAATAGCCAGAAAAAAGTAAACTTCAGTATTTTCTTGCCTCATGCTTTAGGGGTTGGTACTGATAACTGATAACTGAT
>NZ_RCBY01000402.1 GCF_003838195.1 Okeania hirsuta
GTACCATTGGTGGCCGAAAATTCAGGTTTAATTACTCCGATGCTACCGGATTTGATATTAGCCGTTTGCTCTAACGGTAAGGTGTTTAAAAATCCAAAAACTTATAGACCCATGAGTAAGTGTTTAAAACACCTACAGTGTCAAGTGAGCAAGAAAGTGAACGCTGCCAAAAATATTCTCAAGAAAGCACTATGTACGGTGGGGCACACCGGAACCTACCGGGAGATTGGCCTTTTGGCTGAGTTGGAGAAATCCTGCTAGGTGATGTTGAGTCAGTGTTCGCGCAGCGTTGCGTCAGCGAACCAAGAATCCCCGCATTTTTAGACTGGGGAGTATCAATCTGAATACTATATAGCAATTCCCATAAACAGTGAGATACAAAATTCGTTTGTTTGAGGCAGTAGGGAGCACTAGATAACTATAATTTACTTCCTAAAAATGAAAATTCTGTACCGACCAATATTAGTACTTTTGCCAGACTACTTATTCTTAAAAATGGTGTTGGTTGTAATTATTTGATTACGAATTATCCGTATTCACACTTAACTAAAAGCTTCTGCATTTACAGGGTTTCAGTAAACTTATCATCAAAAAATCTACTGAACTCTTAGATTCTTCATCAAATCTTTACATAAATTCAAATAATTCCAGAGTAAAATTAATAGTTAGAGTATAATCTAATTTTTATACTTAATTTAGCTTATAAAGGTTAGTTATGGATAGGACTAAGATTGTAATAAGCAAAAGTTATAAACTAGAGTGAGTATTACAAACTTTAATCTGTATTTCAGATTTAACCTAATTCATAACGCATATTTTTAGGTAAATACGGACATTGAGCATATTTTTATATGAGTTAAATTTACTATCATAATCTCAAAAATATTGGTCTAACAAATCTGTTCAAAATTGCAATTTAATTCTTATTGAAATATCTATTCTACTAAGACAGATATAATCATCAATTCTTACAAAAATATACTTTATTGAAGGGCAAGTTAAATTAGCTTATAATTAATTATCAGAGGGGATTTTCAAGAATGTTAAATTATAATTTAAAATCTTTATCAACTAATAATAATCATAAATCTGCCAAACAAGAACAGCGACTTTATCAGCATTTACAAGATTTAGCTCGTCAACAAGACCCCGAAGAGTTAATTGGTAATTTTAGGGCTCTATTTATTGATGCTTCTGGATATTTTATCCCTGAAATATGGCAGGTAATGGAAACAATTATTCATGCCGATCCTGATGAAGAAGAATTTCATAATATTCTCAATAGAAGTTGCTATATATTAATTAACTTTTGGTTACAAAACCCACAACTGCAAAAATCAATTCCAGAATTAGTAAGTATATTCCAGGTAAAACCAAATAACCTGCCCTCTTGTTGGACTTCTAAACGTTTACGCACTTTAATTCGCAGTTTTACTGAGACTGAAAAATATGTTGCCTTACAACGTTTAGCTAAGATGTTTATCAGGGAAACTCAAGAAAATACAAAAATTGCAGATCGGAAGTTAGAAAAATTAATTGATCGATATCCATATCTATATGAACATTGTTTTTTCAATGATGAGAGTACTGATCAAGAGCAACAAGAAATTAAAATGATTGGAAGAAGACAACAGCAAAAATATGAAATAGATTTGTCTAAATATATCACTTATCAAAGGTTGCCCAGGAAAAACAATTCTATTGAAAATCCTACTTTAATGAAAGACGAAGAATTAAATGAAGTAGTTAAGTATTTTACCAAAAAAGTTCATGGTCGCCAAACATTACGAGACCAAGCTCAACAGTTTCAAACTTATTGTGATTTTACTTGTTCTTATGGTACTTTTAAAGATGGGCTATATGAATACTTAACTGATACAATCGATCCTGGTTATAGTAAATGTCAATTTAATCGCAAATTATATGATAAATTACAAAATACTTGGTCTGATAATAATACTCAAAAACCCAATGATTCTCTAATTTTAGGTACTTGCAAAAAAATGTTAGATTTTCTAGTTGTTGAGAGTCTTGAGCAACCAAAACATTTTGTTTTTTATGACCTGATTAATAATCTTGGAGCGACAATAGTGATTGGTATGTTCTTGAAGATTGTACTATTTTGTCACCAAGCTAAACCTTATTTAGAACAAAAATTTTCTATTCTTTTTAATCATTATCAAGGAGCTACCACTGGTAAAGTTTGGTGGTTAGTGAAGTCCATGGAAACTCTTAATGTTGCTTTTAGCACTAACTTAGTAGGGATAAATCTATGGTGTTTTTAACTATTGATTCGGCGTTGCACAGTGACGAATGATTACGAGAATTGAGGAATTTGCCGATGTTTCAAATCATAGATCAGCAAGGGAATTGATCTGTACCAGTTTCATGTCTGTTATGAAGACTACCGTGCTGCTGCCTCTATTGACTTAGAGCATGATGAAGCAGATATTGACACGAAAATACAGTGTCCGTTATTGGTATTGTGGGGAGAGAAGGGAGTCATATCAAATCCGGTAGCATCGGTGTAATTAGATTGGGGGATGGGGAGATGGGACCCACCCCTCGCCCCTCCCCCTCCCAGGAGGGGAATGTGGGGAGATGGGGAGATCGAGAAATATTTGGTAATGGTTGAAGATGAAACATTTTTTTATACCGAATTAAACGGATTTGATATCATGGGAAAACTTTATGATGTTTTGGAAACCTGGCGAGAAATAGTGATAGAAGGTTTGTTGCAAGGTCAAGGTTTGAAGTGCGGTCATTTTATGCTGGAGGAAGTGCCAGATGAAGTAACTCAGGCGTTGCTTGATTTTTTTAGAGGATAATTACAGGGGAGCTATGAAAATTGTACCCGACTCAAATATAATTTTGGGTAGGGTGATCGCCCTACCCTATAGTCAGTTATTAGCTAGTAGGTTGGGTTGAGGAAAGAAAACCAACACGGGCGTTATTATTATTGGGTTTCCTACGTCAACCCAACCTACAGGAATGACAAATATTCAATTCGCTTCTTTAAAAATTAGATAAATGAAGCAGTTTGACCCCACTCTCCAGTAAATACAAAAGAATTTATCGGTTTACGACTGCGGGGAGAAAGTTCCCTCTCTCGTAAAGACTCAGGCAAAATATCGGGTTCTCCTGGATAACCAATAGCTATAGCTGCTACTGGTTCATATTCTGCTGAAATTTTATATAATTCCCGTGCTTTATCAACATCAAAACCTCCCATTTGATGAACTCTCAAACCCATTTCTGTTGCTTGAAAAGTTAAGCTGGCAACTGCTAAACCTACATCGTGAAAAGCGTGTCTATTTGGTTGATTATTTCTGTCAAAAGAAAGTTTCGCAACGGATAACATTAATACAGGAGCAAGACCTGCCCAAGGTTGATTTCCTTCTACAATACAACTAAAAAGACGGTCGTATTCAGTGGGGTTTTCTTTAGTAGCAATTATGAAACTCCAAGGTTGTTCATTGAAACAAGAAGGAGACCATCTTGCTGCTTCTAGAAGTGAAAGTAATACTTCTGAGGAAACCATTTTGTCAGCAAAAGCTAAAGAACTCCAACGTTGTTTTAATAACTCATTAATTGGATATTGATTTTTTGCAGGTTTTTCCATTTTTTGAATTTTTAATAACTACTTGAGGTATCTCAATAATATCAAAATTTGTTGCTGCTTATATCATCTTTAGTTGAATATTAC
The DNA here is from genome assembly GCF_003838195.1 of Okeania hirsuta. Classification (GTDB taxonomy): domain Bacteria; phylum Cyanobacteriota; class Cyanobacteriia; order Cyanobacteriales; family Microcoleaceae; genus Okeania; species Okeania hirsuta. The sequence goes on from NZ_RCBY01000402.1 coordinate 3,707, forward strand.
ATTTTAGAGGGAGGAAGGAAGAGAGCAGAAGTAAAGTAGTGGCATGACCACCTAAAATGTTACAAAAGTAGGGGCGGGTTCCAGGTTAAATTAATGGGGGTGACAAATGATTAGATAAACCAGCCCCCGCACCAATAATAACTGAGCAAATTAACTGTTTCGGTCTAGTATTAGGGTC
>NZ_RCBY01000403.1 GCF_003838195.1 Okeania hirsuta
AGTACCAATCCCCCGCTTGTCTACTAATGGTTATTTTTTGAGTAGTCGCCTCAATTGGCTCATAAGTCTTAACCCAACCAATAAAAGGTATGTTATGATTCCATCCATTTAATTCTATGGGTTTTCCACAATTATCAATTGTGAATGAATCAGACTTACCTTTCTTCTTAAATCGTGGGCGTTTACCCAATCCTTGGAAGAACCTCTTAAATGCTTCACCTAAGTTTATAAAAGCATATTGATAAACTTTAGATGACAAGTTTTTCATCCAAGGATAAAGTGGTTTTGTATGATTGGTAAAAACCTCTCTAAGCTTGCGGGCATTAGGCTTATAACCATCTGTGTAAGCAGCATTCCACAGACTTAAACCCCAGTTATAACACCAGCGTGAATAGCCTGCGTGTTGGGCTAAAAGCGTTTTTTGCTGATTATTTAATTTGAGCTTGGTTCTAATGGATTTCATATATGGGTGAGGGCAACCTGTCTAAAAGTATGCTTTAATACGTATTAAATCGTTATTCTCTGATTAAGTCAATGCTCCATAGAAAAACTCTAATAATTTTTTCTATCTCTCTAACCAAGCTTTCATTTTTCCAGGATTTAATAATCCGTAGGGGTCTACCTTTTTCTTAAATTCTAACTGCTCAAAATCTGTGGTTTTCATTCCTCCATCTTCCAAAATATAGGTATGAGGATTAAAAATATTTACCCCATTTTTTTCGTGATATTCAATAATTTCATTTAGTCGTTCTTCTGAAGTATAACGGACAATTTGTAATCCTACTGGTGTAGTTTGACCATCCATTCGCATAAATTCTAAGTGCATGATTACTTCATCACCAAAATGCCGATACATTTTTTCTACAAGTGCTAGATTTCTATCACTTGGAAAACCACTTTGTAAATAAGTCAAATTTGTATCTACACTCCGAGCGTGTAATGTTGTATGATTCCAAGTAAACTCATATATTGGCGTACCCTTACTTGCCTCTTGAGCAGTTTTTTTATAACAAATTTCACCTTTAAATTCTTTAACTAAATCCTGAAAAGATGCCAAACTATATTCAGATACCATCAAAAAAGCACAATGTTTTCCTTCAGGAATTGAACTTTTTACCCCAGCAAAAAAACTAGGTATCGGCCAAGCAAAAACAGTAATTAATTTTTTGACAATTCCATCACTATCTCCCAATGCTTGAGCGAATTTTGCACAGGTCATAAAGTCGTCAAAAGTTACTATTAATTCTGCCCAAGGATAAGTAGGAGCTAGGGGTATTTCTAATTGAGTAATAATTCCATTTGTTCCATAGGCATGATTAACTTTTTGTACGTCATCGCCACGCAATTCTATAACTCTTGGTTCGTCTTCCATTGTGACAACTCGCACAGCAGAAACATTACCTCTATCTCTCAATCCACCATAATTAATTGAACCAATTCCACTACTACCACCACCGATAAAACCGCCAATTGTAGCAGTACGATAAGTTGAGGGAAACATCCTGATTTCCCAACCAATTTCTCTAGTTTTTTTATCTAATGCTATTAATTTTACTCCTGGTTCGACGCAAGATAAACCTGGTTTTATCCAATTAATATTATTCATTTTTGTAGTGTCGAGAACTACCCCTCCTTCTAAAGGAATACATTGCCCATAATTACCAGTTCCAGCACCTCTAACTGTTAAAGGTGCTTGATATTTAACGCAAGTTTTAGCTATTTGTAAAACCTCTGCTTCATTGGTAGGGCGGACAATTAAATTAGCTTTTTTATCTTTTAGTTGCGATTGTAAAATTGGACTGAAATGATAATAGTCTAAGGATAGTTTGGTGACTTGATTTGGCTCGGTAATAATTTCGATATTTGTTAGTTCTGATGCTAGGGCATTCCAATTTATTTGTTTTGTTTTAGTTGTTGTCATAGGTATTTTGAGTAAATAAATATTTTAACAAAAATTGCTACTTTTATTTTATATTTGAGTCAAATATTACAATCTTATCATAAATATAAGAGATAAAAATCATTAGTTTAGACCGACTTTTCCTTCGGAATGTTGCGTAAATGGTTTTTTAGTGTTATTAAAATATTATTAAGGTTTTCTATTTTCCCCTTTAATAAGTAAATTTATCAAGTTCACAAAGTGAAGAAAAATGGACGACTTAAATTTAACTTTTATGCAGATTCAACCAGGCTCGACTATAAGTGGAATTGTAGCTGGTTTCGTAGATAATGGAGAAGACTTTACCCTAAATTTTAGCGGTGGTAGCACTATTGTAGACACCTCACCTTTGGACGCTAATCAATTAGGCTTAAATATCGGGGATCCCGTAAATGTCTTAGTTGCTGAATTTGATGGCCTTGAAATTGATACTATATTTATGACTAGACCAGATAATTCAATTATTTTAGGCAGTCAAACTAGCCCAGTCCCACCGCCCCCACAAGCAGCATTAGACCCCATTACAGGAGGAATAGCTAATCCTCCTTCCCCAGCATTTAACCCTGTTATCCCTCCCCAAGGAAACCCGATTTTTAGCAATACACCTACATTGGAACCACCTCCAGAATTGAACCCTGTTATCCCTCCTCAAGGAAATCCAATTTTCGGTACGGTGCTAGGGATAGTTGATAATGATGAATTTCTCCTACAGGATGGTAACGGTACTCAAATTTTAGTGGATGCAGATTTACCAGATAATCAATTCTTAAATGTAGTACCAGGGGAACAAGTAAATGTAGTGGGCATCTTTGATAATGATAATTTTGATGCTTTCTCTATTACTCGTCCAGATGGTTCCGTTATTTTTAGCAATACACCTACATTGGAACCACCTCCAGAATTTAACCCTGTTATTCCTCCCCAAGGAAACCCAATTTTTAGCAATACACCTACATTGGAACCACCTCCAGAATTGAACCCTGTTATCCCTCCTCAAGGAAATCCAATTTTCGGTACGGTGCTAGGGATAGTTGATAATGATGAATTTCTCCTACAGGATGGTAACGGTACTCAAATTTTAGTGGATGCAGATTTACCAGATAATCAATTCTTAAATGTAGTACCAGGGGAACAAGTAAATGTAGTGGGCATCTTTGATAATGATAATTTTGATGCTTTCTCTATTACTCGTCCAGATGGTTCCGTTATTTTTAGCAATACACCTACATTGGAACCACCTCCAGAATTTAACCCTGTTATTCCTCCCCAAGGAAACCCAATTTTTAGCAATACACCTATATTGCCACCACCTCCAGAATTGAACCCTATTATCCCTCCTCAAGGAAATCCAATTTTCGGTACGGTGGTAGGAATAGTTGATAATGATGAATTTATCCTACAGGATGGTAACGGTACTCAAATATTAGTGGATGCAGATTTACCAGATAATCAATTCTTAAATGTAGTACCAGGGGAACAAGTAAATGTAGTGGGCATCTTTGATAATGATAATTTTGATGCTTTCTCTATTACTCGTCCAGATGGTTCCGTTATTTTTAGCAATACACCTACATTGGAACCACCTCCAGAATTTAACCCTGTTATTCCTCCCCAAGGAAACCCAATTTTTAGCAATACACCTATATTGCCACCACCTCCAGAATTGAACCCTATTATCCCTCCTCAAGGAAATCCAATTTTCGGTACGGTGGCAGGGATAGTTGATAATGATGAGTTTTTCTGGTATGATGACGATGATGATGAGTCTTTCTGGGATGATAACGATCGTGATGACGACTAAAATATTCCATAGATTCAATTGAAAAAAAGTTATAATATCATGTCCGTTTATATCGTTTGTGTAAACCTAAGGGTGAATATCTACAGGAAATGATGGTTTTTTTCTTGCGAGGGTAGCCTTCTT
>NZ_RCBY01000404.1 GCF_003838195.1 Okeania hirsuta
TCATCATAAGGCTCCACATCGGAATTGGATGCCAAACCTGAAGGACCTTCCCGAGTTCTTGCAGAAAGAATATCCTTTGCCTCCTACTTTGTTCGATGACTATGAAGGAAGAGAGGCCGCCGCCGCCCAGGATATGCGGATTGAAGATATGTATATGTCATCTGATATGAAGTTGCTGCCGAAGACTATGGCGAAGAAACTGGGACAGGTGGCGGTGGTGCTAGCAACTTCCGCGCCCCAAGGAACTGGGATAATCTTCGCAGGCTGCTTACCCCGAACAAAGAAAGATTTGGGATGAGAAACTACGATCTCATTCCGCAAGGCATTTCGAGAAATCCGCCTACCGGGAAAGATCTCATTATCTGGAAATATCAACGATATATGCAGGATACATGGGGAGTGTAGCTAGTGTGGATGGAAAATATCGGGCGGGTTCTAGCGTATTTGGATGAGCAAGGTTTTGCGGAAAATACCATCGTCGTTTATATTTCGATCAAGGTTTTTTACTTAGGCGAGCATGGATGGTACGACAAGCGCTTTTGTATGAAGAATCCTTTTCCATGCCTTTTGGTAATTCGTTATCCTGCAGGTGTTGAGGGAGGACAAGTGCGGGATGAACTGGTGATGAATCTTGATTTTGCACCCACCTTTCTAGATTACGCCGGTGTAGATATTCCTGAGGATATGCAGGGTGAATCGATGCGGACCATTTGGGGAGGATACATCTGCCCCAGAGTGGAGAAAAAGCGTATACTTCAATTACTATGAATCATCCAAATGGCTGGCATAACGTCAAACGACATGAAGGCGTTCGCAGATGATCGTTATTAAATTGATCCATTTCTAATCATGACATTGACGATTGGGAACTCTATGATTTGGCCACTGATAGTTTGGAGGTAAATACCTGGCTGAGGATCCAGCTTATCAGAGCTTAAACAACGCCTGCAAAAGGAATTGTTACGCTTAAGGAATATTACCAGTTGCCAGAAAATGATACTGGAGATATGGCCATATTTAGAAAATGGCGTAAGCAAAAAATAAGCCGGAGTAGGAGAGAGGTCCTATTCCGGCTTGTTAGTTTTATACGGCATATTCCCTAAAGAGCTTGAATAATATCGTACTGCGTAATGATATGCATTTGACCGCTAGCCTGTTTGACTAGCACTGGCATCCAGGTTTTTATCAATGAATTTGTTCAGCTGAGAGAAAGGGAGGTCTAGAGACACAATCGGTAAGGATCTCCATGATATCTGCCACCTTTTTGTCGGAATGCTGCATGGGGTTTTCCAGCGAGGAAGCTCAAGACATTGCTTTCCCGTCAAGGAACCCACAATGTTCTCGCCTTCATCCATTACTGGTAGTTGTGAGATATCCTTCGATTTCATCAAATCGAAAGCAACCCGGACCGTATCGCTGGTTTTCACCGAAAGAAACTCATTGCTATCCTTCTGCCCAAGATCTCCTTTTACGGTCATTTCTGTTTCCAGAAAGCTCTTTCACGCATCCAATCGTCATTGTAGATTTTTCCCACATAACGACTTCCATGGTCATGAATCACTACCACTACGAACATTTCTGGGGTGAGTTTGTCCTTCAACTGCAGTAGCCCGCCATGGCGGATCCAGCGGAGTATCCTAGCAAAATGCCTTCCTCCTTGGCCAATCTTCTCGCCATTAGCGCGCCATCCTTATCGGTGACTTTTTCGATAAAGATCGATCACGCCAAAATCCACATTCTTAGGAAGAAATATTCCTCTCCAATTCCCTCTGTGATGTATGGATAAATCTCTTTCTCAATCAAATTCGCCCGTTTCGTGATATTTCTTGAAACAGAACCATAAGTATCGATTCCCAAACATTAATATCAGAGTTTTGCTCCTTAAGGTACTTGCCAGTACCAGAAAATTGTTCCTCCCGTGCCAACACCGAACGATTAGGTGCGTAACCTTACCTTCAGTCTGCTTCCAAATCTCTGGTCCAGTGCTCTCGTAATGCGCTTGTCTATTAGAAAGGTTATCGTATTGGTTGAACCAGTAAGAATTGGGAATCTCTTTACTTAATCTTTCAGCTACAGAGTAGTAAGAGCGCTTCATCTTCGGGAGTGACATTGGTTGGGCAAACGACTACTCTGCTTCCACGGCCTTTAGCAGGTCGATCTTTTTCTTTGACTGCTTATCATTGTGGTGAAAATGGCTCGGTAGCCTTTAACAGCTCCGCCGGGCTGCGCCCATCCCCGTATTACCACTGGTACACTCAATGATGGTCCCACGGGCGGTAGATCTCCTCTTGCCTCAGCATCTTCCAACATTTTTCAGTGCCATTCGATCCTTGATGGAGTGACCGGGGTTAAAGGTCTCTACCTTCATCAAGACTGTGGCGGGGACGTCTTTGACTACTTTGTGTAATTGTACAAAGGTGTATTACCAATGGTTCTCTAGATGTTGTTTTTTATATCATTCTTTATCTTATTTTGCCATTCAAAGTGCAAATGTACTAGAAAAGAAAGGAAGGGAGAAGTTGAGAAACAACTTCTCAGAAAAACCTGACGTTCTGTTAACAAAAGGAACTGAATAGCTTAGCGATAATACTTGACTTGCACGAAAAACCGAGGATCCTTAGCCCCAAGAAGCTTCGCACTAGGGGGGAGAGCACAACCGCCCACATTATTCTCATAAGCGGTGGCGGAATCGAGCCTATTACCTTGGCCATATACGGTTCGATGGGTCATGGGTTGGTTTATCTCAATGACCGAGTCTGGCCGAGCATTGCGATGTAGAGCGAAGAGTTTGATCGTTGTTGCTGGTCTTTTGCCAGGTGGCAATACTTGGATCGATTTTTTCCTTTCGCGTGAATAACCTTTTCTAGATATCGTTTTTGCAGCGCATCATTCCTGCGGATGATAAGGACGCATTCGGGTTCTTCCGATATCCTCTGGACTCCAGCGAGACTGATCCACCAATATGCAAGACTTGTCCGGTTTGAGGGGTAGTACTACTTAATTGATTCCAGCCATTATATCCTCGATCGGCATCCTGAGTAGTGCTTCGCAATGCGGAACATCGTATCTCCTTTCTTCACTACGTAGTACACTCTTGCATGTTGAGCGGGAGAGAAAGCGGGGTACGTATACGTAAAATAGCTTTGTGTTCGAATGGGAATTCTGATGGGGTTCCTACTGATAGACGCTTTTTTCCCTTTAAGCCTGAATTATAGTAGTAAAGTTCTTGGACTCTTAGTCCATAGAATTTAGCTAGAGAGAATAAGGTTTTGCTTCTTTTCTAAGGTGTGATAAAAGAATTTCTCCTGGTAAGTTCCTATGTGTAGAAGCAGCGCTATCTTGAGGGAGTAGGTAGAAGAGACTGTCTCCCGTTGCTCGTGCAGTGTTTGCTGTCATCCATAGTACGATGACAATAGCCCAGTATCTCATAGTTTTGGTCAATAATCTTAGCGAAATTGGGGTATGCTACAAATATAGTAAGTAATGTACAAAAATGGGGCCGGATTTTTAAGCCTGCCTGTTTGGAGGCTTGCGGAGTGAGCAAAGACAAAGGTTATGGCCAAAGATTTTTTAGTCGCTCTTGATTCTAAAGCCTTTGAAAATGGCTTTAGGGCGCACAAGAAGGGGCTTAAAAGATATTATTTTACCATTACTTGTTATTTTGCGCTTATGAAAGTACTAGGAGTAATTCCGGCAAGGTATGAATCAACTCGATTTCCTGGCAAACCATTAGTAAACATCCAGGGAAAAAGCATGATTGCCCGAGTCTATGAAAGATGTCGTCAAGCCAAGATGCTGGATGAGGTCATTGTCGCCACTGATAGTTT
>NZ_RCBY01000405.1 GCF_003838195.1 Okeania hirsuta
AGGCAACAGCGGTGCGACCCCGCGACGACGCCAGTCGCAAGGGAATGCGCACCAAGAGAGGCAACAGGCAACAGGGGGAATAAAAAACCGATAATATAAGGCTTTTAGCTATTGGACAGTTCTTGTAATTTGTAAATATCCCAGCGCACATTGCTATACCTCTTCTGTAATAGAAGGATTGGCTAAAAGGATTTTTTTCTTCTCTTGGTCGATTGGATATGGCGAAGAGACCCGCCTAGAAATCAAAGAAGAGAACAAGAAAAAAGCGAAAAGAAGATATCAAGCATTATTCAACAATGAGTTTAAGGGGGGTGAAAAACCTTGATAGTCAGTGCTTTGTAACTTTTGTAGAGCTTGTTGTAACTGGTAGTTTTTCTTTTCTAACTCTTCTTGCAAACATTTAACTTGTAGTTGCAGATGTCTAACTTTTAATTGATTTTCAACTCTAGCTAATACCTCAACTGTTTTAAAAGGCTTGGTAATGTAGTCACTACCACCTACAGAAAAAGCTTTAACTTTATCCCAGGCTTCATCAAGAGCGCTAACAAAAATCACTGGAATATCTTTGGTTTTAGGATTTTCTTTAAGTTTTTGACAGACAGTATAGCCGTCTAGCTGTGGCATATGAATATCTAACAATACCACATCAGGACATCCTACGGTAATCGCTTGTAATGCAATTACACCATTAATTGCTTGTTGTACTTCATATCCTTGTTCTTCCAGTAAATCAGACAACAGTTTGAGATTTTCTGGCTGATCATCCACCAATAGAATATTACCCTTCTCAGAAACTGAGAGAACTGGGGACAAGTCAACTGGAGACGAGGGAACTGGCGACAAGGAAACAGGTGAAAAAGACATAGACAAAGACGATTCAGGCACTTGTGGCTGATCAGGTATTTTTGTCTCTAGTTTTTTTTCTAGTATAGCTTTAATATTAGACTTAGTAATTTTTTTGCCCAAAACTTCAGAAAGAAGTTGCCAAAGTTTAGGTGCAATGTCTTGCTTCAAATATTTAGGAGAATAACCACATTCTTCTGCAATTTGATCGTAAGTCATTCTATTTCCTTGTAAAGTAGTCAGTAATACAGTACGCTGTAAATCACTAAAACTATTACCCATTTTTTCTTGTGTTAATTCTTCGGCTAATGCTAAAAGTTCTTCAAAATTGCTCATGGTAGTAAAACCCTTTTAAAGTAAATATCAACTTAGTATTTAAAATACTATAAATTTAGTATCCTAGCATTCCTAAATTCTTGCTATTATTAATAACACTTTCTCATCAAAAGTATCTTTTTAGTTAGTTTTAGTGAAAGTCCTTATTTTTTTTTAAGGTCATTTTTGAGGATGCCCTTAGGTGTATTTCATACTTAACCTAAACTTAACTTAAACTTAACCTAAATTGATCTATACAAGTAAAGTAACTCTGAATAAAAAAATAGGGTCTTCCTGCCCTTTTTAAGAGGATCAAAAAAAATTAAATTCAGTATTTCAAACCTCCTATTTCAGATTTGAGGTACTGTTAACTGATAACTAATAACTGATAACTGAAATGACTCCAAGAAGGAGAAACTTTGGCTCAATTTTCTATAAAATGAACTGTAAAAAAACTACCCCAATCCCCAAATTGAGCATTCGCACTACCCTTGTAGTATCGTTTGTCATACAGATTGTTGCAGCGGTTGGGTTGACCGGATGGCTCTCGTTTCGTAACGGACAAAAGACTGTGAATTCCTTGGCGTTACAATTATGTACAGAAATTGGTAATCGTATTGACCAACAGTTACAAACTTTTTTAAGTATCCCTCACTTAATCCATCAGAATAATCAAGCCGCAATTGCTCGCGGTCATATAAATGTACGAGATTTAACTGAATTAAGACGTTATTTTTGGCAGCAGCTACATATCTTTAAGTCAGTCACTGATATTGGAATTGGCAATGCTCAAGGGGAAATTGTTGCAGTTAGCTCTGTTGAAAATGTCACAGGTGTAGTCAGAGTATTAAATGCAACAACAGATGGGAAAATGGAAACATACGCTGTCGATCAGTCAGGGGAACCAACAACTTTAATTAAAGTTACACCATTTAACATAGATCAGCGCCCTTGGTATCAAGATGCAGTCAAGGCGGGCAAACCAGTATGGAGTGGAATTTTTCCCCGTTTAACACAGTCTGTATTGGCAATGAGTGCAGTACATCCCGTCTATAGCAAACAAGGTGATTTAAAAGGAGTTCTCTATATCCTGATGCACCTTTCTGAAATTGGAGATTTTCTCCAAAGTCTCAAAATTGGTAAAACTGGACAGAGTTTTATTATTGAATCAAATGGACTGTTGGTAGCGACGTCAACAGGGGAAATTCCTTTCCTTCAGACAGATACTTCCATAGAAAGAATTAAAGCTACAGACAGTAGCAATTCAATTACACGAGCAACCAGTCAATACTTATTAGGAAAATTTAGTGATTTCTTGGAAATCACAAGTTCTCAGCAAATTCGTTTTGAGATTGAGAATAAAAATTACTTTCTACAAGTTTTACCGTTTCGCGATGACAAAGGTTTGAATTGGTTAGTGGCGATCGTTGTACCAGAAGCAGATTTTATGGAACAAATCTACGCTAATAATCGTCAGACTGTTCTACTTTGTTTTCTGGCAATTGGTCTGGCTACGATCGCGTGTTCCTTGACTGCCGATTGGATTACCGCTCCCTTGAGAATTATATCCCAAGCTTCAGATGGACTAGCTCAAGGTAATCTCAAGCAGCAGATAGAACCCAGTTTTTTTATTGAAACTAATATTTTAGCAGAGTCTTTTAACAAAATGGCAAGGCAACTTGAGGAATCATTTGATGCTTTGCGTCAGAGTGAGATGACCAATCGTGCAATTATCAACACCATTCCTGATTTGATGATTCGTGCTAGAAGTGACGGAAGTTATATAGATATCATGGGTAGCAGTGGGCTACCAGGTGTTTATGATATCAAAGCATTCAAAGAAGGAAAAACTGTCAAGGAATCATTACCATTTGATTTAGCAGAAAGGCGAATGCACTATATTCAGGAAGCCCTAGGGACAGGTAAACTGCAAGTCTACGAGCATCAAATTATATTTAATGGTCAAATCCGGTATGAAGAGGTACGGATTATGGTTTTGGGGAAAGACGAAGTATTGGTCATGGTACATGATATTAGTCCTCGAAAGCAAGCAGAAAAAGCCCTGGAAAAAGCTAATCAAGAATTAGAGAAAGAAGTAGCACGACGGACAGTTTCTCTAATCGAAAGCCAAAGAACTTTGACTACTCTGATGAGTAATCTACCTGGGATGGCCTATCGTTGCCTCAATGACTCCAACTGGACTATGATTTTTGTCAGTCAAGGATGCTATAATTTGACTGGTTATTTACCTAAAGATTTAATAAAGAGTTCTCTATATGCTCAATTAATTCATCCCGAAGAGCGAGATAGACTCTGGCAACAGGTACAACAAGCGATCGCCGAAAAAAGACCATTTCGAGCAACTTATCGCTTAATCTCTCAGCAAGGAACAGAAAAATGGATGTGGGAACAAGGACGAGGAATTTTTAATCAAAAGGGAGAAGTACAATTTATTGAGGGTTTTATTACTGATATTACTGATTGGGTTAAAGCTAAGAAAGACCTAGAAAAAAGCAACCTAGAATTACGGGAAATTCTAGAGCAGCTAAAAGTAACTCAAGTCAAACTCCAAATAGCAAAGGAAAATGCAGAAACAGCAAACAAAGCAAAAAGTGAATTTCTAGCTAATATGAGTCATGAACTACGCACTCCCCTCAATAGTG
>NZ_RCBY01000406.1 GCF_003838195.1 Okeania hirsuta
TGCTATATAATGATTCGGTACTATTTTAACACATTTTTTTCCAAAAGTCCAGCTACAAGCAATTTTTTCTCCCGTACTGACACCTTTGGCAATGAGTTCTCTAGGAAGGGTTCCCATACCCAATTCGTTGCCAGCATAACCAATGCCAATGGAGATGATTTCATTGAGAGTAAATAGGAGATGCAAAGGAGCGGTATCAGCAGTGATATCCTTGCCGATCATATTCCAGACAATACCATCGTAACCGGGACCAGCTCTTTCAATGGCAATAACGTGAGAAACTTGTGGTTTGGCACTTTGCCAGGCATTCACAATAGAAGCAACAGAGGGATCTTCTACACTAGCTGCATTGACAGGAACAACATCAACAGAAACTTGATCCGATATTCCGGCTGCTTGGGCAGCAACCTTGACAGCGTTCAGACATAAAGGATCGGTCACTAAACGGACCGGGATGCCAACTCGAAGTAATCCTGCTGCGAGGTGAGCGCAACCAATGGGGCCATCAGTTTCCGCCGCTGGAGGATTTCCTCGGGGAACAAAAAAGCCTGTCATAATTGCCACATGAGGGGATGGAGGTTCAGAATAGGGAGTGGGATCTTTCTGTTGTACGTTTCACATCCAATTAAAGGAGAACCGTCCTTGCCGAAATGAGTAAACCATCAAAAGCTAGAAATAGCTAGTACTTTGATAATTTGTAACATTTTGTAACTAAATGATTGACAAATGGTACAAAATCTTATGCCAATTTTTTAGTTGAATAGGTACAAAGTTTTAGGACTTTAGGGAGCAGAGAACTAGGAAGAAGAAAAGTAGAAAAAGGTTAATTTTACGCTGTATAGCTGTATATCACTATCCGAAAAACTGCTGTAACTTGTCACCAAAATGATTGTGAAATTTAACTTTTCTATACCTCAAAAAAAATAATCCCACTTTCAAACATAGTGAGATTATTTAACAAAATCAAACTTCAAATCTTTCTTATAAAGAAGAACCTACACCAACATAGGCACCATAAAAGAAAAGACCCACAACTACAAGTACGCCAGTTCCGGCAACAGTAGCAACCAACCATAAAGGAATTCTACCTGGTTCGGACATCATAATATTTCACCTCATTATTTCAAAACTACTTCGTACTAAAAAATTTTTACCTACAAGGTAATTGCTCAACAATATACTTGTTAACTTTCTACTAAATCTTACTAACAATAGGTCACCCCAATAGGGTGACTTAATATTAGTAATTTCTCTGTTTTATTTCTCAAATTAGTTAAAGAAATAACTGGAAAACAGAATACCAAGAACAAATACTAATAACAAACCAAGGTAGAGTGAAGTACGATTTAACTCTACTGGTTGTTTATTAGTATTTTCGCTACGATCTAAAGGCATAATATACTCCTATCTTTGAATAAACTGCATAGCTGCGATCGCACCTAAAAAGAAAACTGTAGGCACGCCAAGGGTATGAACTGCTAACCATCTAACTGTAAAAATTGGATAGCTAACTGGTTGATTTGGATTTCCGCTAGTCATAATAAAAATCTCCTAAATTTTCAACTATTCACCAATAAATTCATCAATTTGTTTTTTAGCTTCAAAACGGTCTGATACAACTGGTAATTCTTGTCTTTGCTCAGTATAATACTCGTTAGGTCTAGGTGTACCAAAAACGTCGTAAGCCAAACCTGTACTTACAAATAGCCAACCTGCAACAAACAGAGCTGGAATAGTGATACTGTGTATTACCCAGTAACGAATACTTGTGATGATATCTCCAAACGGACGCTCACCTGTATTACCGCCAGCCATCTAATTTTATCCTCCAAATTATCTCTAACCATCATCTAATATGATAGTTTTAAAACCTTTCTAAATACCTCATCCCATCACTAATTAATGGTTTGAGTTTTTTGTCTTTGTTAACAACTAAAGATAGACTAACTTTTTGCCTTCTTTAAAATCTGTTATTTTTATCTGTTAGTTAGACGGGATCAATTATAACATATCCAGTCTAAATTTTCAGCTACTCAAGCAACATCAAGAAATTAAATTTTCCCACCTGAGTGATACTACTCAATTAAAATTATGAGGAAGAATTTTTCTCTGATCTCTTGGTCAGCGTTCCCTTGCGACTGGCGTCGTCGCGGGGTCTGACCGCATATTGTATTGAGTTTCAAGCTGCTTCTGAAACTGCTGAACCATTGTATTTCAACACAGTTCCTCTTTGACCAAGAATAAAACCTTTTTCTTGGTTAATAAAAACAATTTTGTAGAAATTTTCTGGAACATTCTCTACATCACGGTCTTTTTCCCAAGTCTGACCGCCATCAACACTGCGAAGTAAATTACCACTACCACCAGAGACCCAAATTTCATCAGGAGTTCGATAAGCCAAATCTAATAAACCCCAACTTGTGGCATATTCTGGAGTAATAGCTTCTCCCCACTCTTCAGGATTTTCTGGATCGCTAAACCGCAGTTGGCCTCCTCGTGCTAATAGCCATAAACGACCATCATCAGTGAACCCCATATTTTCCAAACGGCGAGAGTCTTGACGATTATGAGGAGTCCAAGCTCTTTGGCCTGGTTCCCAACTAGAGTAAAAATTACCCTTTGCCGAAACAGCAATATAGTTACCATCAGGAGAACGGGAAATATTTCTCACTACTCCCACAGCATCCTCTACTTGAGCGCGCCAATGTTGGCCAACATCTTCTGTGCGATAGATAGCTCCCACATCAGTAGTCATCTCAGCAGAATTAGGCCCAAGAGCAATAATAGTATTAGGGGCACCTGGCAATTTAGAACTTAGAGGAATCTGATTCCAAGACTCTCCTTCATCATCCGTGTGTAGAAGTAAAGAAGGCTGTCCTAAAATCCACCCTTCCTTACCATTAAAACTCACTGAAGTCAAGCGAACTCTTTCTTCTATATCAATACTTTTAGGTTGCCAAGTTTTACCACCATCAGTAGTCTCTAAGAGAGTAGCATTACCACCAACAATCCAACCATGGTCAAGATTACCTGTAAATCCGATATCAAATAACTTAGCCTCAGTTGGTAGTTGAACTACTTCCCAGGGATTGTAACCTATTCCAGGTAAAAAGGCATTTTTGCAGCCACTACAAAGTATAACTGCTGCTAGTATTATGAAAATTTGTTTCCAGGACTTTACTATTGAGTGCATCACATTAAATCATTAATAAGCCTTTAGGCCATCTTATCGTAAACCATATAAGCTCAAGAAAAACAAAAATCCTGCGGCTAAAGCGCCGAAAATTAGAATATTTTTCTGGCTTGGTGTGAGTGTATTAACACCAAAACCATATCCAAGGTTTTCTTTGAATCCGGAAGGACCTTCAGCTGGTCCAACATTCACAAATTGAACCTTAGTTGCTGCACAAACAGGACAGCGCCAACCAGGGGGTAAATCTGAAAAAGCAGTTCCGGGCGGAATATTACCAGTAGAACTTCCCTTCTTCGGTTCATATATATATCCACAGGCTCGACATTCATACCGATCCTGTTCCTCTGTGGCCTCAGTGACTTGCTCGCTCATAGTTCCAAAAGATTGAATAGCAATTATGAGAACATCTTTAATTATTATTACAGAATTGGTGTAATTCGAGGAGATGAGTATTGACAAATGATTAATACCCAACTTGATACAGCTACTTTTAGCCTTTTTGTTGTGACTTTTGAGTTAAAAATTAGAGTGACAAAAGCTTGTGGCTCTAGTCTGATGAGGGTTAAACAGCACAATCGTAACAATCGCTAAAAAAATAATCTCTCGTTATAATCTTTAACTTAAC
>NZ_RCBY01000407.1 GCF_003838195.1 Okeania hirsuta
CTATGGGACAGCAATGGAGATACTCAGGATACCAAAGCCATCATTCCAGATAGCAGCTATGCAGATTTGTATCAGCAAACAGTCGCTTTCTGTAGAGATAATGGAGCCTTTGATCCCACGACTATGGGAACGGTTCCTAATGTAGGCTTGATGGCTCAAAAGGCAGAAGAGTATGGGTCGCATGACAAGACCTTTGGCATTTGCTCTTACCCCTGAGCATCTGGATGGAAGGCATAGCACAGGCCCTGGGCTTTCGATTAAACCGTGTGAAGGCCTATAAGGCACTATCCATTGCTAAGCTCATACGATCGGTCCTGACGGCCTTGTTAAGCCTGGGGCTGGCCTTTGTTTACGAAGGCTTCGAAGGTTTGCTTGTAGGATTTCTGGCCGGGCAGGCAGGTATGTTGATTTACTCCTTTGTATACTTTCGGCAGCATATTTTTAAACCCGCAAAGAAGGAAGAAGCTACTAAACTAAAAGAGATCGCGAGGCAGTATGCTGACTTTCCTCGCTATTCGGTAGTCAGCGCATTGATGAACACGGCCAGCAAACATTTGCCCTTCTTCCTATTGCCTCGACTATTTAATACCAATGTGAGTGGCCAATTCACCAAATCTGATCGAGTGCTCAATCTACCAGCAGTCCTGGTGAGTATGTCAATTGGACGGGTGTATTTTGAAAAAGCGAGTAGGGCAGTGGAAAGTAGTGAGAAAGATCTGGCTCAACTCACAAAAGACACCTTTCTGCGTCTCTTTTTGTTAGCCATTCCTTTTTTGGGAGTAATTATTCTATGGGGACCGGAACTTTTCAGTTTTGTGCTGGGAGAACCCTGGCAGCTGGCCGGAGAATATGCACGCTGTATCATGCCCTGGATGTTTATGGTTTTTATTGCCTCTCCTTTGTCCTACCTCATCGATATTAAAAGAAAGCTTAAAATTTTTCTCTACTTCAATGTGCTGCTCTTTTTGGTTCGCCTGGTGGCCCTTCTTTTAGGAGCTCACTATCTGGATGATATGGGTACAATGTGGCCTTTGGTTTGAGTGGGGCCCTGATGGTTTTTATGCAATTGATTTACCTTTTGTACCTGGGAGGCGTATTCAGGCGAAAGAAAACCTAAGGAGCTATTCTCCCTAACTTCCAGTTGTCGCCTTCCTGCTTGTAGATGATGCGGTCGTGCAATCGACTTTTCCTTTCCCTGCCAAAACTCAAAATAGTCCGAATCAGTTTGTATCCTCCCCAATACTCAGGTCGAGGAAAAGTCTCTTCTTCCGCAAATTTTTCCTCAAATGCTTTAACCCTTTCTTCCAAAACGGACCTATCTGCAATCACTTGACTTTGAGGGGAAGCCCATGCACCGATTCGGCTCCCTCTTCCACGCTGCTGAAAATAATGATCCGAATTCTCCGGACTTGCCTTTTCTACCTTACCTTCAATCCGGATTTGCCGTTCCATGCTCTCCCAAAAGAAAGTGACCGCAGCCAGAGGATTTTCGGCTAATTCTTTCCCTTTTCTACTTTCATAATTGGTATAAAGAAAAGACCTTCTTCGCTAAAGCCTTTAAGCAAGACTACCCGTTGAGAAGGTCGACCTTGGGAAACGGTTGCAAGGATCATGGCATTGGCTTCCTTTACCTCGCCCTCATCGGCTTGTTTAAACCATTTTTCGAACTGCTGAAAAGGATTGGGATCGACCATGGATTCGTCCAATTGGTCTTTGCCATAATCCAGGCGCATATCGGGAAGCTTATTGCTGATTGACATAGGAAATTCTTTATATTGCTCCAATGGAAGCCCGTTTTATTTACATTACCTGCAAAGATAAAACAGAAGCATTAAGTCTCGGAAGACTTTTGTTAGTTGAGAACCTGATTGCCTGCGCAAATGTTATGGAAGGGATGACATCAGTTTATCGGTGGGAAGGTAAAGTGGTAGAGGATCAAGAGACTGTATTGATTGCTAAATCAGTAGTTCCAAAGTTCCCGAATTGATCGAAAAAGTAAAAAGCGCTCATTCCTATTCCATCCCTTGTGTCGTCTCTTTGCCAATAAAAGAGGCCAACCCCGAGTACATTAGTTGGATTGGAGATGAATTGCAGATCGAAAGTAAATAATACCTATGATACAAATCCGAAAAGGAGGACCGGAGGATATTCCCGCCGCCTTTAATCTGGTCAAAGAACTGGCCATTTTTGAAAAAGCCCCCGAACAAGTCATTACTTCCGAAAAGATATATACTGAAGATGCCTTTGGAGGAGAGAATCCCTGGTTCGAGTTTTTGTGGCTGAGGACGAAAGCGCCGGCATTGTTGGTGTTTCGATTTTTTACTTTGGTTATTCCACCTGGAAAGGACGTATGCTTTACCTGGATGATCTGGTCATCAACGAAGCTCATCGCCGCAAAGGCATTGGCAAAATGTTACTCGACCGCCTGGTAGCCTACGGAAAAGAAAAAGGGGTCAATCAAATGCGGTGGCAGGTATTGTACTGGAATGCGCCTGCCATTAAGCTCTACGAGAAAGTTGGCGCCTCCATTGAAGATGAATGGCTGGACTGCAAGCTTTCAAAGGAGCAGATGGAGGGGTGGAAGTGAAACATGTTTGAGTATTGGTGTGTTGGAGTTGAGTCTTATAGAGCATCCCAGAACACAAGAACACCCTAACACTTCCCTATAGTTTATTGTACAATACCCAACTCCTCAAAGCAATGATCAAAAGGATTGGAATGAATGCAATGTGAAAGGATTGCGGAATGATGTACCAGCCCAGAAGAAGCAGGACTGCCAGACTTCCGCTAGCCAGAAAATACTTGTTCAGCCAATCAGGACGTGATTTCCTGAAGAGAAGAATTCCTGCTACGATATGGGTTGGAAGAAACCAGAGCAAATTCCAGTTTTGCTTGGTAGCAATATGGTCTGTACAAACCAGAGAAACAATATAGTAATCCGCCCATTCCCAGTATGCTAAAGAAAATGCCATCTCCGACAAATTTTTGCTTTTCCACTGCTCGATTCTTCCACGTAAAAAATCAACTGCCAATAAAGCAAGAATGCCCAGGGTCAATGGAGCAGTGAAAGGATTTCCCTCAGTAATGGGAGAAGGCGCATCGTAGAGGTTTTGTTTGCTGGCTATTAATGGCCTCCATCCTTAATGAGCACTGGCCAATACAGAGGAAAGGTAATCCGGATGAAAAGTCTGTTCCAGGGAGTAGCTTTCACATCTACAACTGCTCCAATAGCGAGATCGATCCCAAATCCATCCAGGATTTTCTCCCAGGTATTGATCCAGAATGTCTCGAAAGGTGAAGGCTGAGGGTTCATCTTTATGGGAATTGTCAATTCGCCCTCCAACTCATTGAATACTACGTCTCTGATTCGGGTCGCAAATTATCAAAGAAGAAATCGTAGAGGTAAAATCGATTTTCCGGCCGCATATTGTTTTCCAGAAAATCAAAGATTCGCTGATTCTGGGCGGAATCTAAATCAAATACTTGTTCGTAAAAGGAGCGCTGAAAATACTCATACACGTATTTAAACTGTGGATACTGATCCACGTCCAGAAAATACATGAGGTCTCGTTGGATGAACTTAGGCAGGAACATGGGATCCGAGAAATCGAAAGTCCCGTATCCGTAAACCATGTCTATGCGATTGACAGGATCGTAAACCCGAATCAGAGACGTAGTATTCAATGAGTTGGAGGGCGAATTGACAATTCCCAATAAAGATGAACCCTCAGCCTTCACCTTTCGAGACATTCTGGATCAATACCTGGGAGAAAATCCCTGGATGGATTTTGGGATCGATCTCGCTA
>NZ_RCBY01000408.1 GCF_003838195.1 Okeania hirsuta
TCAGGAATGATGAAATCCGAAAGTAGATATTTTTGGATAATTCTTTCCTCAATATATGTATAGTTTAAAATCTATTATCATTCTTTAATGTGCAACCCCCCAATTTTTCTTTGCTACAAATTCTTCGCTCTAAACATTGTTTCGATCAAATACTTAGTTCAGTCTCGGCTACATTTAACCAACTACCATTGCCAGGGGTATGGTAAATTTCCAATCTTCGAGCTAAAGGGTGGGTTTCTGGAGCTGGAAATGCTTCATAAAAAGAAGCGATATTATGGGTATTGAGATGATCACAAACTAACTTGACTTTTTGAGAAAATGGAATTGTCTACATCCAATAATTGCCTCACTTCTTCTGCCCAATCTATTCGAGTCCGACTATCTCGATTACTAACCCGCCGCCATCCTCTGTTAGGATCAAAAAACATGAACAAAGCTTGTACTCCTTCAGGAGTTTTGACTTAGTTGACAATTTACGTTATAACGCAGTATAATCAGCTAGTTATCTCTGGGTTGAAAAAATACAGTAGTCAACTCAAAAAATAGCTAGAAATATGTACAAGTCAATTCGTACAAAGCTCAAACTAAATAACCAGCAGAAAACCCTCTTGGCTCAACACGCAGGTTATTCAAGATGGGTTTATAACTGGGGCTTAAGTTTATGGAATGCTGCTTATCAAGATGGTTACAAGCCAAATATTTCCTGCGGAATGCTGCGCAAACGTAAGCTCAGAGAAGTT
The DNA here is from genome assembly GCF_003838195.1 of Okeania hirsuta. Lineage (GTDB taxonomy): Bacteria > Cyanobacteriota > Cyanobacteriia > Cyanobacteriales > Microcoleaceae > Okeania > Okeania hirsuta. The sequence continues at coordinate 741 of NZ_RCBY01000408.1, forward strand.
TTTACTAACCACACAAAGCCTTTATATCCTTGGATGAAAAACCTGTCATCTAAGGTTTACCAGTATGCTTTGCTCAACTTAGGTGAAGCGTTCAAAAGGTTCTTTAAAGGATTAGGAAAATACCCAAAGTTTAAGAAGAAAGGTAGGTCTGATTCATTTACAATTGATAATTCTGGAAAACCAATAGAATTAAATGGATGGAATCATAAATTACCTTTTATTGGTATTGTCAAAACTTATGAACCTATTGAAGCAACTACTCAAAAAATAACTATTAGTAAACAGGCAGGTGATTGGTATTTAAGTTTTGCTTATGAATTTACTCAATATCTAACACCAAAAACTACTGAAGTTGTAGGCCTAGATTTAGGCATTAAAACATTAGCAACTTTAAGTGATGGGAAAGTCTTTGAAAGCGTCAAGTCATATCGCCAGTTTGAAGCCAAGCTTTCTCAACTACAATATCTAAACCGGAATAAAGAAATTGGTTCAGCTAATTGGCGAAAAATACAACTGAAAATTGCCAAGCTACATAGAAAGATAGCTAACATCCGTAAAGACGCACTTCATAAATTGACAACATATCTAGCCAAGAACCACGGCAGAGTTGTCATAGAAGATTTAAATGTTAGTGGTATGTTAGCTAACCATAAGCTAGCTAAATCAATAGCCGACCAAGGATTTTATGAGTTTAGGAGACAACTTGCATGCTCTGTGTCAATGGTATGGTTCTGAGTTAGTATTAGTTGACAGGTTTTTTCCATCATCAAAGACTTGTTCTAACTGTGGTCATGTTCAGGATATGCCATTAAATGTAAGGACTTATGACTGCCAGTCATGTGGCTTGTCAATAGACAGAGATTTAAACGCCAGTATAAATTTGAGAGATGCGGTCGGTTCGACCGTGAATGCCTGTGGATGAGTAACCGCCGACGGCCTCAGTGGAAGCAGGAAGTAAACATCAGATTGTCACGTTATGTGACGCTTTGTATCAGTTTTATAGAGCAGTATAGTGATCATCTTCTTTTTTGTCTTCTCCTGGCTTCATGGGGATGGTTTCCTAGAGATGTCCTTGAAGTTGCACAGAGGCTTCATCCATATTAATTAATGGTTGTTCTTCAGAATGGACACTGCTGTAAAGATCGAGAACAACTTCCATTTAGGAGACAAATCTGGCTAAATCCCTTTCTGGAATACAAAACCTTTGGATTTTCCAATGTCAGTGCCTAAGTCCTGATATTATTATCTTTAACTTCTCCTCCACTCCCCCACTCCCCTGCTCAATAAAATGTGGAGTGGGACCATCTTGCTCCCTTGCTTGTATCTTGCTCCCATGAAGCGTCGTTGTTCATCCTCATCTACCATTACGCGAGCAGGACTATCATACTATTTAGTTAACCCATGCTCTAGAGCATAACGAACTAATTCTGTTCGGCTGTTTGTACCAGTTTTCGTAAATAGTCTACTGACATACTTTTCTACATTGCGGACACTGGTGTTTAGGTCTCTAGCTATTTCTTTATTCATTAGCCCTCTGGCTACTAAATCTAATACACTTTGCTCTCTTGGGGTTAAATCTATTTTAATTGGTGATGGGGTTTGAGCGATTGTATTTTTCCCCATTAACATTGCTTTAATTTCGGCAATTTGACTTGCTAAAACAGCAATATCTGAAGTATTTTCCCCTTCATTTGGGCTTTTCGCTACTATTCGACGTTCTAACAAATTTTCGACTATAGCTACTAACTCCTCAGGATCGAAGGGTTTAGAAAGGTAAGCATCACAACCTGCTTGATAACCTTGAATGCGGTCTGTAGTCATTCCTTTGGCGGTCAAGAATACTACTGGTAAAGCTTTAAATCTTGGATCTTCTCGTAATTTTTGTAGAAATTGATAGCCATCTATTTGAGGCATCATAATATCTGTAATTACTAAGTCTGGTAAATATGATTGTAGGATATCCCATCCTTGATTAGCATTACTGGCAACGTTTACATTAAATCCACTATCTTCTAAATAAGCTTGTACGGCTTCCCGTAACCCTGGTTCATCATCTACTAATAATATTTTGCTTGGCATTTTTAATTTTTCCTCTAGCTCATTTTTAGCTTGAATCATTCCAGGCATATAGATTTTTTGAGTTTTACTACTTTCTATAATTTAGCTAATTTTCATTATTAGTGGAGCTAAAATAATGTATGGTTTATAACACTTGACAAAAAGTTATTAAGTTTTTTTTATAAAAATGTAATATGTGGTCAGCAATTTTATGGAGCAGATTTTGCCAGTAACTTCAACCTGTTCCTAATGTCAATAATGAAGGTATTAGATAATTATTAACGGGCTTTGTCCTCGAGGTAGAGGCCAAGAGGCAGACTGTACAAGTATTTCCATTAGACATCTCCTCCAAAAGAGGGAACACCGGATCTGGGAACAGGGAAGAGTAATGGATGATTTCTGGATAAGAATTGATTTTACTTTTTATCCCACATTCCGCAGGTTATAGTAGAAATTTTAAATATTTTTCAAGTAAGGCAGGGTAAGGATTTCAATATTTTGGCCATGAGTGATGTAGGTGAAAATTTATCCCTTTGAGCTAATCGCATCCATTCAGTTTCCTAGAGGATGTACTGCGATTGCATTCAAGAGCGCGATATAGCTACCGCTAGGCTCCGCCAACGCATTTAATTGCTTCTCAACCCATCATTATAGCAGTTTTCATTAACATAGAATACAGAGATTTTGGCTTAAAGGCAGAAGGCAGAGGGCAGAAGGCAGAAGCAATGCAAGTCTACCTTTGTGAAAACCGCTATAATATCTCTAGACTATTCAATGACAGAATCAGCAATGTTTTGAGACTAGCGATCGCTATTTGGCCACACAGATGGTATTATATATAATATAGCCGGAAAAAAAATCCCCCAACAGCACCGTTAATCTGCGGAATGTAGGTTTTATTATATTATTGGAGATGTCTATTTAGAATTAGTCAGGCGTTGCAGAATCAGGAATGATGAAATCCGAAAGTAGATATTTTTGGATAATTCTTTCCTCAATATATGTA
>NZ_RCBY01000409.1 GCF_003838195.1 Okeania hirsuta
CCCATGTAATTTTCCTCCTGTCTCCTGTCTCCTGTCTCCTGTCTCCTTCTTCAAAAAACCTGAATATTTTCAATAGCATTAATCTCTGAAAATATCTCTTTTCCTAAAGAGCAAAATTTCAATTCTAACCCTAGTTCTATTCCAGAAAGTATTCCTCTTTGTTCGCCTCGTTGTTCACCTCTTTTGACTATTTCTGTGGTTGTGCTCGGTTGGAGAATATTTATTAATACCGTATAAATATGTTTTTTGTATTTTTCTTCTGCTAATACGGCATAAGCATACATCCGAAGTGGCATTTCTGTGTTTTACCTTAATTGCATTTCATTCACAACAAGAAACTCTCCATACTCTTGACTAGAAACACGCAGCAAAACATACCCTTCTCAACTTACCCACTGGAAGTCTGAAGAAATAATTTCTTTGACAGTAACATTCGGAATTTGACTCACCCATTCTACCCAACGACTGAGGGCAATTCCAATTAGACGTTTACTGCTAATATCGACTTTTTTTGTTTTTTTGTCATTCGATGAAATCTAGTTTATTCTGTCTGTTGAAAATTCAAAAAATAGGGAATAGGGAGTAGGGGGAAATAATTGATGATTTCTGTGGGATTGATTATATTTAAACTCCGCCCTTAAGGGTGGGGTCTTATTAGAGAAGTCTAATAGTAAGGGCGGGTTCCAGTTCAAATTAATAATATCAACATTAGAAAATCTTTAACCTTCTTGCTTCTTGCTTCTTCTTATTAACTAATAACTGAAAAGACTAAACTCCTGCATGACCCAGAGCTAAACCAGTAATTAACATACCTAATACTAAAAAAGGTTGGGCACTTGCTTGATATTTCACATCATTTTCTAGAGGATTTCTGAGAAAATACATATCCTGAAAAGTAATCTGAGGAATTACCATCAATAGCAAAATTACAGCATACAAATTTTCTTGAATACTAATTAAATAAGCTGCCACTCCAGCTTGAAAAATATCAATCATTAATACACAAATCCAAGCCGCCGTACCAATGCCAAACATAACTGGTAATGATTTTAAACCCAACTTTTCATCTCCTTCCACACTCTTAAAATCATTAACTACAGCAATTCCTAATCCAGCAAAACTATAAAACAAAGTCAGAATTACAATTGTTAAATTTAACTCTCCAAATAAAGCATGACCAGTCCACCAAGGCAAAGCAATATAACTAGAACCTAAAGCATAATTTCCTAACCAACCATTTTGTTTTAACTTTAGTGGAGGTGCTGAATAAATATAAGCTAAAAATGCTCCGAACAAACACAATATAGTAATCATTGGAAAATCGTGACCAGCCCACAAATCGAGAATATATGATATGCCAACCCCTGATAGTAACAAAACTAGAATTTGAGTCACAACTTGAGGAATAGAAATTGCACCTGAAGGAATCGGTCGATAAGGTTCATTAATAGCGTCTATTTCTTTGTCATAAAAATCATTTAAAGTTTGCGTATAACCCGCCATCAAAGGTCCTGCTATTAACATACAAGTAGCAGACTGTAGTACATTTTCTAGATTCCAGCTATAATTTCCTGAAGATGCAGCTCCACAAACTACTCCCCAGATTAAAGGAATCCAAGTTATGGGTTTCATTAGTTGCAAGCGGATTTTCCAAATATTAGTTTCTCCACTTGCTGCACCTTTCATTCCTAATATTTGTCTGGTTTTAGCAGTGCTATTTTCTTCTGTTTTTGTTTCTCGATTAGTCATTTCAGTTATCAGTTATCAATTATCAGTTATCAGTTATCAGTTATCAGTACCTCTATGGAATAGGGAGGCCAGAAAATCCTGAAGTTTCTGTTCTCTTGGTCGATTGGATATGGCAAGGTTTCTTCCCCATCTCTCGACCGCTTTTCATACCCTTAAAAGGGAAAGGTTATGACCTTACTTTTTGGTCAAAGTAATTTATATACTAAGTTTGAAAATGTTTTGTGAGAAGTTTTTCAACCTACTTTTTTGAAATTACAACAGTTTTTATTTTAGTAGACTACTGTAGGGACATTCCATGAAAAATCCCTACAAGATTTTGGTTTTGGTTGTGTAGTTAATATCTCTGAAAATTACTATAAACTTTTGAGCAAAGCAAAAAATCAATCTTTTTTCCTACTCCCCGTCACCCCATCTTCTCTACTGCCTACTGCCTACTCCCTACTGCCTCTAAAAAGAAATAATCAAATAACCATCTTGGAACTTTGCACCAGTTACAGGTTTTCCGCTAAGAGGAGGTGGAAGGAAAATATTTCTTCTTTGGTCTCCAGCTTCAATTGTTACTTCTGGTCCATATTGAGTAAGTCCAATTTGTTTTTTATCAAAACCAGGCAAAAATAAACTTACTTGACTTTTTTGAATATCTATGATGATAGGCTTAGGAGCCTTAACTGCTTGACTAAAATCTGGCAGAGCATCCATTAGAGGTTGCCAATCTTCAGTAGAACGACGGGGAATCGGAGTTACAGATAGTGGTGCAAATTCATCAGCAACATTATCCGCTAAATCTGCCTGATTCAGAATTACTCCCCCTACAGTCAGATTAACTTGTTGGGAACTTCCCCATAAATATTTTGCTGTGGCGATCGCTGCTGGATCTTTAGTAGTAACCAAGTATGCTGCTACTCTATTTGGGTCAGCTATAGTAGCTTTAGCATTATCTAACAGTTCATTGATTTTTTCAGTAGGTTGAGAAAAATTATCCCCTGTCCAATCAACATTTAGAATAGCACTACTAATAGGTTGAACAAATGGAGAAATAGCTTTGTAGACATCTGAGTCGAGAAGAACTTGACGGAAGCGACGAATATACCAACTCATAATTTCCGCCGAACCCAAAAGTCGTAAAGTCTCCTTATCTCCTGTGCCATCATAAATAATTACATCATATTCCCCACTAGTACTATATCCCCGCATAGTATTAATCGTCAGAATTCCTTCTACTCCTGGTAATACTCCCAGTTCTTGACCATATACCTTTTTAAAGAAGGGTGTACGGATATATTCAGCTTCTAGTTTTTTCAGTTCTTCCCAACCGCTTTCTAGTAAACTTGCTGCCTGAATATTGACTGCTTTGAGATTGGAGTCTATTTCTGTAGGTTCTGGGCCAATATTAGCACCTAATAACAAGGATAATGCAGGAGTTGGTTCTTGTCCGACAAATAAGACTCGTTTACCAAGGCTAGCGTATTGTTTGGCAGTGGCAAATGCAATGGTAGTTCGACCTGTACCACCTTTACCCAAAAATGTGTAAGTAATGGTCATTATTTATCTATCAAAAGTTTAGAATCAAGGAACATTTACATTTTGTAATTATTTAGTTTACTTTAGAATAATACTTTAGTTATAATTAATTTTCTGAACTTGATATTTATAGATTTAGCTGATTTCCCAAGTCTATACCAAAGATTTTAAAGTTCAATGTCCTCCGCAACACCGCACTTGGAGAAAAATTTCCTATACTGAACAAATGATCAGCAAGTTTGAATTGCCAGTCTAACCTTTGTCTAGCTATTAATTGATGCAGTTTAGCTATTTTGCACTTGAGAATCTTCCAAAAATCGCAAAACTTTGTACTACTCCAAGTCCATTGATATGTTGTACAGATCAATGGACTTGCTGGTTTATGATTTGAAACATCGGCAAATTCCTCAATTCTCGTAATCATTCGTCATTGTGCAACGCAGCTAGCTGAAGTAGAGTATCGTACTGTTCTGGTTGTGACATACTCCCACACTAACCTTGCGGTATAGTGTGGGCTTCTCGTTTCGCAGT